>CANBEI010000070.1 GCA_947367565.1 uncultured Candidatus Saccharibacteria bacterium | reverse complement strand
ATTGACGACGACTGCATTGATAGCACTGACGAAGATTGCCAGTCTCGCCCCGAAACCTATGACACTGAACTCGAAAACGCCCTCGACGAAGGTCTGGCTAACGAACCGGAAGTCATCTGCGCCACCGGCGACGAACCCGGTTGCGAAGATGATACCAATACCGAAATGTGGCCGCTCTATATTTCACTCGGCGCACTTGGGGCTACCATCATCCTCGTAATCATCATTAACCTCTTCGGACGCAAAAAGAAGTGATCGCCCACCTCGACGGCCAGGTTACCGAAAAACTCCCAACATCCATCATCATTGACGTTCATGGAGTTGGCTATGAAGTCATTATCTCCGCCCCTGACGCCGAAACCGTCAATCTTGGCGACCGCAAAAAGTTCTATACCTACCACGCTGTCCGCGATAATGGCGAAGACTTATATGGTTTTTCTAGCCTCGCCGCAAAAAAGTTGTTTGAGATGCTAATCTCCGTTAACGGCATCGGTCCAAAAGCCGCTATCGGTATCCTCAGCCTCGGTACTCCCGAGGAGGTCCGTAACGCTATCGCTAATACCGACGCGAGCTTTATCGCCAAAGCTGCCGGCGTCGGCAAAAAATCCGCCGAACGCGTCATCGTCGACTTGCGTGACCGCGTCGGTATTCCTAGTCACTACGGTGCGACCGAGACTAAGTTTACGCTTGCTCCCACTGGGCCGAATGATGAAGCCCTCGACGCTCTGATTGCACTCGGATTCCCGCTCAAAGAGGCTACTGAAGCCCTAGCGAGTGTTGATGCTAGTCTATCGGTCGAAGAAAGAATTAAGCAAGCTCTGAAAAAGGGGTAAAGCCTCTTCTCAAATCCAAAAAAGTATGATACAATAGGTCACAGTTGTAATATAAAAGGTTAAAATATGAGTTTTACAGATTTAAAGAAGATTGGTGACGCACAGAAAAAACCTGCTGTCGTCGATGTTCGCTCCGGCGATACGGTCCGTGTGACCCAAAAAATTAAAGAAGGCGAAAAGTTCCGTTCTCAGGTCTTTGAAGGCGTCGTTATCCGCACCGATCGCAAAGATTCCCATACTGCTCGTATTACCGTTCGCAAAGTCGCATCTGGCGTAGGTGTCGAAAAATCTTTCTTAATTCACAACCCATTAGTTGAGAAGATCGAGATCGTCCACCGTGCCAAAGTTCGCCGCAAAAACCTTTCCTTCTTGCGTGAACGCTCTGGTAAATCCGCCCGTCTCACTAACAAGGCTTTTGATCGCGTAGCAGTCAATGCTCTCCCAGTAGCTGAGACCCCAGCAAACGAGGCTTCCGCCACCGAAACCGCTCCCGTAGCAGAAGAAGCCAAAGCTGAGTAAAATTATCCTCGGTATTGATGAAGTCGGACGCGGCCCCTGGGCGGGGCCGTTAGTCATAGGCGCAGTCATTCTAAAGACACAAGATAAAACAGCTCCAAAACCCAACAAAGCCAAAAACACGCTACAGGATAATTTAAAACAAGACCTCAAGACCGAAGACCCCAGCTGGATCGATCAACTCACCGACTCCAAAAAGCTCACTTCTAGGAAGCGCTCTGCTCTCAGCGCCATCATCTTGCAACACAGTATCACTGGTCTTGGTTGGGTTTCTGCAACCGAGCTTGACCGCTACGGCTTGAGCAATTCGCTAAAACTCGCCGCTCAACGTGCCGTCAAACAAATTCTTACTCAGAAGACTCCATTTGACGAAATCGTCATCGATGGTACGGTAAATTTTCTATCAGACACTCCGCTTGCCGACCGAGTCACTTTACTCAAAAAGGCCGATCTCCTCGTCAAAGAAGTCTCTGCGGCTTCCATCATCGCTAAAGTTGCACGAGATAATTACATGGTTCAGCTTGCCACGCAGTACCCAGAATACGGTTTCGACAAACATGTCGGCTATGGCACTGCCGCCCATCGTCAAGCGCTCCTTACTCATGGCATCTGCCCAGAGCACCGCAGAAGTTTTCGTCCTATCCGCGAGCTAGCGAACACTAACCCAGCCAATCCAAATAGTAATATACTCCCAGACCCTGCCGCCGCTACGCATCCATCAGCCACTCAGCCCGACCCAAGCGACCAACCCACTACAACCACAGCCTCTGGACAAAAGGCCGAAGCTATCGTTGCCGACCATCTTCGTTCACTTGGTCATCAGATTATCACGCAAAACTTCAAAACCAAAACTTACGAAATCGATCTGATCTCGCTTCACGAAGCAAAAATCTACTTCACAGAAGTCAAATACCGCAAAAGCAACAATTATGGTACTCCAGTCGACCAAATTGCCCCCAAGAAACACCAACAAATGCACTATGCCGCTGAAAAATATCTCTCCACACATCCCAAATACCAAAAAATTCAACCTACTCTCGCCGTCGCCAGTGTTATTGGTGCAAATTACACCCTTGAAGACTGGTTCCCACTCCATGATTAAACTACAAATTTGCCAAAATACCAGATTATCACATATTAATCTAGACTTTTTAACAAAAATGAGTTATAATATAAGCTAAGAGGATTATTATGTCACCAATTA
>CANBEI010000069.1 GCA_947367565.1 uncultured Candidatus Saccharibacteria bacterium | reverse complement strand
GGGGAGATGATTGGGGTTAAGTCGTAACAAGGCATCGGTACGAGAACGTGTCGATGGATTACCTCCTTTCTAGGGAGATTGATGCGCAGTATATAGTGATATGTGCTGTAGCTAGGTTGATTGGGATAGTGTTCGGAAGCTTGGAACACTAGACTGGAGCAGTCCAGACCCAGAAAAGCTTTACGACTGTCGATGAATTGCACAACTAAGTTGTTAATCTGAGGATCACCCGCGAGGGTGATTTTTGGTGGATGGAGTGTTTGGTGAAAGCGGTTCAGATGATGTTTCGTCTCTTAAATATGGTATAATTATAGGTAGTATGGAAAACTTGGAAACAAAAATTGATACACGGAATTTGCAGGATGAATACAAAGGTATGCCGAATGAACAAGTTTTTGCTGAATTGGACAAAAAGCGGTCGGCATTAGAGGTAGCAATTGAGAACGTTGAACATGATTTCAATGTGGGGACGATTGTGCGGAGTGCAAATAATTTTAATGCGGCGAAAGTGCATATTATAGGGAAGAAAAAGTATAATCGTCGGGGTGCGATGTGCACGGATAAATACTTGGAGATAGTGTATTGGACGGATGTAGAAAGTTTTTATGCAGATCAACTGGGGAGAGGACGGGAAGTGGTGGCGATTGAAAATAATGATAGTCGAGTGAGGCCGCTGGCGCGTAAAAAATTTGTACAGAAAACAACATTGCTTTTTGGTAGTGAAGGGGCAGGTTTGACGGAGGAAGCGCTTTCGCGGGCGCAAGATGTACGGGAAATTGAGAATTTTGGCTCAACGCGGTCGGTGAATGTAGGGGTGGCAGCGGGGATTGCGATGTATGAGTGGGCGAGACAATGCCTTCTAGGAGGTAATGGTGGTGAAGAAAGGTAGGAAGACGGCTCAGAAACCGATAGAAAGAGGGGGCGGGGGTCGAGAGCGTAAGGTTGAGAGTGAGAGGGTAGGGGATGGACATGTACGACGGACGAAGATTACCGTAAAAAAACTGACCATTGGTCAAAAAATGCGGGATTTTAATATTTTGTTTCCATGGTTTAAGGTTGTGGCAGGGTTAATGCTGGTTTTAACGGCAGTGTTTTCGGCGTGGGGGATGTTGCGACATAGTGAAATGGCTCCAGGGGCGCAGGAGGAAGTGATGGCGGCTAAAGAGGTGATGGATGAGGATAGCGGAGAGTTGAATGCTATTGATGATGCGGAGGAGGAAGAACAAGGGGAATTGCGTGTGGGGGTATCATATGTTCGATCAAAACCAGCGAATTTGCCGGTGCGTAAGCCAAAAGATAAGAAACTGATTGCGTTAACGTTTGATGACGGGCCTTCGCCAGCAACGACGCCGCGGTTGTTGGATATTTTACAAGAGAAGAAGGTGAAGGCGACGTTTTTCGTCATAGGGCGGATGGCGCAGGCGGCACCGGAGATTTTGAAGCGCGAGGAACAGGCGGGTCATGTTGTCGGAAGTCATACGATGGGGCATGTGGATTTGACGACGCTGGATCTAACAGGGGTGCAGCAGGAAGTGGTGGCGATGGATGGGGTGTTTCAGGCAAATTTGGGGCATGTATCGAGGTTGACGCGTCCGCCGTACGGAGCGATTAATGATACGGTGAAGACGGGGATTCAGCAACCGCTGGTGATTTGGACGATTGATCCGGAGGACTGGAAAGTTAAGGATGCCGCGGCGGTGCGGAAACATGTGACAGAGAGGGCGTTTGATGGGGCGATTGTGCTTATGCATGATATTTATGGATCGACGGTGGATGCAGTGGGAGGGATGATTGATGACCTTAGGAAAGAGGGGTACGAGTTTTTGACGGTGTCAGAGATGGCGCAGGCACGAGGGGTAAAATTGGACCCAGGGGCGGTTTACGGGAGTTTTCGGCCTTGATTTTTGTGTAATTATGGGGTAAAATGAGTACATTGGGGATATAGCTCAGCTGGTTAGAGCGCTAAACTGATAATTTAGAGGTCTGTGGTTCAAGTCCACATATCCCCACCAGTTGGTTCGTTACGATGTTAATATTAGGGGTAATAGCTCAGCTGATTAGAGCGCTGCCTTTGCAAGGCAGAGGTCCAGGGTTTGAATCCCTGTTACTCCACCATAGCAAAAACGCCACATTTGTGGCGTTTTTGCTATGTGCTGAAGTTTAAGTTTTGTGGATATTGCTGCAGGAAGATCTATTAATGGTTTGGGCGTAGGAGTGGTGGACTTTTTGGCTTTTGTCCGTAGTGGGAGGATATATTTAGATTATGGTTGGGTTGGCGGCATGGGTGCTGAAGGGTTCTCGCGTATGCGGTCTATCTATACTGAAGATGGTGCCGGTGCTTATAGCTTACGTTTTAATACTACGGCAGTCAACCCGAATGGTCGTAACGGTCAGTGCATCGGTCTCCCCCTCCGCTGCCTCTACCCAGGTAGTGCCTAATGGAGGAAAGAGGAAGGAAGAAAAAATAAGCCTCTAACCTAGCTCTGGAATGTGACGCCTTGCGCCGGGGATGCTTTTTAATTTTTCCTTTCAGGACGTAAAAGTTCCGTGGGC
>CANBEI010000068.1 GCA_947367565.1 uncultured Candidatus Saccharibacteria bacterium | reverse complement strand
GGGGGCTGGTCCCAGCATTCGGGGGTTCGAATCCCTCATCCCCAGCCATAGTAAAAACTTCACCTTTTGGTGAAGTTTTTACTATCTGACTGGATTAGACGATAAACAGATGAGTACTGGAGGATGGCTAATCTGGTTTTGGCGCCAGCACCCCCAACTACAACCGTATTAATGAATGGCCTCTCCAGTTCCTGCGTACTGGCTACTACCGCCGTTCCTACGGCTACCTCGACTCGCGTACGCTGGATGGCTACTGGTGGTCTGCTACGGCTGGTTCCGCTACCGTCGGGCGCTACCTGGCTACGTATACCGGCCTCGTCCACGCCCAGGGTAACCGTTGGCGTGGCGTCGGCTTTGCTCTGCGCTGCGTAGCGAGATAAAAGCCAGATTGCAAATTTGGCATGCATGTTTTTTCTTGAATGATGTTTGATGGCGATACAGTTAGATTTATACTATTATTGGAAATCCCCTTATGGTATAATGGAGCTATGAACGAATTGGGCATCGTGATAATTCTTTTGGTTTGTGGGGCGGCGATTGCGGCAGTGGCAATTATTGTGGCAAAACTTGTGGCTCGGAATGAGGAGAAGAGGTCTGCGGCGGAGTCGGAGCAGGTGGCAGAATCGGTAAAATATCAATATCGGGCGAGAAGTCGCATGATGAGCGATTTACAGCAGGGTTTTTATTTGAAGTTGACAGAAACTTTTGGGGAGCGTTGCTACATTTTCCCGAACGTGGCATTGGCGGCGATTCTAGACACAGAGATTGATGGCCAAGATGCGAAAAAGGCGCTCGAGAGCATTACTGGGCAGACAGTGGACTATGTGATGTGCCATGCGGATAGTTTCAGGATTTTGTGTGTAGTAATACTGGGGGACGATCAGCGAGTTGCTACGCTTATGGATGCAGGCTTGCCAGTAGCGGTGATGAGTGAGGCTGAACGGATGAATAAACAGGAAATCGTTGATCAAATTGCGGTAGCAATACGCAAAAAGAACTAAACCAAGTCACTATTTAAATAGTAGTAATATTCGAGAAGTTCGGGGGAGAAGTTTTTGATGATAGCTTGGCGGGATTGATTACTAAGTGGTGGGACAACTAGCATGCGGGTGATGCCGATTTGCTCGACAAAGGCAGGATTGTGACTAACCATGATAATCGTGCCGGGGTAATTGCGAAGATTTTCACCGATGATTTTTTGGGTTTCGGGGTCAAAGTGGTTGGTGGGTTCGTCGAGGATAAGGAGATTGACGCGCTCGAGTAGTGTTTTGCAGAGGGCGACGCGAGCTTTCTCGCCTGGAGAAAGGATTTCGACTTTTTTATAAATATCGTCGCCAGCGAAGAGGAAGTTGTTGAGTATGCCGCGTAGATCTGTGTCGGTAAAGTCGTAGGTTCGAACGTTATCAAAGATGGTGCGCCGTGGGTCAAGGAGTTCTAGTTCCTGAGCATAGTAGGAGAGGGTAGTGCCATGACCAAAAATGATCGAACCAGAATTAGGCTTCAAAAGTGTTGTATTTTTTACAACATTTTCACGTAGTTCCGGGTAGGCACCGACAATAAGTTTGAGCAAAGTAGATTTACCAACGCCGTTTTCACCAACAATAAGGAATTTCTCGCCACGATTAAGACTAAAAGAGAGGCGGTTGTAGATTTCTGGGCCATCGGGGTAAGTGAAGCTGAGGTTTTGAATCTCGAGGGGCGTGCGGCCACCAACGGAACGAGGTGTGATGCGTATTTCCACGCGCGCATACTCGGTTTCGCGGGTTTCGAGGGCTGCAAGACGTTTTTCGAGAACTTTTTCGCGCTGATGTCCCATGCCGATGAGAGCAGTATTGCTGCGTTTGGCGGCGCGAGCACGTTTGACAAATTCCTCAAGACGCTTGATCTCGCGCTCTTCAAGACTAATACGCTGATCTTCGGCGGCTTTTTCAGCGGCGTATTGACGTCGAAAAGCAGCGTAGTTCCCTTTGTAAAGCTTGATTTTGTGTGTAGTTTTATTAACGAAGAGTGTTTTATTGGTGACGGTATTGAGAAAATCAACGTCGTGGGAGATAACAAGGACGGTGCCCTGGTAATTACGAAGGAAGTTGCTTACAAAAAGTTTGGTACTGGCGTCAAGGTGATTAGTGGGTTCGTCGAGGAGTAATAGGCCGGCGTTTTCAAAAAGTACACGCGCAAAAGCGACTTTGGACTTTTGGCCGCCGGAGAGTTCGGACATTTTTTGTTCCATGAGGGATTCAAGTCCCATTTTCTCGATGACGCGCATGAGTTCGTGATCAAAACTAGAAAGATCATAGGAATCGATTTGATCTTGGAGAGTTTGAATACGATCTAGAATAGCAGCGCTGTTAGGATATTTGGCGAGTTTTTCGTATTCGGCATTGAGTCTTTCTTGAAGGTCGTCAACGGGTCGGCCAGCAGCGATATAATCCCAGACGGTGAGATCGCCGTGGCGCGGTTCGATAATGATTTCTTGTGGTAGAAAACCAATACGAACGCTTTCGAGGGAAATTTCTCCATCATCAAGAGATTGTTGGCCGAGAATGACGCGGAAAAGGGTGGATTTACCCTGTCTCTTATACACATCTCCGAGCCCACGAGACATCTCAGGATCTCGTATGCCGTCTTCTGCGTGAAAAGGGGG
>CANBEI010000067.1 GCA_947367565.1 uncultured Candidatus Saccharibacteria bacterium | reverse complement strand
CTGATGCTCGTGCCGAAGATCTTAGTCTCTTGGATTGGGAAACCCTCAGTCAGCTTTAGCTGCCCTATCTAATTAACTTGTTTTATGCTAGATTTTCTTGGACTTTGGCGTATAATGAGAGTTAGTCTACCCCAAAAGTGGAGTACTTTAGAGGAGGGATTACAAAATGTCTCAGCAAGTTTATTCGTCCGGAGGCCAATTCGTTTTCTTGGTTACTGATGGGCCTAAGGAGCCCAACGTCCGCATGTACGGCGTCCGCAGCCAACAAAACATCGCCCTAAACGTGATGCCAGGAGTCTACTACCCCGCCACCGCGGCTAAACCTGCCCACGTTATGTCGTTGCTGGATCGTCCGCAACGTCTGGAGATGGGTCTTAACGCTGTCGAGATCCTCAGTGAAACTAACGAACGTACGCATTGTCGGTTCGCTGTCACGGTATTAGAGCGCGGCATCGACTTCGGCAAGCTCTTGCCCGATAACGCGCTGGTTGCCAGTCGCCTGACTCAGTTCGCGTATGGCGCTCAGCTCTTCGTGGCCTACAGCTATTACAAGGGCACCAATACCGAAACCAGCTGCGCCAACGCAGGCGAGCTTGCCACATGCTTAGATCGGTTTTGGTTGCCATCACCCATCGTGGATCTGATTCGTATCTACGACTGGCGAGGTAAGGGACACTACGATCTCATCGCTCCCGCGTCATCTCAGCCCTAACCCCTCCCCCCAGCTTCGGCTGGGGGATTTTCTTGCCTATACAAGAGAACTGTGCTATAATAAACTCATCATTAATTAACATTGAGATTCCAAAAACTCACTGCCGACTCGTCTAGCAGTCTGCTGAGGTTATGGAATCGAGAAAGGGAATCAATCATGACCGATACCAAAGATGAAGGCCTCAAAATTCGTATTCGTCTCAAGGCTTACGATCATCGTGTTATCGACCAAAGCGCTAAGCAAATCGTCGATACCGCTGTGCGTACTGGTGCCACCGTTTCTGGCCCTGTACCTCTACCTACTAAGCGCAGTACTTTTACTGTTGTGAAGTCACCACACGTCTACAAGACTGGCGGTGAAGCTTTTGAAATGAAAGTTCACAAGCGTTTGATCGATATCTCCAACGCCACCCCTAAGACGATTGATTCTTTGCAGAATCTCTCTTTGCCAGCTGGTGTCGACGCAGAAATCAAGATGTAGCCAAAAGTCAAAAGCAGACACCGCCCCGCCGAGGGCGGTGTTTTTGCGCCTAGCCTAGTCTGTGCTATAATAGAGACATGTCATCAGCTACGCGTTCCAAAAACCGCTCTCACTTCGCTATGGCGAAATACCTTCGGTTTTTTGCGAACTTTGCTTTTCGGCGCTGGCACCCCCGTGTCATCGCTGTCACTGGCCCCGACGATAAGGCCATGATGCTCCATATGATTGAATTCGAACTGGGGGAGCGCGCTCATTGTTCACCCAGCGCCACTTCCGCTACGGGGGTCGCTTTTGATCTCCTTGGTATAAATACTGCTCG
Organism: uncultured Candidatus Saccharibacteria bacterium; assembly: GCA_947367565.1. GTDB lineage: Bacteria > Patescibacteriota > Saccharimonadia > Saccharimonadales > Saccharimonadaceae > Nanosyncoccus. The sequence continues at coordinate 1,191 of CANBEI010000067.1, read as the reverse complement.
TGATTCCAAGACCCACTGGCTCAAGGCGATTTTTCTCGCCCCGATCCGCGCTCTCTATTATCATCGCAGCGGGGAATTTTACGTCGTCGCAATTGATAGCGAGCGCCCGCGCGAAGTCGAATTCCTTGCCAATTGGCTCAAACCCGAAGTTACCCTCTGGCTCTCTTCCGAAGCAAAATCCACCATTAAAGGCACCAAAACCAAGACCGTCGAGTTCGACAAAAAGAAGCTTAAGCGCTATAACGTCTATCCCACCCGCACTGATTTTATCTTTGAGTCGGCTTCTTTCCACTTTGCTCAACCTCAGCCCAAGGATATTGCTCTCCAACTTCTCATGCTTGAATCCCTGGTCGATTATCTCGGCGTACCTTTGCGGACTGATTTTAGCAGTATGCCCGTCCCGCCCGGTCGCAGTTCTTATCTCCACGGCAAAAAAGACCTCAACATTATTGATAGTAGCTACGGCACCCATCTTGCTAGCGCCCAGTCCATTCTCGAGATGGTCCGCAATCTCCGCGCCGGCCACAAATGGCTAGTGATTGGCGACATCGTTGAACAAGACAATCATGAGGGAGAAGAGCATCGAAAACTCGCAAATCTGATCGCCGACACTAATCCTGAAATGGTGATCCTAGTTGGTCCCCGCACCAAAGAATACACCGCCTCACGCCTGCGCGAACTTGGCGTGCCTGCCCGTACGACGCTTGATCCTAAAAAAGCCCTCACTTTCATCGAGCAGAATGCCACCGGCGAGGAAACCTTGATTTTTAAAGGTGGCCAAAATCTCGAATTGATAATCGAAAACCTACTCGAAAATCCTGAGGACGCTAAAAAATTGTCTCGTCGCGAACCTGCCAACAACAAACATCGCGAGAAACGGGGGCAAAAATGACCAAGCCAAAACTCTACATCATTCATGGTTGGACTTATACCGTTGCCCCTTGGGAAAAAACTATCACCAATCTTAAGAAGCTCGGCCTCAGCGTTGAAATGCTAAACGTCCCCGGTCTCACCGCTTCGTCCAATAAAGTTTGGACGATTGACGATTATGTGCGCTGGGCTGATCGCCATCTGCCTGATGGTGCCGTAGTCCTCGGCCATAGTAATGGCGGTCGCATCCTCATGAATCTCTGCGTCGCCAAGCCTGGCAAAATTAGCCATCTCATCTTGCTTGATAGTGCTGGCGTATAC
>CANBEI010000066.1 GCA_947367565.1 uncultured Candidatus Saccharibacteria bacterium | reverse complement strand
CAATACCATACCTCCGAGCGACCCAGACATATAACTTCCTGAGCGCTTCCGCATCGAGCTGAATCCTTGCGAGCTTGTCGCGTTCCTCAGTCGAGTAAATCGGCTGAGCCGTTGCGACTGGGCTTCCGTTTCGGTGCGCGTCGATGATTCGTTTGACTTCGTTGACATTAGTCGGTAGACCATAGAGCGCAATCATCTTGCGCCCCGCCGTTAAGGCGTCCTTGCGCAGGATTGCATCGGCAGCAGAAATCATCGAATTGACTTCCGCCACTCGGTTGTTCGCCAGCGCTCGCAGATCGCCACCCACCACCGTAGCAGGCAATCCCGCACAGGCGGCAGTGATATTTGCTGCGGCTTTTTCTACGGCAGTTTTCTTCGCGACCGCATCCTTGAGCAAATCTACATTATACTCCAGATGCGGTGTTGTAAACTTACCCTGCCGCGCCAGTTCCAGCCATTTGTCACGCTCGGTGTTGTGGTTGACTGCGGTTACCATTTCTACCATATTGAGTTTTCCGGCGATTTCGCCAAGCTCGTCGAGCGCACACTCCAGCTGGGGAGTAGATACTTCTCTGAGCTCTTCGATTGGCAGCAGGTTGTTGCGTCTCTGTGCGCGTGCCCACCGCTTGCATACAGTACCCATACTGACACCTCTCTTTTCCTAAGCTATAATGTTCATACAGTCCGTATTTAGGGAATCTAATCGGACTATATACTATACATTATAGCACACTTTACTTAAAAAGTCAATGCTTATTTTGACTTTTGTACATACTGTGCTATAATTACCAATATGACTGAACCAAAAGACCACCAGCGCGACCTGTCCATCATCGGCAACAGTGTCAAGATTAATATTGGTAAGATTAAACATATTCCCGCCAAAGTTGATACTGGTGCGACCATCTCCTCCATCTGGGCTAGCGACATCCACCTCACCCCAGACAACCAGCTCGAATTCAGCCTCTTTGCTCCCGGCTACAAGCTCTACACTGGCGAACGTTTAACCGCCAGTGAATACAAAGTCCTTAACGTCCGCAACTCTACCGGTCAAGAGTCAATTCGCTACATGGTTGCGCTATCCACCACCATCAAGGGTCGCCGGATCCGCATCACCTATACCCTAGCTGACCGCAGCCGCAATGATTTCCCAGTTCTCATCGGCCGCCGTACCCTCAAAGGCAAATTCCTGGTTGATGTTTCTAAACTCGACGTCAAATATGCTTCACGCCCTGGCAATAACACTCTTAATCAAGAGCTACGCGCCGACCCGCAACGCTTTCACCAAAAATACATGAAAGGCCAACGCTAAAGTTCATGACTGTCCGTGAATATTACTACCAACATTTCGACGAGCTCTCCCCTGATAAGCAATTTCATTTTGCTACCCGCATCAAAAACTACTTCCATACCGACGATTTTCGAGATTTCTTCGCTAGTTACATGCCGAGTCAAGACCTCGCTGCTCTTTTGGCGGATAATGACTTCTCCCATGTCAACAAAATAGATATTCGTCGTCCTTATTTTGAGAAATACAGCTGCCTCTATGGTATTGATGCTGCGCTTTTTCGGGTTAATCATTTACTCAAGGAGTACAATGTTGACCTACGCGAGAAGCTTCTGGAGCTAGTCCCGCTGGAGCGCCTGTATGATCTCGCTGACGCTTTGATAGATGACGACGGTGCTATTCTTGCCCTCTCAACTTGGGCGGTCAATGTGATTTGCCTCACTGAAGTGCTCTTCCCGCGTGGCAAAAATGTCGTCCAAGAACTCGCCCAAAAAGCCTTGCGTTATGATGCCGCCACCGCCGACCCGCTACTACTAATTTACCTCTATACTCACATTATCCTCTGCGACTCGCATTTCTACACTCGCCCCGTCACCGAGCTAAATTTAGCTCACCAAATGCTCGACCGCTGCGCAGAGATTATCACTAATAATTTCGACTCCTTAATCCTCGATGTCAGGATTGAGTTCCTGGTCTGTGCCAATCTGTCTCACACCGATTATCCAGAGTTGCGCGCCCGCATTGCCGCAGAATGTCGCAAGAACCTTTCATCAAACGCCTACTTAGTCGACCTCCGCCGACCCAAATCCTACCACACCCTAAATGGTGCCGAACATACCAACGTCCTCTACATCATGAGCGGGCTCGATTAACGATTAATAGCTCTCTTGAGTAGTCACTTTTATTGAGCTAATTCCTTTAGAATTTGCATTTTTTCATCTACAAACGCCCCTGATGCTAACTGTGGCGTACGGTTTACCTCTAGTACGCTATACTCGCCAGTCGTCTTGTCTTGCAAAATATCCGCCCCCGCAATTCTGATATTTAGGGCTTTAGCAGCTTTAATGGCCAAATCCAGCACCTTCGGATCTACCTCTGTCAACGCAACCAAACTTGCTTGTCCTCCGAGCGAAGTATTATTGCGAAAATCCTTACCATTGGCCGAACGGTAAATCACTAATTTTGGCTCAAAATTCAACAACACCACCCTATAATCTCCATCGTTGGGGATAAAATTTTGCAGCGTAAAGTACGTTTCGGGATTTTCGGCTATGATTTTACGAATCTCTTCCGCACTTCGTACTAAATAATTATCGCGACCTTTTGTCCCATTCACCGACTTCAAAACGCCAACTCCACCAAATTTCGGCAAAGTCTCTGCCAAAAAGCCTACTGGTCCAAAGGCTGTCCGAGGCACTTTCACCCCTTGCTCCCAAAAGCGCCACATCGCATACAGCTTCCCGTCAGTATTGGTAAAGCTATCGTCCAGTAGTTCTATGCCGTAACGCCGGCAATAGCATGCTAGGGCGCTAAATATGTAATTTTGTTTGTGATACGGCGACGTCGAAAGCACCAAAATCCTCTGGTATTCCCGCAGGTC
>CANBEI010000065.1 GCA_947367565.1 uncultured Candidatus Saccharibacteria bacterium | reverse complement strand
CGCCAAAACCGTAAAACCGCGCGGCAACTCCGCCCAAACATTCTTCATATCCTTTATTATCGCATGTTTCCGCCAAAAACTCAATCCACATCTTGCTCTTATTTAAAAATAGTTATATAATATACAAAGTACCTTAAGAAAGGAGGAGGGAACATGTATGGACACCAAAGCATTATCAGAACGCCACGCCGGCGCAACATCCTTGCTTTCAGCGACCTACAATATAGTCGTAAAGTTTCTCCGCGCAAACTAGACTTTCTTTTGCAAGAGTTTCAGCATGCTGCCAAAACATATAACATTGACTATTTCTTTTTTCTCGGCGATTTAATCAATTCGCTCGATGAGATCGAAAATCATACCAAGCGCGCCATCCTCGTACAGTGGTTACGCCGATTGACGCAAATTACTCCACTCATCATGATATCGGGAAATCACGACTACAGCTATCATGGTCAGTACATTCAAGCGTCGACTATTTACCATGAATGGCGTGATACCCTGCGTAGCATTCCAAATCTTCATTTGCTGGAAATTGATTCCGAGACCAATAGCCAATACATTTTCGACGATGGAAACATCCGCGTCTTAGGGCTTACTCTGCCGGAAGAATGTTATCCCACTAATATAAACTCCAACCGGAATGGCACTGACGCCTACGTCCAACAACTCCGACAATTCCTACCGGAGCTACAAGCCGTACAGGAACGTGACCATTATTTATTAGTGCATTCGCCACGCCATCTCGACGCAGCTCCGCTCAACACTAATATTTTTGCTCTAGCTGGGCATAGTCATAACGGACTCATACCACCTATTCTCGATGAACTACTGCGGTCTAGTACGCGCGGGCTTATCGCTCCCGGCCACAAAATCAGCCGAACCCGCTCGATCAAATACGAGCTTTTCGCCCCAAATTCGCGACTCCGCCCGACTATTAAGCGTCCGATCGCGACAATCAAGCCGTGCACGTATTTTTCCGTCACTAGTCATCTCGGATTCTTCAACCACTTCTATCCGTCAATTAATTATTCCGTCATTATCGACAGTGACTCCGCTCCATTCCTCCAAGAATCCTACTTCCTTCCTCTAAAAAGTCGCTACAAATAGCGACTTTTTCATATCGGCAAACCCAACTGGCTAGACTAACAAATCGTCTAAAACACCCGAATCCCGCTAAACGGATAAATCCTCAATACCGCCGGCCCAATAATCCGACAATACGGTATCGTCCCAAGTCCCGACCGCGAATCAAAGCTATGCGACCCCTCACGATTATCCCCCGCCACGAAAATCTCTCCCGCCGGCACCACTACGTCGACATCCCCCGAAGAATACTCTTTCGGCCCATTATTCTCATCCACGCGCGTCTCATCATCTGGCGAATAACCATCTGGATGTTCGTCATTATATACCGTCAAAACCCCATCTTTCACCGTCACACGCTCACCCGGAAAAGCAATCACCCGCTTAATAATATATTGATCCACCTGCCCCGCCGGCGCGCCACAAGTCAGTGGTCCACTTGCGTCACCATTTGCGAAAACAATAATCTGCCCCCGCTTCGGCACATACTCCTGCCCCAAAAAGTGCGCCCAAGTCACCGGCATCCGATTCACGATCACTCGGTCATCATTCTGCAAAGTATTCTCCATACTCGATCCTACGACATTGTACGACCGAAAGACAAACGCATTCAGCACCAACGTCCCGATCACGACACAAACCACAAAAACAACCAAGCTGAGCACATCTTTCATCAGGGGATGTTTTTGAAAGAATTTTGGTTTTGAATCCATTCTTCCATTATAGCACGATTATCCGCTTCCAACGAAAATTCCTTATGTTTAGCATCAACCTAAAACTAACTTAAATTTCCAACTATTTTTTCTCACGCCACCAAATTTTTGTTATATAATAACCTCATGGCTGATTATATTTTTATTCGCAAAAGCCGCAATGCGCTAAGTTCCGTAATGCACGTTGTCTTAAACTTGCTTCTCGCCGTCGCTTCAATCGGCGCAACTTTAGTCACGGGGAACTGTCTAATCGGTCTCATCCTAGTCGTGATTTCCAAATGGCGTATCTTCGCCGTCAACCACCGCTATTGGCTCCTCAATCTCCGCTCTAGTCTCGTCGATTTTATCGTCGGCACCAGCTTCGTCCTACTCGCCTATGCTGCCGGCACGACCGTTCTCCCCGTGCATATTGCTCTCATCGCCGGCTATGCCATCTGGCTCATCCTAATCAAACCCCGCTCTTCTGAAGTCTTCACTATCATTCAAGCCATCACCGCTATCCTCCTCGGCACCACAACTGCCACAATTTTTGCCGCAATTACCGATTCGACCGTCCTTGTCATCGCCTGTTTCATTATCGGTTACGCCGCTTCTAATCACTTCCTCGTCCAGAACAGTGAGGAAGACCCCGGTTTCGTTTCTATGGCCTGTGGCCTCATCTTCGCCGAAATTGCTTGGATTTCGCACGCCTGGCTTATCATCTACACTCTCGGTACGACCGGCATCTGCGTCTCCCAACTCAGCATCATCCTTTCCGTCATCGCGTATGCCTATTTTCAGATTTGCGACATCAGTACCAAAACTCGCGGCAAGCTCAAGTTTTCTCAAGTCGCCTTGCCAGTTATTTTTAGCTTACTCGTTATTATCGTATTAGTAATTGGCTTCAGCCAACCAAGATTCAATATCCATTAAGGAGGTATATGCCCAAATCAGAAAATCCGACCTCAGACGAGGTCAGTAAACCACCTGTGGCCGACGACGCCGCCGAACCGGAGTCTACAGAAAATATTACTAAAATTTCCGCCGACCCTGCCGAAAAAGCAGAGACTAGCACAGACGATATAGAAAATACAACATCCGAAGTCGCGGGGTCTACAG
>CANBEI010000064.1 GCA_947367565.1 uncultured Candidatus Saccharibacteria bacterium | reverse complement strand
CATTATCGCCCCCGAAAACAACTCATGGTCGGCAGCCAAAAACACTGTTTTCAGCTCTTAAACGACATTTTCGGCCAGCGGTTTTACATCATCCCCGACGTCAGCCTCTCCGCTCTCTTGAGCCACAAAGTCGGCAGCCAAAACCGCCACGAAGCCTACAGTTTTATCGAGAATAAGACTGTTGACTTCGTGTTTTGCAACAAACGCACTCTCCGTCCCGTTTGCGCTGTCAAGCTCGACGACGGTACCAAATCCAGCAACGACATCGGTAGCGACCCCAAGGACATGGAAAAATTCTTCCGCAGCGCCCGCCTCCCCTTCGTTCGCATCGAAAAACCCGCCAAACTCGACCGCCAAACCATCATAGAAGAGTTCTCTCGAGTCATCTACGAAACCAGCATCCTCGACCCCAAGAAATCGCGAAAATCCACCAAGAAATAAACCTCGCTAGTAGCGTAAACCCCTCAACCCTACAAAAAATAGCGCCCCACCGCGCTATTTTTGCCCAATATATTACCCGATAGTCAGACTAATCTTCCGACCATCCCGATCAACATCCAAGATTCGGAACTTCTTTCGCTCATTTAGAGTGAAAACCTTCTCCGGGTCCGCATCGTTCCCGTCCCCAAGCTCAGAGACATGCACCAATGCTTCAACCGCTGGCGAAATCTGCACAAACGCACCAAACGGCGTAATCCGCGTAATCGTGCCTTCGACTTCATCGCCACGCTTCAAGCCTTCAACCTCGGACAACCACGGATCCTCAGTCAACTGCTTCATCGACAGAGACAAACGCTCCTTATCGATCGCAATAATCTTCGCTTCGACCGTCTCACCAACCTTGACGTAATCCGCTGGATTATTTACGCGTTCCCAAGAAATCTCAGAAATATGGATCAAACCTTCAACCCCATCAACGTTCACGAACGCACCGAAGTCCACCACACCCGTCACAACGCCTTTCACGACATCGCCAACATTCAACTCCGCAAACCGCTCCGCAAGACCATCTTTCACGGCTTCTTTCTCGGAGAAGATTAGCTTATTGTCCTTACGGTTCGCATCCAAAATCCGCACCTTCATCGGCTGACCAACCAAGGAATTCAACCTCTGCAAGATTTCATCCTTGTCAGCGCTACCAACTCGCGGATAATGCTCTGCTGACAACTGTGACACTGGCAAAAATCCACGAATTCCCTCGTACTCTGCCAACAAGCCACCTCGGTTCGCATCAAATGGCGTCACCTCAATCACTTCACCAGCATCCAGACGCTCCTGAATCTCATCCCAACCTTTTTCTTTCGCAGCCTTACGTAATGACAACAAAATACTGCCATCACCCATCTCCGACTCAATCACTGAAGCCGAGACCTCATCCCCAATATTCAAGTTGCGAGCAAAACTCACCTCTCTCCGAGGAACAACCCCTACCCCGCGCGCACCGAGATCAATCAAAATCTCATGCTTCTTAATCGACAGGACTTTACCCGTCACCGTCTCCCCCACAATCGCTCGCTTCACGCTATCATCCGCGCCCGCCAGCAATTCATCCATTGTTAGTTTGGCTTTTGCCATAATTATTATAATTATCCTTTCTTCAGGTTCGTTCAAAAACCTCGACCAGACAAATCACCTCTCGAAGCCCATGAACGAACCCAAAATCTACCTACCATTATAACAAACTCTACTCTGTTTGTCTACCATTTTGCCTCAAGTCACGTTTTCTCCACCTACCCCTCACACCCCGGGCAATGATACTGCCCATCTTTCGTCTGATAGCGCGTCAACCCGCATTCCGGACACTTCGACTTCTGATGCAACCACTCTCGATAAGTATCCAACTCCTCTTCTGCATATTCCGTGTCATAAACTACCCCATATCTCGAACACAGACCCTTCGCCTTTTCCCACGCCTCTCTCTCCATTTTTAACCGTTCCGGGTCAGTTGCATAAAATTTGTGTTCAGAAATTGCATGCCCCAACTCATGCAACACCGAAAGTTTATATTTTTCAGGCATTTCCAAAAAATCCTCCGCTGGCTCCAAAATAATTGTTCGCGGCGGCCGAAAAGTAAACCGTTTACCATTAAAAAACTTATACTGTGAAAAATCTTTCTTCAAGGTGCATACAAAATTATCCAACTCCACCAAGCCGCTATCTGAACCTCCAACCATACCTATATTATAGCGCGCCACACCCAAAACTCCTATCACAAGCATTTTATCTAACGTCGCAAAATATCAACCCACAAAAACTGCCCCAGATTCAAACTCTGAGGCAGTTAATTAAAGCTATTTTTAAATTAAGCAGCTTTCTTCGCTGGACCACGACGGGAAATCCGTCCACCCTTCGCACCCGCAATCCGTGCTAAAGCTGGATTTGCGGCAAAGCCACCAGTATGACCATTCTGACCGCCCTTACGACCGATCTGGGAGTAAAACTCCTTACCATACTTCTCACGATTAGTCTGGGCAGCTTTCAAGCCACCGGCTTTCGTTCCTGACATGCTTTTTCTCCTTTTGCCCACCAATTAACTATTATCTAACCACCCTTTTCTCATCATGCTTAGACACCATGATTTCTGGATGTTACTATCATTGTAGCATACTGCTTTAGTTTTGTCAATATGTTTTTGCTAAAAATATGTCATAATCTGCATATCACCCCTATAAAAATCCCTCAAATTCCCCTCTTGTTTTATTTCAAAAACCTGTTTTTATCACATTTTTCAAGCCGAACACATTTCCTAAACTTTTCCGCATCCCTGTGGAAAATACCGCTTGACTTTATGCATATCATGATATAAAATAGATATAACTTTAAGCGAAACTACTGCGAGGTCGCTGAAAGTTCACTAAGCTATCAAAATCATCCTATATAGGGTGATTTTATTCTTTTATAATATCCATGCAGCTTCATTTTAACACCAATATCCCTACCGGCGCCACCACCATAGTACAGTTACCATTGGCTTTTGTCCGTAGTGGGTATATCTATCCACCAAGTGGCGCTATCCTTAATGTTAGTGCTAATGGCTATGGTTGGTCCAAAACTTCTAAATCATCGAC
>CANBEI010000063.1 GCA_947367565.1 uncultured Candidatus Saccharibacteria bacterium | reverse complement strand
GGCTATTTCTGGGCGTGTACTGCCGCTTCGGCTACCAGCGCCTATAGCTTGGGTATCGGTATTATTAGTGCTGGCTCTTCAAATAATTACGGCGGGCGCTGGTTCGGTTTCCCCCTCCGCTGCCGTACCGGAAGCCAATGGAAGAATGGAGAAGAGAAATAGCTACTCTCAGGAATCTTCGCGACCAACGGGGAGCGAGCGAAGCGCAGACCCGCCCGTAACGACGGGACGGGTCAAGCGGGTCCTGAAAGCAGCTATTTCTCATATTCCTTTTCCTCCATTAGGCACTACCTGGGTAAAGGCAGTGGAGGGAGTAACCACCCCATCGATAGCGACTATCTGACGACGCGATAAAACTAGGTTGAAGAATAAGGTTATATGCGGCATCTGACGACATAGCCGTGCTCGACCAATAATACGCTCGATCCCCCATCACTGCTATTCCTCCCTGACTTACATGCTGAAATCCAGTATCCGCCATCCCGCTACGGACAAAAGCCAATGGTCCTAATGCTCCATAAGGGGAGGCACTTTTTCTTCCTAGACCCCGCCGCATCCTTCATGTTATGATAAAAATATGCTAAAAAAGGAAACTATACCGCCGCTCCGCGAACAATTTCCAGCGCCTTGGCCTGCTATTTGGGCTTGGATTTATCTCACCAACATCATCCTCGGCCTTGTCGACCCCGGCAGCACTACGCTCATGATTATCCGTGTCGGCGGCATTTTTCTCTGTCTCGCTTACGCCATCAAACGTTTTCCAAAAGATCATTTGCTACATCTTGCCCTCCTCGCTACATCTATTGCCGATGTCTTCCTTGCCGCCAATAACACCGCCGAAACCGGTATTTTCATCTTTCTAATCGCTCAAGTCCTCCATCTAGTGCGCCTAGATGGAGGCAAGCGTGCGCGCACGCCGCTGATAATCTTTTGTATTATTGGCGTTCTCGCTCTCATCGGCAACTTATATTTCCAAAACGTCCAAATCATCTACGTCATTTGCGGATTTTATCTTGCTACTATTTTAATGAATATCTATTTTAGTTACCAATGGTATATCCACAACTCCGAAAACCCTCGCGCTTTCATGGCTCTTGCCGGCTTTATCCTCTTCTTATGTTGCGATATCTGCACCGCCATCTCCTACCTATCGCTCAATCACATGTTTGCCGCCTTTTTCTACGCTCCTGCCAACTACCTTGCTTGGCTTTTCTATTATCCATCACAAATTCTCGTCTCAAACAGTTCAAAAATATGCAAAAACACACAAAAGTGTGCTAAAATAATTCCTAAAGGAAGGTAACTGTGGTATAATGGAGGTAATTATGGAAGGTAAAAAGATACACTCATCACCCAGCAACGGCCAGCGTGCAATTCTTGTCTTCGGTGCGCCGTGTAGTGGCAAGACGACATTCGGAAAACAATTTGCCGCACAATTCAACGCAACATTTTATGACCTCGACGCCCTGAAGCAGGAGCATAACCTTTCGCGTCAGTTCATCCTCTTACTGGTTGAGCAAATCGCCCGTACTGGTTCTACACTTGTCTTCGAAGGCGGAAATGACACCGAGAAAGACCGCCGTGAACTCGCCGAAATTCTACGCTCCGCTGGGTACTCGCCAACTCTAATTTGGATCCAAACCGACGTCAGTACGATTCGCGCTCGCTTGAAGACTCGCTTGAAGAGCGTTGACAAGGCGAAGACTGTTTATGATTCCAGAATTAAAGCCCTTGAGGGTCCGAGCGATGCCGAGATGCCAATTGTGCTTTCCGGTAAACATACTTACGCCACTCAGCTCAAACAAGTTTTGACTCAACTTCAGGAGCGATGATTCTTCGCGACCCAGAATTTGGCGAAGTCATTGTCCGTAAAAACCCGCTCTCGAAGAGCGTGCGTTTTTCGGTTTCACCTTCCGGCAGACTGCAAATGTCCGTGCCGCAGCACACCAGTGATTTTCTCGTCAAACGTTTTCTAAAGACTAATCGTGAACTTATCCGCGAAAAAATTCCCCTGAGCGACCCGAAGACTCAACGCGCTCGCGACGCCAAGAAGAAAATCCTTATGAAAAAAGCAAAGGAGTATCTACCTTATCGTCTAGAATATTATGCAAAGCTTTACGGATACAGCTACGACAAATGCCGCCTTAGTCACGCCGCTACTAGATGGGGGAGCTGTTCTAGCTCTGGCACGATTTCACTCAATATCGGACTGATGCAGGTTCCGGAAGTACTGCGCGATTACGTCATTATTCACGAACTCGCCCATCTCAACCATATGGATCATTCGACCGCCTTCTGGGCTGAAGTTGGCGCACATGACCCGAGATACAAGGAACATCGCGCCAAGCTAAAAAGATTCTCGCCCGGAGTGTAAAACCGGGAGTCGAGCTCATACTCTTAGATATGGAAAACCGCCAAGCACAAAACGCCTGACGGTTTTTTAGAAAGGAAGAAAAATAAAAAACACAAAATATTGAAAACTACCAGGTTAATTTAATTAGAAGTCTATTCGGTGATATCTGCATGCAAGTTCTCCTGCACAATATCATCATACATCGCCATCGTCTCCGCCGCCGCTATGTCCTGAAGCGTCAAAGCTACAGCATTTTTCCCGGCATACGGTAGACCGCGTATTCCATGTAGATACCCCCGGTCATAAGCCTCATCGCATGCCGACAGAGTCTCCTCAATATCCTCCTCGTCGCCATACTCGTCGTCCCAGTCGTCATCACAGACCTCCTCCTCGACAGCCAATGCCTTTTTAGCTACGGCAATGATCGCGATAATTCCTGAAACCACACCCATTAACTTTGCAAACTTCTTCATGTTTTGCACCTTCTTTCTCTAAAATTCACTCAGAGTATGCATTATTGCATATGCATCTCCTCGCTTTCTCATTTTTACCACAAAACTTCGAAAAATACAATGAAATCTCTTGCTTAATAGAGAAAACTGTGCTAAAATGATGGAGTATAGTCTAACAAACGGACATACGTGAACTAGACGACAGGGAAGGCCCAACGTTTAGTCCGTCAGAATAGCCTAACTGCGAATTCTGATCGATTAAACTTAGGGAACCACTCATTAGTCTAGGTTTCGCGCTGTCTATAAGGGAAAGGAATAGGATGCAAGTCATCATCGGCACCAAAATTGGTATGACCCAGATCATCGGCGACGAC
>CANBEI010000062.1 GCA_947367565.1 uncultured Candidatus Saccharibacteria bacterium | reverse complement strand
GTTAAGCCCTGATAGCGAGCGTAAGCGGTCAATTTTGCATCGTTCAAAAGAGCAGTTAAATCAGCAACCAAAGTATCTTTTTTCGCTTTTGAAATTGCCATAAAAGTTCCTTGGTTAGGTTTTGTATAAAATACAGGGGCGCGGGATTGTAATTTACCCTACAATATATTCCGCGGTCTGTAAAAATACGTGTAGTCTGCTAGCAAGTTGTTAAACAACGTTACCCACAAAGACTCGTAAGAGAATTCTTAGGTGGCGTGATTAAGAGGCTGCGGGCTAGTATGCTGAACTTATAATGTGACGCAAAATTCAGCATATTCTACAACCTCCGCCACTGTCTTTAGAATAACTGAGTTCATTATAGCAAATTCGGGTGGATTTGACAAGGGTAAAATAGAGCCCCGCCGTTAAGCGGGGTGTGGGTTAGAGATAGGAGTAAGTCTGCTTGAGCAGGGCGAGGCAGGTTTCAGCGTAGCTGATGGCGGAAGCGACTTCGTCAAGCTTTCGCTGAAGGTTATCACGGATCAGCTCAGGGTCACGAGAGACAAAGTTGCAAATGGTGGTGGGGTTTTGGAAGTGACCGCTCTCCTTGCCGATGAGGCCGCAGAAGCCTTCCAGCTTGGTGCCACCTTTATCAAGGTGTGAGGGGAGAGCGAAGAGGCACCATCCGCAGTTGTAGCAGGTGGTGGTGCGGCAGTTGAGCATTTGTTCATCGCTGGGCGTGGCTGGAAGGTAGTGGTCCATGCAGGTTTTGACGTAACGCGGCTGGCAAGGTATGGCGCCGGCTAGAATAGTGTTTAGGTTGGGCGTTGCATCGAAGATATCGATGCCGCTCATGATTTCAGCTTGCTCGATGATCTGGTCGGCCAGAAAACTTTGCCAGAACTTCGAGCACTCTCGGACTTTCTGAGCGGGTAGGTTTTGCAGGAGCTTGAGGCTGATGGGCTCCAGCTCATCAAAGGGGCTGAAACAGTCAAATAAAGTGACGTTTTCGGAGTGAGCGGCGGACAAGGTTCTCGCAGTCTGCGTAGCGGTAATGTCAGGCATAAATAGTTCCCCTTTCTCTAGAAATAATAGGTACGAGTGAGTCGAAAAGACCCCTGTCTTTCTATTGTAGCACAGATTACCTATTTTGTCAATAATTCTATGGAGAATGGGCTTATTTGGTGGTTTCGATAGGGGTAGCTAGGGGAGGGATTTTGTTGGCTTCGCGTAACCAAGCCACGGTATCACGAATAGTGTCAGCTAGAGGGTGAGGATTATAATCGAGCTCAGCAGTGGCTTTGGCGTGGGAGAAGTTAGCGTTCGAACTAAGCGTAAAGAGTGAGTACTTGGTATAGAGTGGTGGTGTTTTACGCCAACTATAGTAGGCTTCGGCGAGCGGTGCGGTAGCCTTGGCTAGCCACATTGGAAGGATGGTTTTGATAGGCTTGGTGTTGGTGGCGCTGCTGATGGAATTGAGAAGTTCTGGAACGCTACAATAGTGTCCAGTAAGGAGGTAGCATTCACCGGGCTTGCCTTTGGTGCAAGCGGAAAGGATGCCTTTTGCGACGTCGCGGACATCGACAAAATCATAGCCACCATCAACGCCAGCCTTCAGGCGACCAGTGGCGACGTCGATGACCATCTGAGTGAGGTGGCTAATCTTGAAGTCGTAAGGGCCGATGATGCCTGATGGGTGTACGATGCAAGCATCAAGACCACGTTTTTCGACGGCGTCGAGGACGTACTGGGCGGCTTCGGCTTTGGATTTGGCGTATTCGCCCTCGACTAGGCGAGGATCAAAATGTTCGACCTCGGTCATGGTCTGAGGGCGCGGTAACACGGGAATGGCATGAACGCTACTGACTTGGACGAGTTTGGCGCCGATTTCGAGGGTCTTTTCAACGATGTTGTGGGTGCCGCCGACGTTGACTTGGTAGACCGCGGGGTTGGGCTGGGATTTGATGTAGACGATGGCGGCGCAATGAATGACGTAGACTTTGGCGTCTTTTGGTACTTGGAAAACGGGCGTGAGAGTGTCGAGCTTGGTGATATCGCCGGGGTAAATTTTGCAATCTAGACCTTGGAGAGCTTCGGCGCGATCGGGTGAGGAGACGAGGGCGCGGACTTCGACTTGGTCGATCGTGGGCTTGGTGACGTGAGTGGAATTGGCGGCGTCAATGGCGTTGGGCTGTGCAGTGCTGGACTTGGCGGAAGATTTTTGGAGAATGGTACGTACGAGATTGTTGCCGAGAAAACCATTAGCGCCAGTAATGATATAGATTGTTTGCATAGAGATACCTCACTTCTTACGGTTATTATAGCGCAAAAAGCGGAGATTTGGGAACAAAAATCCGCCTAGCCGGAGTGGCAAAGCGGATTTTGCGGGTTATAAGAGCTGGTTTTTCGACTTTTTCAAGCGGAATTAATGCTCAAGCTTAAAATAACCTTAAGTTTCTACTAATTGTAGAGATTTTCGACTTCAATTGATGGACCTTGAGAGGTGGTGATGAAAATCGATTTGACGTAATTCCCCTTTAGTGAGGCTGGACGATGCGCCTTGAGTGAGTCAAAGAAAGTATTAGCGTTGTCAAGGAGCTTATCTTGACCGAAGCTGGCTTTGCCGAGGCCGATGTGGATGATGGCTTGCTTATCAACGCGATACTCGACTTTACCAGCTTTGGATTCTTTGACGGCTTTTTCGAGGTCGGCGGTGACGGTGCCGGCTTTAGGATTTGGCATTAAACCTTTTGGACCGAGCAAGCGGGCGAATTTACCGAGCTTAGGCATGTAGGCTGGGGTAGAGATGAGAACGTCGAAGTCGAGTTCGCCTTTTTCGAGGCGCTTCAAGAATTCTTCGTCTTCAGCAATGTCTGCACCAGCGGCGGCAGCCTTTTTGGCTTCGTCGAGCGGGGCAAAACCGGCAACGCGGACGGTCTTGCCATTACCAGGAGGCAAAACGACGGTAGCGCGGATGTTTTGGTCGGCTTGGCGCGGGTCGACTCCGAGGCGGACGTGCGCTTCGACGGTGGCGTCAAATTTCGACGGGTTGGTCTTGGTGGCAAGCTCGAGGGCTTCTTTCAAAGTGTAGAGTTTTTTCTCGATTTGCTTTGCGGCGGCCTGGTATTTCTTGCCGCGGCGCTCGATTTTTGGACGAGTGACTGGAGCGGCGCCTTTTGGTTTGTCGCCAGCTTCTTCGAGAGCTTTGGTC
>CANBEI010000061.1 GCA_947367565.1 uncultured Candidatus Saccharibacteria bacterium | reverse complement strand
GCTCCAAGTTCGAAAACGATGGCAAAACCACCATCGGAACGGATTCAAAATATAAAGAAATCGTCTACGAAGACGAAATCGGAACAGATGGTAAACCAACAGGCAACAAAATTCCTGTCGAAAAAGACACTCAGGCCAGCTCCAGTGCTACTGCCGGAGGGAACAAAGCCTCCGACATGGACGCTGCCACCTCCGGCGCCAAATCCTTCCTCACCAACGCCGCTGGCACTATCGCCGGTTTAGGTAATGCTGCCTGCACCTTTACCAAACTCGCCAATACGGTAGCCGTTGTTGTAGCTGCCAACGAAATCTATCAATCCATCAACTATTTCATGGGGCAATTAGAGGGACCTAGCAAAATGATGGCCGGTTACGGCGATGAATCCGGCATTAATAGTCAGCTCAATAATCTCACCGCCAGAGCCCACTCCAGCATACCAGATTATGACGCAATGGGCATTCTAGATTTTAGTAGCGAAAGCAGTAGTAACTATGCCAATGGTGAGGGTATCCCCCAAGACGAAAAAGACCTCGCCCCTATTGAAGCTCCTATCCTCCAGAGTATTCTGGGAGGCTCTCCCGTTTCCGCCGCCGACGCCAGCAATTACTCCCTAGAGCGCTCACTCAAAAAAATCGGTGGAGCCTTTCTCTTCACCACTACAACTACCGGCATTTGTGCAGGAATAGACGCCCTTAGTAATGTTATCTCTATCGCTTCAATTTTTGCTGGTGGTGTTCCAGCCTTCGTTGCCAATTTCCTTGTCAAAACCACCTCTACACTCGCCTTCCAAATCGTCGCAACCACCGTCCTCGGCTTCCTTATCCCGTCTATTGCTAGGAGTCTATTCTCCAATATCTACGACACCGCCACTGGCGCCGTTGCTGGTAATCTTATTGCACAAGGCGCCTACGCATCTGGTTCACGTGAAGGCCGCACCAACAGCGGCCAAAGCCCCACCGACAAAAAATCCGCCGAAGAACACAGCCGCGCCACTAACGCCGTACTTGCCCTCGAAGCCGAGCAAGATCGCCTCAATCATAGCCCATTCGACATCACCAATCGTAACACTTTCTTTGGTAGCATCGCCTACAATCTTCTCCCCACTCTTACCTCGAGCAACACTACTAGCATCGCCTCCTTCGTTAGATCTACCGCCAAATCACTCTCCTCCGCTATTAGCAAAGTCTCTGCCGATGGTGAAGGTTCCTCTTATGCCACCACCTATGGAGATTGTCCAGTACTAGAAACTATCGGTGCCGTCGGCGACGTCTTCTGTAACCCCATCACTGTTACGGACATGAGTGCCATCACTATAGACCCAGATGACGACAAATTCCAAGACGTCCTCATGGAAGGCGTCTCCAATGGGCCCAATCTCACCTGCGACGCTGAGGGTAATTGTAAGATCGAGTCCAACTCCAACCTTGCTTATTACGTCTCTTTCTGTGCTAACCGCGAATCGCCTTTCGGGGTAGTTGATCAAAACATCCTCGGCTCTATGCAACCAGGCATTACTAGCAACCCTATTGTTAATTCTATTCCGCTTGTCAGCGACTTTGTTGGTTTGTTTAATGCCGGCCTCGACCTCACTAATATAGATTGGGCAAACGGCAAAAAGTGCAGCAATACCGCAGAAAACTCCGAATTCTGGAATAACGAAGGTAAATACTACCAACGCTACATCGAAGATCAGCGTATCCTCGAGCAAATGGGCGCCTATGAAGGCAGTAAACACCCAGTTATCGCCTACCAAGAAGCTTACGAAGCCGAATATACCAAAGAACATCCTGAGTCTGACACCTATCTCGGTTACCTCTCCCGCATCTCTGGTCTCACCGTTGAGAACACCGAAACTGTACTCGCTCTCGCCTACTACTACACCTTTGTTGATCAATACGACCCCACCAACCGCATCGCCATGACTGGAGATACTAGCGACCACAAAGATGGGGAAGAAGTTGCCGCCAAAATCACCCAACACCAAATCAAATTCGAAAACCCAGACTACATCGACAGTCCTATCGAAACCAACGCCACTCATCACGAGTATATCGCCTATTATGATCTACGCAACCGGAGTTACGCCGTATGATACGCTTCTTCCACCACACCAACAGCCCTAACGGCATCAAAAGCCGCCTTTCATTCCGATCTTTTCTCAAATCCTTCATCTGCCTTCTATTGGCTCTTCTTATGGCGTCACCTGTTTCCGCCCTTTCTGAGGAGATCCTCGATTTTTATAATCTCAATGGCATCTATTATTACGATCCTAGCGGTAACAACAGCCGTTGCTACAACGGCACCATCTCACTCATGGGCACAAAAGCCATCGAAAAAATCTGGTCCGGCCTCACCACATTCATGACCCCAGAACAGGCTGCCGGAGTTATGGGTAATATGTGGTCAGAATCAAATTACTTCAATCCGGTTCAGCATGAAGTTTCGCAAATGAATAAGTACCCTAACAAAGATATCATTAACGACGAAACTGGCTCATACGGCGTTGGTCTAATACAATGGTCTGGTGGGCGACGCGTCAATATGCTCCGCTACATACAAAGCAAAGATGCCTCCCTAATGTCTTATTTTCTTGAGCCAAACATCTATAGCGATCAATACAATATTAATGGCGACAAATTCATTGAATTAGCTGGCGAAGACGTATTTGATCGCCTCGTTCAATACGAACTTGAGTATCTAAAAGAAGAACTCAATACGACTAGAAGCTACAAAGGCATTTTTGATACCACCACTGTCGAAGAGGCCACTAATTTCTTCTTACGTCATGTCGAAATCCCCGCCGACCCCGACGGATCATACCCAGTTCGCCTCCAACATGCCCAAGAAATCTACAACACCCTCAACGGCACTACGCTAGGTAACTCTACCGGAGGTAACATGAACGTTACCGGTTCCAGTATCACCATTATCGGCGACTCAATCACCGAAGGTTCTAAATCCCAAATCGAATCTTTGCTTCCTGGAGTTGATATTAATTCCGAAGTTGGTCGCCAATTCACTACTGGTATAGAGATCACCAAATCCATGGAACTCCGTCGTGTCGTCGTCTTCGCTCTTGGTACCAATAGTGCCAATCTCACCAAATCCCAAATCGACGAAGCAATCAAGACTATAGGCTCCGACAAAAATATCTACTTTGTCACCAACTATGGCACTGCCGACTACTCCAACAACAATACTCTTCTAGTCGAAGCTGCGAGTAAATACTCAAATGTTACAACTATCGAATGGGCTAGGTCTGTAGATTCT
>CANBEI010000060.1 GCA_947367565.1 uncultured Candidatus Saccharibacteria bacterium | reverse complement strand
CATATACTATATATTATAGCACACTATTGTTTGGACTTCTTCCGAGGAGTCTTTTTGGTTGGAGTTTGATTTGGGAAGGCCTTAACGAGGCGACGATTGAGTTTGCCCTTGTCGGTCAGAACTTCGTGAACACGGGCGGCAATTTCGTCGGTAGCGTCACGCTGGACCGTGCCGACGGTAACGCGAACGCCGAGCATGAGCCAGAGTGAGAGTGCGATGTCGAAAATGAGCCAGGCTGCGAGTACGGCGGCGAGTAGGAACATGAGAAACTGCGGCATAGAACTATATAGTGCCAGGAGCGCAGGGTTGATGATTTTTAGGATTAGGACTCCAATTACGCCGAAAGCGAGAACGGATTCGGCGCAGATGCGACCATTGAGATTGAAGGGGCGATCAGTATAGTCCCACCACCGGACGCGAAATAGTTTTTCCATAATATAGCTAACGCTATATTCAAGGACTGCGCTGCCAACAACGGCAACGCAGAAGATTACTAGAAGGCTTTCGTCTGAGTTGACGACTAGAGAGAGGAGAAGGGCACCGACGCCATAAATCGGACAAATCGGACCGACCAGGAAACCGCGGTTGACGAGTTTACGACGTTGCAGGAGACTAATAATGACTTCCATCGCCCAACCGCCAAAGGCGTAAGTCATGAAGATGAGAAAAATAATCGCAAGTCTTTCCATGGGGATATTATACCATGCTTTCGCTCGGCTCTTCGATTGCTACTGAACCGTCGGTTGCCGGTAGAGCTTCAACATCACGAAGCTTGCGTTCAATTTGGCGTGAAGTAACCTCGGCGGCGCCGATTTTGTTGGTGGTTTCTTCGAGTTTTTTGCGTGTAGCAGCCAACAAGTCTCCGAATTTTGTAAATTGAGTTTTGACGGCGCCAAGGGTTTGCCAGACTTCAGCGGAACGTTTTTCGATGGCGACGCTGCGGAAGCCCATAGTTAAGCCAGAAAGAATAACCGGCAACGTACTCGGCGAGGCAAGGACGACATTGAACTTTTGCCGAATTTCGTCGCTCAGGCCGGGAATACGCAAGATTTCAGCATACAAACTTTCGGTTGGTACGAACATGATGCCAAAATCAGTTGTGCTGGGTGGGTCAAGATATTTGGTCGAAATCTTTTTGGCCTGTTCTTTGACGTCGGTGGTGAGAGCTTTGCGGTACTTGTCGATTTCGGTTCGCCCTTCGTTGTCATAGGCATGAATCAGGCGAGCGTAATTCTCGACGGGAAATTTGGAGTCGATTGGAAGAAAAACGGCGTCATCGGTTTTGCCGGGCATTTTGATAGCGAATTCGACGCGATCATTAGTACCAGTTTTTGTGATGATGTTTTCGATATATTGGTTAGGATTGAGACAGTCGGAAATGATGCTGCCGAGCTGGACTTCGCCGTAGATACCGCGAGTCTTGACGCCTTCCATGACCTTTTTCAAATCGCCGACGCCATGGGCGAGATTTTTCATTTCACCGAGACCCTGATAAACTTGGGTAAGCTGGTTAGAAATGAGCTTGAAACTGTCATTGAAGCGTTTTTCGACGGATTGCTGAAGTTTCTCGTCGACCGTGAGGCGCATTTCTTCAAGTTTTTTGTTATTGTCGTCTTGGAGAAGCTTTACACGGGAGTCGAGTGTGCGACCGACGGTCTGGAGGTTATCGGAAATCTCCTTACGGTTTTCGCGGAATTCGGTTTCGATTTGGGGTGCGAGTTTGTCGAGTGCGCCTTCGACCCGAATCAAGCGCTCTTCGAAACGACCAGTATCGAGACGGGCGACGGGTTTACGAAAGAAGTTGAGGAGGAGCAAGATGACGGAGACGATAAGTAAGATTAAGATGAGGATATCCATAAGGATTATTATAGCACAAAAAGAGTAGGGGTATTCCCTACTCTTTTAGCTGTGTTGACTACTTCGTATTTCGCTTTTCTGGCTTATATCCAGAAAATTCGTCCGCTCGTAAAAGAAAACTTGTTTTCTTTTACTTCGCGTTCCTCTTCTCGATTACTTCTTGTGCAACGTTTGGTGGTACTTCCTCATACGCATGAAGTTCCATTGTGCTTGCGGCGCGACCCTGAGACATGCTACGCAAGTCGCTAGTATAGCCGAATAGATTTGCGAGTGGGCAGAATGCCTTAATGAGCTTCGCGCCACCGTTCAAATCTTCCATACTGTCGATACGGCCACGGCGAGAGTTGATATCGCCGATGACGTCACCCATGAACTCTTCCGGAGTGGTAATTTCCATTTTCATGACTGGTTCGAGCAGCACCGGGTTAGCTTTTTGGATGCCGGCTTTCGTCGCGAGGCTACCAGCAAGCTTAAAGGCAAGCTCATTCGAGTCGACATCATGGTAACTACCATCATACAGAGTTGCCTTGACGTCTACTACCGGATATCCAGCAATAACACCGCCCTGCAGGGTTTCTTCAATACCTTTCTGCACTGGTTTGCGGAATTCTTGAGGAACGACACCGCCCTTAATTTGGTCGATAAATTCAAAACCTTTGCCTGGTTCGTTCGGCTCGAACTTGACCCAAACGTCACCATATTGACCGCTACCGCCGGACTGTTTGACGTGCTTACCTTGGGCTTCGGCAGTGCCGCGAATAGTTTCGCGATAGGCAACCTGCGGAGCGCCGGTATTAGCTTCAACGTTATGCTCTTTCTTCAAACGGTCGATAATGATTTCGAGGTGCAACTCACCCATACCAGAAATAATTGTCTGGCCGGTCTCTTCGTCAGTATGAACCTTGAAGGTTGGGTCTTCTTCAGCGAGTTTTGAGAGGCCAAGACCCATTTTTTCCTGGTCGCTCTTAGTTTTCGGCTCGACGGCAATCGATACTGGTGGTTCCGGGAAAGAAATATCCTCAAGATGGATTGGATGAGCCGGATCACAGATCGTTGTACCGGTCGTGACATCTTTCATGCCAACGACGGCAGCGATATCACCAGCGCAAATCTCAGAAATCTCCTCACGTTTATCGGCGAACATGCGAACGATGCGGCCAATACGCTCTTTGTTGCCGGTTGTAGCATTAAGCACACCACTCCCGGATGTCAACTTACCGGCATAGACGCGAATGAAGACAAGTTTACCAACAAATGGGTCGCTAGCAATCTTGAAGGCAAGAGCGGTCAGTGGTTCGCTGTCGCTAGCTTTACGAATTTCTTGTTCGCCGGTCTTTGGATTAATACCGACAGTTTGGCCCTGATCGCGATCAAGTGGACTTGGTAGGTAGTCAGCAACAAGGTCAAGAACTTTCTCGACGATTAC
>CANBEI010000059.1 GCA_947367565.1 uncultured Candidatus Saccharibacteria bacterium | reverse complement strand
CGAGTGCGACGTGGGCTATCTCAATTGCGTTGTTTTTGGCTGTGCCGCCCGAGTCAGAAGCAGCTGCGCCGATAATTATTATGTTCATTTATATTAGCGCTCTTTTAGTATCTCCGTCGATGCTGGGATATACAAGCTGGAAATATAGGGCTGGTAAGATTGCGACGGTAGTGTCACTGGTAGCAGGCTGTATCTTGGGTGGGATTCTGTTGTTTAATCAAGACTGGCTGTATACGGGATATACAATCGCTTATACTGGCAATTCGGTGCAGCTGGTTGACGGCTGGTTTTATTGGGTGTATATGAGTTACTTTGTAGTGGTGATGTCGATGTTTTGTTGTATGACCTACTACCGCGCACGACATGCGAGCGCGAAGCGCATTAAGACTGGTATGTACGTGCTACTGGGGGGTATGGTGCCGGTGGCGATTTTTTCGGCGGTTTTTGACTTGATTTTGCCATTGTGGGTACGTTATGATTTGATCTGGGTAGGTCCACTTTCTGTTAGTATTACGGTGATCGCTTTTTTCTATACTGCACTGAAATATCGGATTATTTCGATTGCAACGCGTTGGTTGCATGTGATGGCTTATGTGGTGATCGTGTCGGCGGGGGCGGCAATCTACATGGTGATTTTCTATATTATTTTCACAGCCCTCTTTAAGATTCCGAATCCTTCGACTTCGATCCTAGTCTTGAACTTTATTATGATTGTGATTGTGCTGTTATTATTGCCGGTAATTCAGGAGATTGGTGCGTCGATTCGCTCACTAATCCAGGTGGGCCAAGTGGATATTGCTTATGTGATTAAGAAATTAAATCATATAGCCACAAAGAACGTGGACTTGCGTGACCTTGCTGGATTCTTGGCGGATCACTTGCATTTTGCGTATATTGGATTCATTATTAATGGGCGAGTGTACGGGTCGAAGTCTCTGGCGATTTCCCCAGCGGAATTAAGCGGTATTACGCACTTGAGGGCTGCTTCGCGGGGTGAAATATGGCAAGAGCCGAACAAGACTGTGCAGAAAACTTTTGGTGATTTGGGTCTATATGCTGTAGCCGAATTGCGTAACGCGAAAGGTAAGGCTTTTGGGCAGATTATTGTAGGTAGGCCTCTAGGTAAGACGAATTTCGACCGACGAGATTTGCTGCAGTTAGAAATGATTATTAACTTAGTAGCAACAGTGATTGATTCGGAAAAACATTTGCGTGCATAGTTTTGAGGGGGTTTATGTTAATGGAGGCGAATAGATGACAGCTGCAGCAAGAATGATGCGCCAGACAAAAATGATGATATTGTTGTCATTGAATGCGGTGGCAGTGATTATCGTGGGGGTGATGATATTCTCGGCGATTAATTTGAACGGCGGCTTGGAATTTAAGGTTACAAATGAGCGTACCGATGTGGTGTCGGGAAATCTAGAGGAGGTAGGCTTGGTAATGCCTGGCATGGATGAACTGCAGCCACCTCCAGTGTCGGTTAATATTGGTGGTGGCGGCACTACAACGTTGCCGGGTGGAAACACGAGTAGTAATGGCAGCAATAATTATGTGACTGGTAGTGATATGGAGAGCAGTGGTGGAATGAGCAATGATACCGTTGGTAGGGGCGAGTTGTGGGCTGAGACTGCTATTACGATGTACCAGACGGCGGATTTTGATATTTGTGTGGCAAGTGGGCTTGGTAATCTTGGTGAGTGGTACTTACAATCAAGTAATCCAGCCGTAATATCGAAATTTTATAATGCTTCACGTACGTGGTTGGGATACACGGCAGACCGCTGTCGTTATCCAGTAATAGCCGGTACTGGCACTACGGTGATTACGGGCGGTACGTATGACGGTGCGCGGTATGATAAAATTACGGTGACGGTAATTGCTCCGCCAGTGGAGCAGTGGAAGCGAGATGTGTTGGCGCTTGTGAACCAAGAACGTGCTAAGAATGGCTTGTCAGCATTAGCTTGGGGCACAACATGTGAAGGTGCGGCTAATACACGAGCACGCGAGATTATGACAAATTATTCGCATACGCGACCGAATGGAAGCTCGTGGTCGACGACGTGCCCGATTCCGCAGACTGGTGGCAAAAGTGGTGAAAACTTAAATGCGGGCAATGCGGCGGTGTCGCCAAGAACAGTAGTGGCTTCGTGGATGAATTCACCAGATCATCGCAAGAATATATTAGATCCGGATTTCAAATATCTTTCGGTGGGGTTTGTGTTTGATCCTAACACAGAGCATAAGGCTTATTGGTCGCAGTATTTTACGACGTATTAAGGAACGGTGGGACGTTTCGGAGGATTTATGATGGCTGGAGGTTTAGGGAGTGTAGGAAGCCTAAGCCCGGAGCTTAGCTTTTCTGGCTTCCTTACAGGGGTGACAACCCCCAAAACCTAAGCTCTGAGCTTAGGTTTTCCAAATACCACCTTGTTCACAAGAGTATAGCTCCACATTAATAGGTAGAGCTATATTGCACCATGATACGAGGTTCAAAGGTTTAGATACTTAAAAATTAGCCAGACACCGCACAGAGTAACCGCTGTAGCGATGGTTGTCGCGGGACGGACCGGCGCTACTACTGTCGAGGTTCAAGGTGTACGCTTGATTAGAACCGTAAGGCGTAGACGACCAATAGCGACCGATGCTGCCGACATTGTCGATACCGCTGGAGTCCGCGAACCCGCTATACTGGAAATACATAGGTGCACTACGCATAATAGTAGAACCAGACGCGTTATTTGCCGCCCCATAGGCTGTAGTTAATCCACCAAATGATCCTTTAGCTGCAGTATTACTAGTTGGCAGATGCCAGCCATCCGGGCAAATACCTTGCACTTGCCCAGTAGCTGATGTATTGTTGTTCATAGCAGCTGCCCAGGAGTAGTAATTCCCTCTATGTTCATGCCCACTACCAATATCTCCAGGATCATAATATTCTGCAAGTGTATTATTATCTTGCCACTTAGAGCAAGTTTGACCACCTCCTACGCCCTCAACTGGACTTGCTATAGTCCAACACTTTCCATCACCCGTTAAGCTAGTAACCACAGTAACACCTGATACCACTGGCATATCATAATCCAAGTTCTGTGTCATCCAGCAGTTACCATCCTTGAGCTTAGTTACCCAGTATTTCTTATTATCACGTGTATCAGTAAGCTGGGCGCTATCATTCTCTTTTGCATTCTTACAGATATCAGCTGTCATTTGTTGCATAGTAGTAATACCATCAAATACTACTTCCGCTGGCTGTATAGCCAGTGATAATAGTACATTAGTAGTATAATGTCCTGCTACTGCTTTCTCTCCAAACTTCACTGCAAAGGCTAGTTTACCTTCAGTATTGAGTGTGTTGTTTGGCATAGTACCTTCTGTTGCACTTTTGATTATAGCTGGGTTAGTACTTATTGGCATAGTATGATAAGTTAGAGTATTACTACTTGTACTAGTATTATCACTCCAACTATAACCCCAAGTATTACTATCTAGATTATCTCCAGTCTTATTGTTAGCTCCTGTGA
>CANBEI010000058.1 GCA_947367565.1 uncultured Candidatus Saccharibacteria bacterium | reverse complement strand
TTACGACACGAGTTTGACTCGCTCAGCGAGAGATTATCAACACTAAATAAGAGAGGGAACTGTGAGCAAAACATCCACCGATGGCACCCGCGTGTTTTTCACCGAGGGCGACCAAGCTCTTCCGATTCCGGACTTAATCGCACACCAGAAGGACAGCTGGGACGATTTTGTAAAGTCTGGTCTGCGTGAAGTTTTTAACGAGCTAAATCCAATCGACGACTACAATGGTAATAAGTTGTCGATGCGCTTTAAGGATTATTATTTCAAAGAGCCGCTAGAAAGCGAAAAGATGGCAAAGTTGAATTTGTCGACTTATGCGGCGCCACTTCATGTGAAGGTCGAACTGACCAATAAAGTAACTGGTGAGATTAAAGAGCAGGATATTTACTTTGGTGACTATCCATGGATGACGGATCGTGCCACCTTTATTATCAATGGTACAGAACGTGTCGTAGTATCGCAGTTGGTGCGTTCGGCAGGTGTGTTCTTCACGGCTGATGATATTAATGGTAAGAACTACTACGGTGCCAAGGTGATCCCTGGTCGTGGTGCTTGGCTTGAATTTGAGACCACACCAAACGGGGTCATTAATGTCAAAATCGACCGCCGTCGCAAGATCCCAGTCACGACTTTTCTGCGCGCCCTAGGGATTGATACTGACGAGAAAATCCGTCAGACTTTTGAAGAAGTTGATACTGGCGCCATCAGCTATATTAATGCCACCCTTGAGAAAGACACCAGCACCAACCAAGCTGCTGCGCTTCTCGAAGTTTACCGTCGTTTGCGTCCAGGCGATCTTGCCACCGTCGAAAACGCTAAGTCCATGATCGAGCACGCTTTCTTTGACTATCGTCGCTACGATAGCTCACGCGTAGGTCGCTATAAGCTCAATCAGCGTCTTGGTTTTGACACGCCAAATGATGAGGCACACCGCACCCTACAGATGAAAGACCTCATCGCAATCGTTAAAGAGATTATTCGCCTCAATAACACCCAAGAGCCAGCTGACGATATCGACTCTCTTGCTAATCGTCGCGTGAAGTTGGTAGGCGAGCTTGTCCAGCGTCAATTCCGTCTTGGTATGCTGCGCCTACAACGTAACATTCTTGATCGCATGTTGATGGCGGATCCTAAAGAAGTTACTCCATCACAGCTCCTCAACTCTCGTCCAGTCGTAGCTGCCGTCAAAGAATTCTTCTCTAGCTCACAGCTCTCGCAACTCATGGACGAAGTCAATGGTTATTCTGAGCTTGCTCACAAGCGTCGTCTGTCCAGTATGGGCCCTGGTGGTCTTACCCGTGAACGCGCTGGCTTTGATGTGCGCGATGCTCATCCGACCCACTATGGTCGCATCTGTACCGTCGAAACGCCAGAAGGTGGTAACGTTGGTCTCGTGCTTAACCTTGCTACGTATGCCCGTGTGAATGAATACGGTTTCATCGAAGCCCCATACCGTGTAGTTAAGAATGGTAAAGTTACTGATGAAGTAGTTTATGTCGATGCTGCACTTGAAGAAGATATGGTGATTGCCGATGCTTCCGTGAAGCTCAATGACAAAGGCGAATTCGTCGAAGAATGGGTATCTGCTCGTATTCATGGTCGCCCAAGTCAAGTCTTGTCTAGTCAAGTTACACATATCGATGCTGCCCACAAGGAAATTCTTGGTACTTCCGCTAGCTTGATTCCATTCGTCGAGAAGAACCGTGTTGACCGCTCGCTCATGGCCTGTGCCATGCAGAAACAAGCTGTGCCTCTACTCAAGAACGACGCCCCAGTGGTCGGTACTGGTATTGAACATGAAGTAGCCATGAATACCTCTCAGGTAATTGTTGCCGAGAACGATGGTGAAGTTACTCGTGCTGACGGTGTTGCTGTTGTCGTCAAATACAAAGACGGCGAGAAAGAATATAAGGTTGATCATTTCGAGAAGACTAATGATGATCGCTGTTATAACCAGCGCGTTAAGGTTGCTCGTGGCCAAAAGGTCAAGAAGGGCGACATTCTTATTGAAGGTGCTTCAGTTACTAACGGAGAGCTGGCACTTGGTAAGGATCTCTTAGTAGCCTTCATGCCATGGCGTGGTTATAACATGGATGATGCTATCGTAATCTCTTCACGCTTGGTCGAAGATGACAAGCTCACCTCGATCAATATCAAAGACTTCGATGTCGAAGTCCGTGAGACTAAGCTGGGTCCAGAGCAGGTCACTCGTGACATTCCAAATGTACCCGAACGTAGTCTCCGTCATCTTGGTGAAGATGGTATTGTAGTGGTTGGATCAGAAGTCCAGCCAGGCGATATCCTAGTTGGTAAAATTACTCCAAAGGGTGAACAAGAGCTCAGTTCTGAAGAGCGCTTGCTTCGCGCTATCTTTGGCGAGAAAGCCAAAGATGTACGTGACACCTCCGTTCGTATGAACGGCGCCTCGACTGGTAAAGTCGTCGGTGTTCGTATCTATACGCACGAACAAGGTCACGAACTCAAAGCCGGCGTTATCATGCAGATTAAAATCTACGTTGCCGAAATGCGCAAAATTAGCGTCGGTGATAAGATTGCTGGTCGCCATGGTAACAAAGGCGTAGTTTCGCGCATTCTACCAGTAGAAGATATGCCTTTCATGGCTGATGGCACCCCAATCGATGTGCTCTTAAGTCCAATGGGCGTACCAAGCCGTATGAACCTCGGTCAGCTCTTTGAAACTCACCTTGGTATGGCAGCGCGTGCACTAGGCTATGAAGTAGCCACACCATCCTTCAATGGCGTGCCCGACGAAGTCATCTCCGATGAACTTGAAAAAGCTGGCTATGCTCGTGATGGCCGTGTTCAACTCTACGATGGGCTTACTGGCGAACCGTTCAACGAGCGTACCTCGGTAGGCGTGATGCATATGCTCAAGCTTCACCACATGGTGGAAGACAAGATCCACGCCCGCTCGACTGGTCCATACACTGCCGTCACCCAGCAGCCACTCGGTGGTAAAGCTCAGAATGGTGGCCAGCGCTTCGGAGAGATGGAGGTGTGGGCACTCGAAGCTTATGGTGCTGCCACGGCTCTGCAGGAGATGCTCACTATTAAATCCGATGATGTCTACGGACGTGCTAAAGCTTATGAAAGCATTATCAAGCGCGAACCAATTGAGGGGCCAAAGCTTCCTGAAGGCTTTAACGTTTTGGTTAAAGAGTTCCAAGGTTTGGGTCTAAAAGTTGACCTCCTTGACCATGGTAACTCAACTGATGCTGGTGAAGTAATCGAGAAAACTTCTCGCGAAATCGAGAAAGAACGCGACGATCGCTTAATCTATGCGCAACATGGCGTCCAACAGGATATTATGGATACCATTATTGATCTTGATGAAGAAGAGACTCAAGAATTACTTGACGATGAAGGAGTAGAAATAACAGAGGCTGAAGATTTGGATAATCTTCCAGTAGACGACCTAGACGCGGATACTGACGAAGATGGTTCACTTGACCTCGGAGAGGAGTTGTAAAATGGCTTGGATGGATAACTACATTAGTGCCAACGATTTTGACTCAATTCGGCTCAGCGTAGCTAGTAAGGAAGACATCCTGTCTCTTATACACATCTCCGAGCCCACGAGACATCTCAGGATCTCGTATTGCGTCTTCTGCTTGTAAGGGGGGGGGGGGGGGGGGGG
>CANBEI010000057.1 GCA_947367565.1 uncultured Candidatus Saccharibacteria bacterium | reverse complement strand
CTCAGCAGCTTCATTATCCGTGGCTGCTAGAGGGACTACGCCAGTACCTACAGGAATCTTGCGGCCAATAATGACGTTCTCTTTAAGACCATTCAGGCGGTCGACGCGACCATTGATGGCGGCGTTAATCAAGACACGAGTAGTATCCTGGAAGGACGCGGCTGAGAGGAACGAGTCTGAGAAGATCGAGACCTTAGTGATACCAAGCAAGAGATTCTGGTAGGTAGCTGGCTGCTTGCCTTTGGCTTCGAGCTCTTTGTTTTCAGCGATGATGGCAGCTTTCGAAACGATGTCGCCCGAGACGAAGCTAGAGTCACCAGCATCGTCGATCATTACCCGGCTGAACATTTGACGGACAATGATCTCCAAGTGCTTCGCAGAAATCTCATGACCTTGCGCGGCATAGACTGAGATAACGTCGTTCATAATGTAACGAGCGGTTTCTTCTGCGCCCTTGAAACGCAAGAGATCCTGGAGGTTCAAAGAACCAGTAGTGATACGGTCACCAGCCTTGATGCGGTCACCATCTTGAATAAGGAGCTCGGCTTCATTTGGAATGTCGGTCTTGACGGCGGCACCAGCTTCGGCAACGACAATGATTGCATCATCGGTGAGCTGAGCATTACCATCGACTGGAGATACGAGCGGTTCAAGGCCCTTACCCTTGTCAGCGATGACATCGCCAGCTTTGACGCTAGCACCATCTTTGATCTTAGGCGTGCGTCCTTCGAGTTCGAGGCGGAAGGTATCGCCGCTATCTGGAGTAATGGTGACAACGTACTTGTTACTTTCTTCGGCCACACTAACTACGCCATCAATAGTGGCAACATAAGCTTGGCCCTTTGGCACGCGGGCCTCGAGAAGCTCTTCTACACGCGGAAGACCACGCGCGATTGCACCAGAACCAGCAACACCGGAACCGTGCTTGGTGTCGAGTGTCAGCTGCGTGCCTGGCTCACCAAGAGACTGTGCGGCAATCACACCAACTGGCTCATTAGCGTCGACTAGCTCACGAGTAGACATATCGACACCGTAAGCTTTGCGGGGTACACCATCGACTGCAGTCGTGGTGAGGACGGATTGGATCTTGACCATCTCAATCTTGTCGTCATTCTCGATTTGGGCAGCCATTTCTTTGGTGATGAGCTCGCCAGCGGCGACGTAACCTGGAATAGGCTCAGCAGTGTAGCGTCCAGCAATGCGGGCGGCAAAGCTAATGCCAGTGTATTCAGATTCGCTACGGTAGACGGCAAAGCCTGGATCAGGTGCTTCTTCATTAGTGGTGAAGACGTCCTGTGCCACATCGACCAAACGACGAGTGAGGTAACCAGAGTCAGCAGTACGTAGAGCCGTAGAGACCTGACCCTGACGAGCACCACGAGTAGCAATGAAAGATTCTAGGGTGTTGAGACCTTTCTTGTAGCTCGACTTGACTGGAAGCTCGATCTCATTGTTGTTAATATCGACCATGATACCAATCTCGGCAGAAGCAAGCTTGATATTGGAGACGCTACCACGAGCGCCAGAGTTCACCATCACGGCAATGTCAGTATCCATCTCAGACAACCGATCTTTGAGGAAGTCAGAAATGCGCTTATCGATATCGCGCCAGTTGGCAACGGTAAGGTTGTGGCGTTCTTCCTCGGTCACGAGGCCTTGTTCGAATTGCTCTTGGATCAAGGCAGTCTTAGCGTCACCCTCAGCGATGAAATCGTCGATTTCTGGATAGGTTGGATAATCATCTTTAGCAGTAGAAACCGAAGCGATCGTTTCATATTCAAAGGCTAGGTTCTTGACGGCATCGGCGGTCTTGACAGTAGTATCGGCACCATACATATCAAAGATGTCAGCCATGACCTTCTTGAGTTGCTTACTAGTCTGGACGGAGTCATCGTATGGATAATCTTTTGGCAAGATTTCATTAAAGATAACACGCCCAAGAGTAGTGTTACGGATTGCACCTTTCGCAAAGACACGGATCGGCGTCTGAAGGGCGATTAAACCTTGGTCGTAAGCCATCTCAGCTTCGTAAACGGA
Source organism: uncultured Candidatus Saccharibacteria bacterium (assembly GCA_947367565.1). GTDB lineage: Bacteria > Patescibacteriota > Saccharimonadia > Saccharimonadales > Saccharimonadaceae > Nanosyncoccus. The sequence goes on along the minus strand of CANBEI010000057.1, from coordinate 1,627 downwards.
GCTAAATGGCTTGACTTTGTCGGTTTCAGTACCAGGTTTGTCGTAAGTGAGGTAGTAAATACCTAGCACTACGTCCTGGTAAATAGCGAGCACTGGCGCACCATCAGCTGGCTTGAGTAAGTTCTTGCTGGCGGACATGAGTTCACGAGCTTCAGCCTGTGCAGCATCTGAAAGCGGAAGGTGGACAGCCATCTGGTCACCATCATAGTCGGCGTTAAAGCCAGACGCTACGAGCGGGTGAAGCTGGATAGCCTTACCTTCGATCAACTTTGGCTGGAAGGCTTGCACTGACAAGCGGTGAAGTGACGGAGCACGATTCAAGAGTACATACTTGCCCTTAATTACTTCGTCAAGACCATCCCAGACTACGGCTTCACCGGCATCAATCATGCGTGTAGCGGAGCGAATGTTGGCAGCATGCTCGTTAGCAATTAGCCAAGAGATTACGAATGGTTTGAAAAGCTCAAGCGCCATTTGCTTTGGCAGACCGCACTCGTTAAGCTTCAAAGTCGGACCAACTACGATTACTGAGCGACCAGAGTAATCCACGCGCTTACCGAGCAAGTTCTGACGGAAGCGACCCTGCTTACCTTTGAGAAGGTCAGAGATACTTTTGAGTTTACGACGACCGTTTTGAGCGCTAGCACTGCGGCTACCATGAACAGCAGAGTTATCAATGAGAGCATCGACAGCCTCCTGAAGCATACGCATTTCGTTATGACGAATTACAGCTGGAGCATTCAGCTCAATAAGCTTCTTTAGGCGATTATTACGGTTGATAACACGACGATAGAGGTCGTTAAGATCGGACGTAGCGAAGCGTCCACCAGGGAGAGCAATCATTGGACGTAGGTCTGGTGGAATCACTGGCACTACAGTGAGCACGAGATCGATCGGCTTAATGCCGGCAGCTTCCATGCCCTCGAGCACTTTGAGACGCTTCATGACACGCTTCTGCTTTTGGCCTTTTGTGTTCTCAGCTTCTTCACGAAGTTCAGAGATCATTGTCTTAAGGTCGATTTCTTCAAGAAGTTTCGTGATTGCAGTGGCACCCATTTCGACTTCTACGAGATCAAGATAGTCCTCTGGTAGGTTGCGATAAGCCTGTTCTGTAATGACGGCGCCTTTTTGGAGACTTTCGAGCGCAACCTTGTTGGCAGCGTACTCGGTTTCTAGTGTTTCCATTTCCTTAGCCTGCTCGTCGGCCAAGGCGGTAGCATTAGCATTGGCGTCTTCGGCCATCTTCTCATAGCGCAAACGAATAGCTTCACGAGCAGCCACAGTCGAGGCTTCAAGATCCTCGAGGCGCTGCTTGATTTCGGCTTCCTTAGCATCGATAATCAAATATGACGCAAAGTAGACTACTTTTTCGATATTCTTGACGGTTAAATTTAACAATACGCTTAATGCCGATGGCGTACCACGCATAAACCAGATATGCGCAACCGGTGCCGCTAAGGTGATATGCCCCATACGCTCACGACGAGCGATGCTCTTAGTGACTAGGTTACCTTCTTTGTCAACTGCGGCCTCACGCGAACGCACGCCTTTAAGCTTAGAATCGTGCGGATTGATGTCTTTGACTGGACCGAAAATCCTTTCGCAAAACAGGCCGTCACGCTCAGGC
>CANBEI010000056.1 GCA_947367565.1 uncultured Candidatus Saccharibacteria bacterium | reverse complement strand
AGCGGCGAACTTTACGTCTTCCGTACCCGCGAGCTGACTGACCGTGTCTTGCACGCTTTGGTCAAAGGCGCTATTCTCGGTGACGGTCTATCAGCCCCTAGCGAAGGACAACCGGATTACAGGGTGTTTGATGGCACTAATGGGCTTTACTCGATCGCGTCAGACCTCAATGGCTCCAGTGTCGCTGGTAGTTATGCCGCAACGGTTGCAACCGTAGTCCCGAACACCGCAGGTGACGATATGCGTGCTAAGATTGTCAAGACCCTTAGCAAGGTGCGCGTCGGTGACGGCGAACGCAAGGTCTTGGTCGTAGCAGAAGGCACTTTGTCTGATATGCTTCTTGAGAAGAACTCTGTTGGCGATTATCGCTATAGCATGGACACGGATTGGGCTAAAATCTTCAATGTCGCCTATATCGTCGAGTTCCCCGCTGACGAGATGAAAGCGGCTGGCTACGACGTGATGGCCTACAAAGACCAGGCTTACACGATTGGTGGCCCGGATATGACTGTCCGCAACTGGTTCGATGGCAACTTCAACCAGGATGTGATGCTGGTCGAACGCCCAGTAATGGGTTCTCTTGAAGGCAATAAGGTCGCCGCTGGTTATGCAACCGCCACGGCCGCTCGATCTACTAAATCTGCTAAGAAGCCTGTAGCTGCTAGTACTGACGAGACCGCGAACGATGAGGGCGCTGAGGGCGCTGAGGGCGCTGAGGACGCAAAATAAAAATAGCCTAGGCTGAATAGAAGAGGACGGTATGGACGAAGTAGAGCCGATAATCCCTAAGGAACAGATGGCCGCTTTAATCGGCCGTCCTCTTAGCACTTTAGAAAGCGACAACTACGAACTGTATCTAAGTATTGCCGTGGAGCGCTTAAACGATTTGCTCTGCATCAAGTTGGCTGACATGGCTGATATACCCGCCGACCTCAAGTTGCTCATCGCGCGCTGCTTCCAAACGATTACGCTTGAGCAAGACAGCGTTATCAACCATGGGGTTAGTAGCAAAAAGGTGGAAGATTTTTCGATTAGCTACTTTGAACACGAATCTAATCCTATGGTTGACTTCGTGCGACTCAATGGCGCGGCTATTGAGAAATATTCCCAGTGTCAGGCGCCAATGCGTAGTGGAAAGGTAATCTGCGATGACTGTCTTCGATGTATTTAAGACGACCCCATATACTTTTCTGGAGATTGCTCAAGGGCGGGTACGAGGGGATACTGTGGTATCATCACGTACGCTTGAGGGGATTTTCAAGGATAAGGCAGGAGAAGTGCAGAGCGGCAACATGGAAGCTCTGAGTTCTACCGCGACCTTGCACGTCAGGCCAAGCGATTTCCCCGAAGTGACGGACTGCCTGCAACTTATTGGCCAAGGTGTGTCGGTCAATGGCCAGGACTACTCTATTACCGGAGCCACAGCAGGGCAGAACTTTGATACTGGCGTAACGGAACACTACCGGCTAACCCTACAGAAGGCGGAGTTTGTTCATGGGGGCTAGCGTCAAGGTCAAAATCGAAGATTCAAGTGGGGCATGGCTCCAGCAGGAAGAGATCCGGGTAGGGCGGGGGCTACGACGCATGGCGCAAGACGCTGTTAATATCGCCAAGCTGACTGCGCCAATGAAGGTGGGCAATCTGCGTGATAGCGGGCACGTCGAGGGCATGGGGCTACAAGTCAAGGCAGTATTCGGCGATTCCAGCGTGCGCTACGCGGCTGTACAGGAGAAAACACAGTTTAGCCATTATACTACCCCCGGTACTGGTCCAAATTATCTTAAGAATGGTGGCGACGCGGCTGTGCAGAAAGGAATAAAGACCTATCTATGAGAGTACTTACGTTATCTGTTCTCCAATTCTTGCAGAACAATGGTTTCGGCACTATTGACCAAGACCTGTTTTGGGAGAAGCTGGGGCTAGGACGAGATGGACTCTATATCAGCGACCTAGGGGCGTCACAGTCGCGCACAACGAGGCCAAACACTGGCTATTCTATCTACTGCCGCGCCAAGGACGACCTCACGGCCTACGCAAAACTGCAGGAGGTTGCCGACTTCATCCGAGCGTCTTATGGGGTCTGCAATTTGCCTGCCGCAGAAGGCTATACCGACGATGGCTTTAGCGGCGTTACGTTGATGCCGCCTAGTACCATCTCGAACAACGGGCAGGATGAGAATGGACGCGTGATCTATAGTATCACTGGGCAGGTCTACTATTCGCCAACAACCAATACGCCGGACCCACCTGTACCGGTAGAAGGTGAAGCGATTGCGCACCGGCTGGGATGATGGCGACAATATCAAGTATCAGCAATCAACATCAGTATAACTTTCTAAAAATTTACAACTAAACATAGGAAAGGAAAAACATGTTTGACATTTTAGCCGGGAACTGGGAACTCGCCATCGGCGATACTGTAATTCCCGCAGAGCTGTTGGGGGACCTATCACCAAATTACGAAGAGGGCGAGATTTCTGCCGATACTCAAGCCGGTACCATTTCTACACCATCGGGTAAGGCGGAAACATCCGAGTTCACCTTTACTCTGTATCTACCCAAGCAGAATGCGGCAAAGTACCTCGGTATTATTTGGCCAGAGGCCTACACGGCCCCAAGTGGGGAGCAAAAAACCGGCAATATCATCTTTGGTACTCGTGCCTGCATGAATCGTACACCACAGCCGATGAATATCCACTCCAACTGTGATACGACTGATGACAATGATATGCATATCTACGCAGGCGTCAGCAAGATTGCATTCAACCCGACACTGTCCACATCTGACGCGGCGAGCTTCGAGGTCACGGTTTACATGCAGCCTGATAAGAATGGCGATCGCTTCCGTTTCGGGACTGGTGACGCTACTCGGCCATCGGTCTATGACCCGACTCAGCAGAAGACAGTCCCAGTGGAGACCGCCGCAGGGGCTACTTCAACAGCGAAATCAGCGTCCAGCAAGTAGACGCTTTCTATGAGTTAAACCCCGCAAAAAGGTCCTCAAAGGTCTCGGAATGACCTTTGAGGAGTCTTTTTATGTAGTCCGTGAAGTCGAACCCGTACTCTTTTTGCGCACGAAGCATCACCGACATCTCTTGACGATATTGTCCTAAAGAATGGTAACACCTAGCAAGCTCGCCAAATATGCTAGCAAGAGTCAATCCTTCCGATAGGAGATGCTCGAGTGTACTTATGCGGTCCTGGACATCTTTGTCGCAGAGTACTTTGTCGGTCTGTATATAAAGTTTCATGAGCCGTTCGTATTTGTCGCGTCCCAGCGTAGTGAGCGGGTCTTCAAAGACTTTGGGTTGTAGGTTTATCTTTTCAACAAGAAAAAGGGCTTTTCTCGTCAATAACGCGTCCTCATCTATTTTTGTCTGTACAGACTTTACCACTTTGCGCGAAGCCATAGAATAACGGGTCGCAGTATCGGCATTTGGCAAAGTGTTGGAGACGCTCTTACTGAGCCCGATAGCAAGTTGGGGGTCTATTACTCGGTTACTCCGCGTCTGAATTTTGTCACATATATCAATAATTACGTCGGCTATAGCATACCCCGGGAACACTTCTATCAGATAAACCCCATTGCAATCTGACAATGTCTTTTTTCTCGCATCGCGCTCTCGGTTCTTTCTAAACGCTTCCTCTCCACCAAAGAAGTCAACGGGCGAGTAGTGTTGGTCTCCTTGATATTCGAGAGCGATCTTATATTTTGGAATATATACATCATAGTGT
>CANBEI010000055.1 GCA_947367565.1 uncultured Candidatus Saccharibacteria bacterium | reverse complement strand
GACTCTTGCTAAAACTCAAACCCTCATCTTTGGCTTAGCTCTTTTATATTCCAGAAAGTATAGCTAGAGTAATATAGTTTGCTTAATTAAGGATTATAAAACATTAAGTCATCTCTGTTAGAATTGTACATCACGTACAAGTTGGAATTTACCTTTGGCTTTTGTCCGTAGCGGGAGAAGTTCGTTCCCCAGTTTCTATTAAGCATAAGAAAACAAGATAATGAATTATCTTGTTTTCTTATGGAGCCGTTGACTGGGGTCGAACCAGCGACCTGCTCGTTACGAATGAGCTGCTCTACCAACTGAGCTACAACGGCATGTAATTATTGTAGCATAAATCGCTGATTATGGGTAGAGTCAGCAAAGGGGGCGACCGTTATATAATACACCAGTGTTGGACGGATAGACTATACTGCTAGTGAAGTAGAAGTTACGGCTAGTATTGCCGGAAACAGTGGTACGTGCCCACCAGGTACCAAGGTAGCCTGGATTTGATACTTGTTCATCGGCTGGATTCATATACCCGCTACGGACAAAAGCCAATGGTAACTGTACTATGGTGGTGGCGCCGGAGGGAGGCTAATTTTCTGATTTAAGACTTATTGTCTATAAGGGTTTGGCGGTTTTAAATTGTCATTATTGGTATGGACATTTTTAGTATAATGAGTTATGATAGTGTCAGTAGTTAGTAATTGAAAGGGAAAACAATGAAAAAAGTAGTACTAAACGTGATTGCTGCGGTGCTGATGACTGTTGGGCTTGGCGGTGTAGCGATGATTTCGCCAGCATATGCTGCTGACGATGGTACCAACAATATTAAGGATTGTGTTGGTAAGGTGGATTGTGATGCTATTAAGGGGGATTCGGAAGGTGTCTTTGGAAAGAATGATTTGATGGGCACTTTGACTACCATTATCAATGTGATTGTTGGTATGGTTGGATTTGTCGCAGTGGCGATGATTGTTATGGGTGGTATTAGCTATGCAACGTCTCAGGGTGATGCTGCGAAGACAAAGAAGGCTATGAATACAATCCTTTACGGTGTTGTTGGTCTCGTTGTGGCGCTGTTGGCGTTTGCGATTGTGAACTTCGTACTCGTAAATGTCTTTGGTGGCGAATAGAAATAGCTACGGAGGTACAGTAGAATGAAGTTGAAAGCTTTGATGCTAGCGGCAGGTGTGGCGCTAAGTGGGGTGGTGGGTACATTGATGCCAGTGGTAGTGTATGCAGAAGGCGGTGATGAGATTGCGGCGAATGTAACTTGTCCGGATGGTAGCCAGAGAGATGCTGCGCCGACGTATGCGGATTGTAATTTGCCTAAAGATTTACCTACAGATGATGTGCCGACGGTGGCGCAAACCATAATTAATGTATTGGTGAGCGCAGTTGGTATTATCGCGGTGGCGGTGATTGTGATTGGCGGCATCTTGTATGTTACGAGTACTGGGGATGCGTCGAAAGCGAAACGGGCGCAGAATACGATCCTCTACGGTGTTGTTGGCCTCGTTGTGGCGGTGCTGGCGTATGCAATTGTTAACTTCGTATTGAAGAGTGTGTTCTAAATAAGAATACTTTCTTAAAACTACCCTCAGGTTATGCCTGAGGGTAGTTTTTTGCATTGTTGGGTTGGTTAAAGATCGGCACCGAACCGGTAATCTAGAGGCAGCGGAGGGGGAAAGCGGCCCAACGATTGCTGCTGTTTGACGGATTGACGTTTGTAGGGTTCGTGTTTAGATGATAGGCGTTGGTAGATGAGCTAGCCGTACGCGACCAGTTGTAGCCGTTGTTACCAACGTTCCGCATAGCGCCCTCATAGTCAGTACTAACATTAACCCATCCGCTACGGACAAAAGTAAGCGAAGTGCAGTATGAGTAAAGAAGCCACTCTTTATCATGAAAACCTTGGTTTTGATGAGTTTTTGAGCCTCTCGGTTCTCTTCCCGATATCTTTGCGGTGGAGAGGGTGGCTTCACGATCTTTAGACTAGAGAGCAAGGGGCGGCTGGAGCTTGACCTCAAGAGCCGCTATTTGATCCCATGGATATTGGAATCCACGTTTCTATTTTAGCATTGTTTGGAGTGTTTTTGACGTAGGGTCAAGATAATGCCAGCTAAGCTAGTAATGAGAATAAATGTAGAAACGCTGGTGCTAATGGCATTTGTAATTTCGACGCCGCCGTTAGGCGCAGTGGGAGCAGATTTCTTAGGGGTTGTAATTTCGATGGTTTCGCTCGGGGTAAGGACTTCGGTATTGGAACCGTAGACGGCATATTTGGAGAGATGGGATGTATTGAAGGTGATGGAACTGTTTTGATAGTTGGCGTCAATTGTTTCGGAAATTTGACCGTTCTCAATATAGGCGACTTTGTATTTTTTATAGGTTTTTGTGACTGGGATAGTGATAGTGAGGCTGGTGTTGGAGAGTGGGACGGTAGCTGCGTTGTTCATGAGGCTGATGTCGTGGGCGGAGATATATTCATAGTTGGTTAAGGTGAGGCCGCTGGCGTCGGTTGGAAGAACGCTAAGGGTGTGATTTGGGTAGTATTTGTCGCTAGTGGTGAGAGTTATGCCGCTGTCGGTGAAGATGTTTTTCATGTTGTTTTTGATATCTGAAGAGTCGGTGACGTCGTTCGTGGTTCCAGCGGTGATGAGGTTGGTAATTTCCTGTTGACGAGTAGAATCAACGACGCCGGTAGACATAGTATTGCCAACAATGACGGCAGGGGTAGCGTAGGAGCCGTTAGCTGACTTTTGGCCGTAGGCGTCGGTAATTTGTTCTAAGAGGGTAAAATTCCGGTTGTTCTGGGATAGCTCATAGCTGACGACGCGAAATTTGTCACCGTGGGCTGGCAATAGATTATTTTTGATGAAGTTGTAGAAGTTTTCGCAATTTTTGCAGCCGTTTTTGCGGAAGACGTAAATCGTGGTGACGTCGTTGGTGTCGCGGTAGTTGCTATTAGCGAAATCGTAACTGATATTTTCGGCAGCGAAAGTTTCGGATAGAGTTTCACTGGCATATTTAGATAAGTCAACTGTGACCGATGCGGCGGCGACGTTGGACGACAGGATGAAGGTGCTGATGATGGCGGCGAATGCCAGAATGAGTTTTTTCATAAATTCTCCCTTAGTTTAGACTATTGTAACGTATTTTGGATAAAAGTCGATAGTTAATACTATCAAAAATCGCCCTCGGGAGGCGATTTTTGATGTGTGAGTAACTAAGCCTACTATTGGATGGCGATTTTAATCGGAGCTTCGACTTTTTCTTTTTCGAAGGTGATTGTCAAAACACCGTCTTTAAGTTCAGCTTTAACTGTACCTTCCTCCTCCTTGACTTGGACTGGAAGGGCGATTGTACGCGAGAACTCTCCCCAATAGCACTCTTGGATATGCCAAGCAGTAGTATTTTCATCTTCCCCACCACTCAGAATACCAGAAATGGTAAGAATATTGTCGGAAATTGTCACGTTAAGATCTGATTTGGAAATGCCAGCGGTACGGGCTTTCACAACTAATTTGTCGGCGGTTTCGTAGACATCTACAGCGAGCTGTCCTGGAAAGTCGTCGGTATTTTCCCACTCTTCGTCCACCTCGTTTGATGGTTCTGCGCTCAATGCAACTTTGCTGCTCGAATCTACAATCGACGAAGTGTCGGTATCATCGAGGAAAGCAGCGGCGAGTTCATCTTCCATCAGCATGTCGTCACTGTTAGTACGAGCCATTGCTTTGAATTACCTCCGTTATATATTGTTATGCTTTATTATAAATCCATTTCGTAGTAAAATCAATACTAATCATGAAATTCGTTGTAAAAAATACAACAAAATGTGGGGTTTTAGACCTACTTTGTCCGCACTCTTGTAGGGGTTGTGGGCGCTTGGGGAGCGTACTATGTGAACGTTGTAAAAAAAACCTGATTTCAAAGCAGAGGCCGATTTGTCCAATCTGTAAGCAGGAATTTGATGTGTCGGCTTTGGGGTCCG
>CANBEI010000054.1 GCA_947367565.1 uncultured Candidatus Saccharibacteria bacterium | reverse complement strand
AAAAAGTCAGCGCAAACTTGTTCTGCGGAACTTTTTGCAATCCGTAGGAAAAACTGAAGCCTAAAATCAGACGTGAAACGTCCCATTCCAGAAAGTATAACTAGAACAATATAGGTAGGTTAACTAGAAGATTATGAAACACCCAACCTCTACATCCATACAACCTTCAACCCCTTTTTCGCCTTTCTTACCTCTACCTTTTTCACCCCTTCCAACATCTCATACTCCCCCTCCGCCTGAATCATTACATTTCCCCGCTGTTTAAACTTAATTATATCCCCACGCGTCTTCTTCCCCGGCACCCGCAATAACACGCTACATGCCATAAACCCCACGAGTCGCCAAAATCCACCCAATCTTACCGTCGTGCTCCGAAACTCCAATGGCTTCTTATAATACTTACCTCCGCGCATCAACTTCGCCAACGTCGGCCCATTCACTGCAATATAATCCGTCGCGCCCCTCTTAAATCGATTCTTATCCTCTTTCTCGACCGCACACGCCACGTTCTTCTTGCCCTTACTCTTCCTCCGCTCCACAACTTCCGCCCCCTCAATAATAATCTCCGGCATCTCCTGCGCATGTTTATCATGCGTCTTTTTACCAGAGCTCAGCCCAACTACCTTATCTTGCGCCTTAATCCTCGCATTCAAAAGCTTCGTCTTCGCTTCCGCCCCCGCAACCGCCAACCTCGCCTTCGTCTGCGTACCCGCCTGCAGCATCTTCACTTGTGCTCCAGTCTTCATTTCAAGTAACTGCTGTTTCCTTGCCGTCTTAAGTAGTTTCTTAAATTTCTTCTGTTCCGCCCGTTTTTCTGCCTCCACTACCGCCAGCTCGCTCTGCTCCGCATTCCGCGTAGCCTTCACTGCCCTAGACTCCCGCTTCGAGCCTGCATCAGCCTTCTTCTCATTCTTTGCCTTAGTCTTCTTCTTTGGTTTCTCCTCCGATACCGTAAACACCGCCTTGCGTTCTTCCGCCGCTACCTCTTTTTTCTCCTTAACATCTTTCTTCCCAGTCTCCTCTTGCGCAGTTTCCGCCACCTCTAGTACATCCGGCGCCTCCACCGTCACTCCTGCAGCATGTCGCACTTCCTTTATCTTCCCCTCAGGCAAAAATTCCCGTTTCCGATTCCGGAAATACCACTTTGCCAGCGTAAAAATCGAAAAAAACAAATGTTTCTTACCAGTTTTCAATTTTTCTCGCACTTTTGGCTCATCAAACACCGCCGTCGACTCCGCAAACAGGCCCAAAGACACATAACATGGAGCATATCGCCAGTGCTTGCCATCCACTTTCACCTCTAATGGATAAATCTCTTTTGTTTTCCCCGCTTCATAGCGCTCAACGATCTCCGTCACCCCGCCAACATATTCTCCGCCATATTCAACCGCCCGCTTCGACTTCAACATCCGCGCAAAATCATTAAAATTCCCATATCCCAGCACTCCAAGAGCAACATCTTTCCCTGACCGCATAACGCCATTTACCGCCATTGACGCCGTCCCATCCCCGCCTGCCGCGACCACCAAATCCCCATCGCTCAAAATCTTTGCCAACTCATCGGCATTTTCATGCAGACGCATCGCCTTCACCTCATATTTCCCTACGAGCCAGCCCGACAATTTCCGCGCCGGCGCCAAAACTTCTTTCGCCACCGCCGCGTGCTTTGAACTTCGTGGATTATAGACAACAATTAATTTCTTCAGCACTCACTACACCCCCGCTAAATACCATCAAACCCAGGAATCAAGAACTTCAATATCATAAACAACATCGCCCAAGCCGCCAAACCGATCGAGATCTCTATGAGTCGCATCTTCGCTCGCGCCACCTGCTGTGGATTATCCCGCGCCGTCAAATACAACACCCCAGCAATCACCACCCCGAGTGTCGCCGCCGCCCCAAGACCATACAGCAAAATATTCACCACCAATTTCAACAGCCCATCAATCCCGTCCACATTTTTCAAGACATTCGTATCCGGCGCATCCGCATACGCTGAACCCGCCGTAACAAGCGACGCCAACGACAACATCCCCACCATCACCACCGCCTTTACTTTCGCTAGCTTCTTCATAAAATCTCCTATTTCAAATACCCATGCAGCTTTTTCGTCTGCTTATGCTTACGCAACTTCGACAAAGCTTTCGCCTCAATCTGCCGAATCCGCTCCCGGGTCACCGAGAACTCATTCCCAACTTCTTCCAGCGTATGCGGCCGTCCACCCCCAATTCCAAACCTCAACCGAATAATCTTCTGTTCCCGTTCACTCAATGTCGTCAAAATCTCCGCAATCTGTTCCTTGAGAATCTGATTCGCTGTCGCATCTTCTGGCGAATCCCGCTCACTATCTTCCACAAAGTCCCCCAACACCGACTCTTCGTCATCTCCATCCCTACCGACACTCGCATCCAAGCTCGCAATATCCTGCTTAATTCGCATCACATATTCAATCTTATCGACATCCATCCCCATTGCTTCCGCAATTTCCTCATTCGTCGGCTCACGATTCAGCTCCTGTGTCAACCGCCGCGTCGTCCGGAGAACCTTATTAATCGTCTCTACCATATGTACCGGAATCCGAATCGTCCGCGCCTGATCAGCAATCGCCCGCGTAATCGCCTGCCGAATCCACCACGTCGCATACGTCGAAAACTTAAAGCCTTTATCCGGATCAAACTTCTCTACTGCGCGAAGCAATCCCGTATTCCCCTCTTGAATCAAATCCAGAAAGTCCAAGCCTCGCCCACCATACCGCTTTGCAATACTCACAACCAACCGCATATTTGCCTCAGCGAGCTTATCTTTCGCCTTTTTATCACCATCCATCGCCCGCTTCGCGAGATCCAGCTCCTCTTCTTGCGTCAACAGCGGAATCTTACCAATTTCACGCAAATACATCCGCACCGAGTCATCAGCAAACGCATCGACATTATCCGCCGTAATCGCGAGCTCTTCATCCGAGAGTTCATCCTCTGCCGCTAACTCATCCGCTTCAGGTTCCCCCAAGTCCAAAGCCGCATTTTTATTCTTTAAGATTTCTTCATCATTATCCATTACAACACATTATACTAAAATCTCTGTTTTTTACAACTCCCCGCCAACTCCGCACAAAATAGGACACTGCTCGGTAGTGTCCTAAACAACCTTCTACGACAAGTATAGCCATGCACTTTCAAAGCAACATAGTACCCAGGCCGAGAGCAGTGCCCTAGCATCCCGGGCCGTACATTACCAAAAGCACAAAAATTACCATATTACCAGAGCTATACTCTTAAAATCGTTCAATTGTTTAGGACACCCCTATTATATCACGCTTGAGCCTACCCGCCTACCCCTTTTTCAACACCATAATCCTCTTCAAAATTTCCGCCTGTCGCTCCTGGTCCTCCTCGCTATCCCCCAATGCCTCCATCTCTCGCGTTAACTTCTCAACCTCCTCTCTCGCACTCTCTGCCTTCAGCCTCTTCAGTAGCTCCCGCGCTTCCGCCTCCAGCGCCTCTTTCGTCCACCCACTATAACGCGCATCATACACCAATTCCAACTCCGCAATCTTCACCTCATTTTCCGTCACCTCCACCCCCTTTATCTCTGTCACCCCGCCATATAGCACGATCGCCTGCAAACTATCCTTAATCCCCTGCAAAACATCACTCTCCGCCCCTGCTTCCACCTTCTTTAATCTCTTCGGCGGCTCTACAATCTTCTGTTCTCTAAGGTCCTCAATACTACAATCCAACTTTCGCGCCACCTGCTGCTCGTAATGCTTCCGCTCCACCGCGTGCGGCACGTTCCGAAGTAACTTCATCGCCACATCCGCATACTCTCGCTTCCCTACCCCCGTGCTTAAATCCAGATTCTCCTCATACTTATCTAGCAGCCAATCCACCGCCGGTCGCGGCTTCGCTACCGCCTCCTGCCACAGCTTCTCGCTTTTCTGAATCAGCTCATCTGGATCTTTCGCCCCATGATAATCCGAAATTACACTCAAATTCACCCCCAAATCCCCCGCCATCATAATCGCCCGCTCCGTCGCCTTCACC
>CANBEI010000053.1 GCA_947367565.1 uncultured Candidatus Saccharibacteria bacterium | reverse complement strand
CACGCTGCCTTTATCTAGGTAGACATACCCACTACGGACAAAAGCCAATGGTAACTGTACTATGGTGGTGGCGCCGGAGGAGGAGATGGGGTTATGATAGAATAAGTTTGTGGATGGCTAAGTATCCATGGGAACCGAGGGAAGCGTTTGAGGTAAAGCTCCAGCTGTCGAAAGTTCTCTTAGATAGAGATCGTGAAGTTGCTCTCTCAAGTTTTGGGCTTAAAAATAAGGGAGAATAGTTGAACTGGCTTCGTTCATGGATGAGGTCAGATAGAGTCAGCTTCTTTTGTTTGTGTTGTCCAGATGTTTTATTTCTGGCTTTTGTCCGTAGCGGGTATGTGAATTTGGGTGGCGGTAATATCAACAACGTCGGTAACAACGGTTATGGTTGGTCGAGTACGGCTATTTCGGCGTCGTTGGCCTATAGGTGGCGGTGGACTCCTACGTCAGTTAGTACAGAGGGTGATCCTAGCCGCTTTTACGGTTTCCCCCTCCGCTGAGGGTTTGGCCGGTTGCGGTGCCGATCTTTGAGATGACCATGCTAGGTCTGGTGGGGTCACTGGTTTTTGTTTGTAGCGGAAGGCTTGAATAAAGTAAGAATGGCGGATGTCGGAATAATGTGTTACAATATAGAATATGAAAAAAGCTAAGTTGCTATGGGTTGATTTAGAGATGACAGGTTTGGATCCGGAGAAGGATCGGATTTTGGAAGTGGCGGCAATAGCGACAGGTTGGGATTTGGAGCCTATAGTGCGAGGAGATGAGCGGGCGGAGATGACGGCGGTGGTGAAAGTGCCGGAAGAGTTAATGCGCGAGCGAATGGTAGGGGAGTTTTGGGAGAAGAATGCGGAAAGCCGAGATGGGCTGATGGCGCAGAACGCCGAGGGGAAAAGTGCGAAAACGGTCGGAGGGGAATTATTGGCTTTTATTGATAAATGGTTTGGCGATGAGGTAATTTTGGCGGGGAACTCGATTCATCAAGACCGGAAGTTCATTGATCGAGAGTGGCCGGAGGTGAGTAAAAGATTGCATTATCGAATGCTGGATGTGAGTGCGTGGAAGGTGGTATTTGAGGGGAAGTATGGGAAACGATTTACGAAACGGGAGGCGCATCGGGCATTGGATGATATTAGAGGAAGTATAGAAGAGTTAAGGTGGTATTTGGAGATGATAAAATGATTGATGTGAAGAAAATTACGGGGATCGGGGGGTACGAGGAGAAGGAATGGAAAGATGGCGATGAGGTCAATCGGATCTATGTGACTGAGGAGAATGAAAAGGCGTTTTTGGTGGTGCGGCCGAAGACGATTGAAGTGAGGTGTGAGAAAAATCTGGGGAGGAAGTTGCGCGAAGAGTATGAGAGCGTGATGGAGAGCCGGTATTTTGGGCGCGGAGGGATTGAGCTGGTGATGTGTGGTCAAATGGAAGATGCGGAAATTGAGGATCTAGTGCGACTGAGTTATAATTTGACCTTGGCGGAGCAGCAATAGGTTATGCGGGAAGAAACGTTGAGACTGAGAAGTGCCGAGAAGCGACCGATTGTGGTGGCGATTTTGACGTTCGTATTGACGACGGTGCTTGTAGTAGCGGTTAATAGTTATATACGGAAGGCTTTTATGCCGGAGTATTCGATTAGCCGGTATGTTGGAACTGAGACGTGGAGCGCGATTGTGTTTGCGTTGGCAAATTTGATCGTAGCATATAGCGTGCTGGTATATCTGTATCGAGTGGGGGAGAAGTGGCAGTTTCGGCAGGGGTATTATTGGGTGGTGATATTAATGGCGGTGGGGTTGATAGGGTTGTCGGCGTGTCCGATTGGATATTTTGACTTGCCGGGCGAGGCGTATGCGACAAGTGCGCCGAGTCATGTACATGAAATTTGTTCAAGATTAATGTTTATCTGTATGTTGGTAGTGGCGGCGATTGTATTATTGTGCAAAAAAGCGAGTCGAGCGACGCGGATGGCAGCAGCGGTGTATGTGGCGTATGGGCTGGTATGCGTTTTTGGGTATTTTACCGAGGGGGCGTGGTTTGTGAGTCGTGTTTTGGTATTTGAATCATGTTATTTATTTGGATTTTTGTCGTTTTGTCTAGGGATGCAAGGTAGTAAGAAAGTAGAGGAAGGGAAAGATGAGTAAGAAGCAAAAGAAAACTGAACCGGAAGTGACGCCAGTGAAGTTGGTGAAAAAAGTGACCGAGAGTCAGTTTATGAAGGAATTCAAGGAATTTATCAATCGCGGGAACGTGGTGGAGCTGGCGATTGGTGTGGCGGTTGGTGGTGCGTTTACGACGATTGTGAAGTCTTTGGTGGATGATATTATTATGCCGATTACTAGCTTGCTCGCGGGAGGAGCAGATTTTTCATCGCTCGCGATTGATGTGCCGAATATTTTTGGTGCGGATACGACGGCGCATATTGCGTATGGGAATTTTTTGCAGAATGTAGTGAACTTCTTGATTATAGCGTTTGTGGTATTTATTATTGTGAGGTTTTTGAATCAGATGAACGCGAACGCAAAGAAAGTGGAAGAAGATTTGAAAAAAGAGAAAGAGCGCGCAAAAGAGAAGAAAAAATAGCGCAGTGCATTACATTGTATGTACGTTGTGGGTACAATGTAATGCAGATGTAAGACGCGGAGCTTAATTAGTCGCCGGGGTTGGAATAGGCTTCGAGGTTTTCGTGAATGGTCATGAGGCTGCTATGGAGCGGTTCGACGATTTCGAGGAGTTTTTTGTCCTTGGTGCGAGAGATGACTTGGGAGGTTAGAGAGAGGAGCAGGGAGACCTGGAGGTTGATTTGGTTATCGTAGGTGCGATCAAGAATGCCGTTGAGCTTGGCGTTTTCGAGGGAAAGATTAAGGTTGGAAACAAGAGATTCTTCCTCTTCAGCGGTTTTGCCGGTGAGTTTTAGGTCTTCGCTTTTGGTACCTTTGTTGCTGTAGTAATCCTTGAGTTGGTTTGAGGCGCCGGTGAGGACGGTCTGCAGGGAGGAGCCAATAGCGCGAAGGCGGGAAGATTTGAGGGATTTGTTATAGGTTCTGAGAGTAGAGTTAACCTGGTCGGTGCGAGAGTAGAGCTGCTTAGTCGTGTTCCCAACTTTGCTACTGAGATTGCCAAGGAGGCTACCGAAAGCGATAATGAGGACAAAAAGGACGATGCCGCCAGCGGCGATTTTGATGATTGTAGTCTTGGAGACGTCGCCGGAGGACTTTTTTACCGGGCGGTTGGATTTGGAGATTTGATTCAAGTATTCAAGGCTATCCATAAGGATATTATAGCATAGAATGAGCAACGGTTGTAAGGTTCGCAGTGGCCATTTGAGACTCGCTTGACCCGTCCCGTCGTTACGGGCGGGTCTGCGCTTCGCTCGCTCCCCGTTGGTCGCGAAGAGTCTCGAATGGTCACTGTGGACCTTACACCGGTAACTTCTCTATGATATACTAGCAATATGGAGGATGCGAAGGAGGAGATTCGGGCGCGGCTGCCGATTGAAGATGTGGTAGGGCAGTACATTGAGTTGAAGCGCGCGGGACGGAGTCTGAAGGGGCGGTCGCCTTGGGGTGTGGACAAGACGCCGTCGTTTATGGTGTCGCCGGAGAAGGGGATTTGGC
Source organism: uncultured Candidatus Saccharibacteria bacterium (assembly GCA_947367565.1). Taxonomy (GTDB): domain Bacteria; phylum Patescibacteriota; class Saccharimonadia; order Saccharimonadales; family Saccharimonadaceae; genus Nanosyncoccus. The sequence continues at coordinate 648 of CANBEI010000053.1, read as the reverse complement.
ATGATTTTTCGGCGAATAAGGGTGGTGATATTTTTAGCTTTATTATGGAAGTAGAAGGGGTGTCGTTTCGGGAGGCGATGGAGAAATTGGCGACGCAGGCGGGAGTGGAGCTGAAGCGTTATAGCGGTGGTAATCGGAAAGTTGCGGAGCGAAAGAAGCGGGTACGGGAATTACTTGAGCTGAGTTGCCGATTTTATCAGTATTGTTTGACGAAAAACGAGAAAGTTTGTCGATATGTCTTTGAGAAGCGAAATATGACGAAAGGAACGGCGCAGACGTTTCGGATTGGGTATTCGCCAAATCAAGGGAAGGCATTATTGCAGTTTTTGACGAAAAAGGGGTATAAGAAGTCGGAGATGGATGCGGCGGGGGTGTTGAATCGCTTTGGCGGGGATATGTTCCGGGGGAGGATGATGGTGCCGTTTATCGATACAGGGGGTGTGATTGGTTATACTGCGCGGATTTTGGGTCAAGGGGAGCCAAAATATTTGAACACGCCGGAGACATTATTGTTCAATAAGGGACGGTTTATTTTTGGGCTGGAACAGGCGAAAGAGAGCATTCGACAGAATGGCTACGTGGTGATTGTGGAGGGGAATATGGATGTGATTTCGTCGCACCAGGCGGGGGTGCGCGAGGCGGTGGCGA
>CANBEI010000052.1 GCA_947367565.1 uncultured Candidatus Saccharibacteria bacterium | reverse complement strand
AACCATACGCAACAGTAGATGAATTTGCCGTGCGTGACCATCCATAACCATATTCACCAACAACTCGACCCTGACCATAGACAAGATTGACGTTTCCACTACGGACAAAAGTGATTGGTAATTTCATTCTTGCTCGAACGCGGGAATTCCGCACGACCTTGCTTGGCATCATTTATCGAGCTGAGCGGGGATTCTTGGATGAGCGGAGAGTTCACAAAATGGGCGGAGCGTGAACAAGTCGACATCTCGCATATCTCAGCGCAGGTGGCGCATTTACGAGATAAAGCTCGATGAGGCAATTTGTATGTTCATGACAGAACGGAAAAGTTAAAGAAAGTTGGGGCATAGAAATGTAAAATCACTCCTAGTGATTATATAATTCCAGGCTCGGGTCAATAAATACAATATGAAACACTCGTCCAACTTTATGACCTATAATGCGTCCGCTCTGTCCATTAAATCTCAAGACGTATAGGTGCCCTACTTCTCGTGAGATTACGTTTTTCGGCAACTTACTCTTCAACGAACTAACTGGTAATTTTTCTAGACCACCATCCCGTTTGCTTTTCAACAGCAAATTTTCCCACGTCTGACAGCTAGCTACTCGCATTTTCGTTAGCAGATCAAGCCGCATCTTATGATTGCATTTACGATTATCAAAACCATAATCATTGTGTAGATCTTGAAAAGAAAAAGCTATAAAATTATCCTCATCCTCATTTGGCTCTATCGAAACGCCCTGATTAGCGAACGTGTCATTTTTAGAACGATCATATTTTTTGGCGACTTTAGCCAATCTTTTATCGCGTTTAGATAATCTATCTGACATAAAGTTAGCGTTTAGATGGTCTTGGCATACTTAGCCATAAAATAAGACCTTATTAACTCTTTGGATATAACTTGATTCCTTTTGGTATTTTTCCATGGCAATTCTTGGTGGGTCATATCACGTAGTTTCCAAGCAGAATATTGTCCGAAAGTTTTATAAGTACGGACGATAACATCAAGCTGCTCCTTAGAGAATAATTTATCGTCATAATCAGTTTTTATTTCTATTTGACGATTTTCAAACTGCTTCAACTCATCATACAAGGACGGTATGACTGGACCGTGTAGCCACGCTTCAAAGTCATCGTCGAATAATGGAGTACCCAGCATAGCATAACTCACCCCCTGCGCATAATAAGCCAATTTCTGGGCCTTGAGATTAGTAATCACATCGCCACAATCCTCATCAAAATCCTGAAGGCGTTTTAATACCTTTACGACATCTATGGGTTTTACGACCTTTTTACTCATACTCTCTCCATTGCTTTTATGCTATTTTACCATAAAATTACCAATATGTAAAGAGCATTATGGGCATCGCATTTCTTACCTTCATTATACCAAAAGCGTTTTGCGTTGTCGCTATTGACTTTTCCCTTAACCTTTGCTGTTGTATAACTACAAGATAGGTAGTAGTTTGAAGTCCCGCAGGTACAACTCGGTCAGACGTGGTCGCGCACTATTTTGTGACGTAGCACGATTTATTAGTAGCAACTACATTGATTGGGCGCTTAAAATGGCTACTCAGCCAGGCATAAGGTGTCCGGCAGCGCTGTTTAATAAACTCTGTTACAGACAACTGGTAAAATCACGACTTTATCAGGAGCAAAAAGCGAAGCGGCAATACTATCATCACGCCTACTCGGCAGCCTAATATCTCAAAAAGGTTCAACTCCTCCCCTCGCAATATCAAACCTAAAGCGGTGGGAGGAGTATTTTTATGTTAATTTCGGAAGCATTTGAGCTATACCGCGAGCGGGAAGTAATTGCGGCCGGGTTGTCATCTAATACGGACGAAAGTTATATCTATGCCGGCCATCATGCGGTTGATTTTTTCGACGATGTTGATGTAAAAACTATACAGATCTCCGACATAACGAAATTCTACGAACATCTTATGAGCTGGCAAAAGCCGGACACGGCTCGCGGATATATGGTCTGTTTTCGCGCAGTCATCAAGTACCTAAAGCGGAAGAAATATATTAAACTCGACCCTGAAGATATCAAGATCCCGAAGCGTGAGAAGCGAATTGTCGAATACTTGACTGAAAGTGAAGTGGAGGAATTCGTCGAAATTGCCAGCCAAAAACGACGCGGGCTACCAGAGATAAATCGACGACGTAATCTAGCGCTAGTTGAACTTATTTTCTCCTCTGGTGCTAGGATCGGAGAAATTTGTAAGTTGAACCGCAATAGTATCCGAGATGGCCAGTTCGTGACCGTCCAGAAAAGTAAGGAGCCACGCCCATGTTATGTCAGCGAAAGGGCGCAGGAGGCGCTCGACGCTTATCTTGAACTACGTACCGACAAGAACCCTGCATTATTCATCGCAAATCAAACAGAAAAGCGTTTGACGGCTGGAAACGCGCAGCGTATCTTTCGTAACCTCAGCCAGAGGTGTGATTTGGGGCGAATCCACCCTCATACTCTACGGCATTCATTCGCAACCTGTATGCTTAGCCACGGAGTCGATTTGTGCTATATTGGCGATATGATGGGACATCAAAGCCTCGATACGACCAAAATGTACACTCATTACGAAAACCCACGGCTAAAGGCCATCCATAAAACCGTAATGGGCTAAAAATCAGCATAAGGAATATATTGACGTTTACGGTTATCTGTGCTAATATGAAGACAGTTAAACAAAACGTTCGTTTATAACTTTGACACGAGACTCGGAAATGGGTTGAGTGTTGTGCGGAGAAGAGATAAAAACTCTTGTCGCTGCGCTTTTCGTGTGATATACTTAACTCACAAGCGGGCGTAGCTCAGTTGTTTAGAGCGCTTCCTTGCCAAGGAAGAGGTCGAGAGTTAGAGTCTCTTCGCCCGCACCAGATTAGTTTATCCGAACACTCCTAGAAATAGGAGTGTTCTTGTGTCATAGGTTAAAGATCGGCACCGCAACCGGCCAAACCCTCAGCGGAGGGGGAGACCGTTGTAGCGATTGTTGTTGTTTGACGGGTTGACATTGCCGGTATTGAATAACAAGCGGTAGGCGTTGGTGGTCGAGTACGCTGTACGCGACCAGATATTACCCTCATTACCTCCGCCATACAGACCATCTACATATAGCAACACCCCGCTACGGACAAAAGCCAAAAACAGTCGCAAAATTAGAATAAGAAGCTCCTCTACCTGACCTCAGCCTTAGCCTAGGTCAATCTACTATCCTCTTTTTTGCTCACCTTGCCTAAAGAGGGAAGCTTCACGATCTTTGAAAACGAAAACATCTGACGGCTGGAGCTTGACCTCAATAACTGGCAGTAGTTTCCATGGACGACGCGATCCACTTTTCTATTCTACCAAAAATTCCCATCAAGAAAAAAAGGACGTCATTTCAAACGTCCAAAATTTTCCTGGGGAGGGTGGCTATGGGATCCACAGAAATTACAAGGGTCGCAGAAGTCTATAGAAAACACCGCTTTTTGCCCGTCAACGTCGGCCGGGATATGTTATAATATCAGTGTTGAGAATACATTTGAAGAACCGCTTAGCTTTGTAATGGGCTAATGTTGTCGGAGCTAAGTCTTCAAGTGTGTTCTCAACAAATACATCTTAACATTAGCCCATTTCGGGCAGAAAGTGAGTCACATGACACAAACTAAATCCGACAAAACCAAAGCCAAATCTAACCTGTTTCACAATCCTAAATTCCTTATCGGTAGTATCATCGGCGCCGTTGCCGTAATCGCGATCATTGTCGCCATTATCATCGTCGCACTAAATTCCGGTTTTAAAGAATACAGTTTTAGTTCCCCGAAAGACCTCAAAGAGTATGTTGAATTAGACAAGGGTATCTATAGGGCTGAAATTTCTTTCATTGACGGATTATCAGATGAAAAGACTGAAGATTTGAAGCCCTATAGTCTCGCAAAGCTGCAAAGTCTTACGGTAGTTGCCTGTAAAATTACCGTTGACGACAAAAATCTCTTCGAGACAGTTCTAGTTGGCTCTAATAGTAATATCTTCTATCGATATGGCGACAAAAACAAACCCAGCGAAACTTTTGAGATTACTGAGAAGAAGAATTACGCTATTGAGTGCATGACTGATTATGACTATAACGATGCTCAGCGTGAGGCCGCTAAAAACACTACTGACCTCTATACGATTACCATCACAAAACAACAAAAGCAATAAAAACTTTCCCAGTACTAATCAAGCCTGGCTCAGGCTAGGCTTGATTTTTGTCTTTAGAAAACCCTCGGCTTAGCCGAGGGTTCAGTTAGGTTATACATTTAAGTATCTGACATACTACT
>CANBEI010000051.1 GCA_947367565.1 uncultured Candidatus Saccharibacteria bacterium | reverse complement strand
CGCTTGTAAAGGTCCATCATTTGGAGAGATTCTAACTGACGGTTACCCTTGCAATTTTTCTTGATTTCGGCAAGTTGGGGTTGAATCTTACGCATAAGACGGGTCTGGTGAAGCTGACGCTTAACGAGAGGCCACATACAAATTTTTACAAGTACAGTAAACAAAATAATTGCTAGACCAAAATCACCAACTAAGCCATATATTACGAAAAGAATGTTCGTAATAGGTCGAACAATCACAAAATCAATTAACTCAAACATGTGACTATATTATAGCATACCTTAGTTTAATCGACTACGCCCTAATAGGTCGTGGATGAGGCGGCGCAAATCTCGAAATGGCATATCGATGACGGATTTATTAAAAACAACAAAAAGGCAGTCCATATGGTCGGTAAATTCGGGGAGCTCGAGACGAAGAGCTTCGTAGATACGGCGCCGAATACGATTACGACCGACAGCAGACTTGAGAACTTTTTTTGAAACTACGACACCAAAACGCTGATGGTGATGGGTATTGGGGGCGTAGACTAGAGATAGAACTGGTGTCCGAATCGTCTTTCCCTTCTGATAAGTATACCTAACACCACCGCGCGAATGAAATCGGTATCTTTGCGACAACATGTATATATTATAGCACTAGGCGCTGAGACGAGCGCGGCCTTTAATCCGGCGGCGCTTCAAGACTTTCTGCCCAGACTTCGAGCTATTGCGCTTCATGAAGCCATGCTCAGCTTTACGTTGACGTTTGTGTGGTTGATAAGTTCGTTTTGGCATATGATGATTCTTTCTATATTAACAAATACTTGTTCTAGTATACCCCAGATATCCACATTTTTCAAGAAGTTTTCCACACCTAATATACCGTTTAGGGGTCAGTTGTGGAAAAGTCGACCTCTGTAGGGGTGGCGTGATATTATAACATGTTTTGTTTTGGGGGTGAAAACTGTGGAAAAGTCGGAGGTTGTTTGGTATAATTAGGGTAAGTTAAGGAGGAGTTAAGAGGTCTATGTTTGACGTGTGGAAAAATGTGCTGGCCGAGGTAGAGCAGACGATTCCGCGCGAGCAATATTCGACCTGGTTTACGGGAACCGAGCTCGTAGACGTAAATGAGGGGATAGTGACGATCGGGGTGCCGAACGTCTTTAAGATTAAACAACTTCAGGTAAAATATTCCGATATTCTCAAAAAAGCATTTAAAAATAATAGTATAGAAGTTAGGGAGTTAAAATATGTCGTTCAGGGCGGTACAAAGCCGAAGGTGAGGTCGCGCGAGATACCGGTAAAACCGGCTACCCCAGAGAAGGTTGCGAGCGTAGCAAGGGAGACTTTAGGCGAGAGCGGTGCGAGAGGAGGCGGGTTCCAGACTGGTCTGAATGCGCGCTACACTTTAAGTAATTTTGTGATTGGGTCAAATAATGATCTAGCTGTGAGTGTAGCACGAAGTATTGTGGATAAACCGGGGTCAAGCTATAATCCGTTTTTCTTGTATGGTGGCCCAGGTCTCGGAAAAACGCATTTAGTACAGGCAATTGGTAATGAGTTATTAGCAAAAGATCCAAAGTTAAAGGTTTTGTATGCGCCAATGTCGAGCTTCTATTCTGAGTTTATTAATGCGGTGCGCAGTAATAAAGGCGATGAATTTCATCAGAAATTTAAGAAGCTTGATGTGCTGATTATTGATGATTTCCAGATGATTATGAATAAAGATCGGTCGCAGGCGGAGTTTTTTGATATTTTTAATGAACTGTATGGGTTGAATAAGCAAATTATCGTAACGTCTGACCGACTGCCAAATCAGATCAAATCGGTAGACGAAAGGCTGGCGTCAAGGTTGGTATGGGGTGGGACATTTGACCTACAGCTGCCGCAGTTTGAGGATAAATGCGCGATTTTGAAGGCGAAAGCGGAGTTTATTGGGGTGGAAATTGAAGATGAAGCGATTGAATATCTGGCGGAAAACGTAAGGACAAATATTCGCGATCTCGAGGGGGAGTTCAATCGGTTGCTTGCGGTAGCAGATTTGAAGAATATGACGCCACTTGAGGTAATTAACGAGGGTTATGTAAATCCGACACAAGGTGGAGGCAATAAGGCGGTGTCTCCGAAGCAAGTAATTGAGCGGGTGGCGAAATTTTACCAAATGACGCCAAAAGAGATGTGTAGCAAAAGTCGAGTGGCGCATATTAAAAATGCGCGCCAGGTGGCGATGTATTTATTGTCAAAAGAGCTGAGTATGAGTACGCCAAAAATTGCACTAGAAGTCGGAGTAAAAGATCATACGACGGTAATGCATGGGATAAGGAAGATTGAGGGGGATTTGAAGCTGAATTTTACTTTGCGGGATCAAATTGCGGCGATTCGGGAGAAGATTTATGGATAATTATAGAGGTAGCTGGAGTTTGTTCGGGTTTTTGGACTTGTTCGGTTTTAAGTGTTCGGGTTTTTGTGGACGCAGAGATATAGTTTCGTGTTCGGGTTGTTCGGTAGATTTTGTGGAAAAATTGTGGAGAAGTTTGTGGGGAAAACGGTGGGAAAAATGTGGAATTTGTTGTGGAATAATACAGAGTGGGTTGGTTTTACACAGTTTTGATGGATTTTGTGGAATTTTTCGCAGTCTTGGTGGAAAGTTTTACGGGTGGATTTACACATGGTTTTATCTCTGTAATAGCGGTGGTTTTGCACAGTTTCCACATAGCCTATTACTACAACTATTAAATATATAGAAAGGAAGAGAATGGAGATTAAGATTTTACAAGAAAAATTAGCAAAGGCATTGAATAACGTAAGTCGGGTAGCTGGGGGAGCAAGAGCGACTTTACCGATTCTGAATAATGTACTTATAAGAGTAGATGAAGGAAAAGTAAGTCTTACAACCACTAATCTCGATATGGCGGTGGTGAGTTATCTACCTGCAAGTCAGAGTAAAAATGGGGTAATGACGGTGCCAGCAAGGTTAATGGCAGAATTTGTGGGAAATCTACCGCGTGGCGAGGTGGTGGAAATTGTAAGTAAAGATGATAAAGTGACGATTAAGGCGGGAGAATACACTTCGACAATTAATGGAGCTTCGGCGGAAGATTTTCCGGAGTTACCGGAGATGGATGATGCAAAAGCGGTGAAGTTCCAGATGGAAGTCGAAGAGTTTAAGGCAGGGTTGTCGCAGGTGATGATCGCAGCGAGTAATGATATGACGCGACCAGCACTGACTGGGGTGTACTTTAATACGTTTGAGGGGGCGTTGTATCTCGCGGCGACAGATGGGTATCGACTGGCGGAACGAAAGTTTATTGAGAAAGTCGAATCGGAAGTGACGGCAATCGTGCCGACAGGGAGCTTGCAGGAAGTACTTAGAAGTATAGGTGACGATGTGAATGAGATTGAAATATTGTTTGATGAGACGCAAGTGAGATTCCGGATTGGCGAGATTGAGGTGACGTCGAAGTTAATTAATGGTTCGTTCCCTGATTATAGGCAGTTGATTCCGAAAGAGACGGAGATTAGTGTGGATTTGAAACGAGATGAATTGGTACGCGTGACAAAATTAGCGGCGTTGTTTGCGCGAGAAGTGGGCGGATCGGTAGTGTGCTCAACAAAGGCAGAAGATGGGACTTTTGCTATTGCTTCGGTGGCGAATGAATTAGGGGAAATTAATTCGGAAATCAAAACTGAGGTGGAAGTGGATGGGAAAGTGACACTTAACTCACGGTTCTTGCTAGACGCTTTGAATGTATTAGAAGGTAAAACCGTAAAGGTGGGATTTTCGAACAAATTGGATCCGATTGTATTAAAAAGTGAGCAGGATGCTGGATATATACATATCATTATGCCACTAAAGGGGTAAAATGATTATCCGAAAGGTGAAGTTGATAGATTTTCGGAGTCACGAAAATTTTGAGCTAATATGCCGACAAAATACCACGACGATTACTGGTGAAAACGGTTGTGGAAAAACTTCGGTAATAGAGGCGATATACGAGACATTGAGGGGGAAAAGTTTTCGGGCGGTGGATACGGAAATTATGCGACGAGGGGCGGAGTTTTATCGGGTGGAATTAGAATACGAAGATGGACGAAAAGTAGTCGCATATTATGATGGAAAGAAGAAAGAATTTTTGGTTGAAGATAAAAAGTTGCGACGTTTACCTAAAAAGGCAAAATACCCGATTGTGTTGTTTGAGCCAGATGATTTACACTTAGTGGGATCAAGTCCGGTAAGTCGGAGAAACTATTTTGATAAGTTTTTTAGTCAATTAAATGATGGGTATGCATTGGCGTTAGCGCGCTACAATAAGGCTTTAAAGCAGCGTAATGAACTTTTGAAGACTAATGGGGTACAACCTAGTGATACATTTGCGTGGGATGTGATGTTGGTGAGATATGGAGCGGAATTAGTGAAGCAGCGAAAGGAGTGGACTGAAGCGGTGAATCGTAAATTTACGGAAACATATCGGTCGATTGCGGAGAATGATGATGAAATTGCTTTACAATATGAGAGCGAAATTCGGACGGATAGCGATTTTTTG
>CANBEI010000050.1 GCA_947367565.1 uncultured Candidatus Saccharibacteria bacterium | reverse complement strand
GAGATTAGTGAAGCGATCAATCGCGTCGCGGCGGCGGCGCTGGGAGGAAACCATGACAAAAATCGACAGTACGAGAAAAGTGGCGGTGGCCACACCGGCAATGGTGATAAAAATTGTGTCCATAGTCAAATAAAATTAGCCACCCTATACTTCCATTATAGCACAGATAGCGTAAAAAGTCAATCTTTACCTTGTGGATGTGCGTTGTGGGGCGTAAGGACTGAAGCGAGTTGATTTTTATGGGGAAATATGCTAAAATTATGGTATTCGGGAGTACTTTGAGAGTGTGAAGTGACGATTTGCTGAAAATGAGGCAACATCTGATAGGGTGTTGCCGGATGTTTATATCAGGAGGTGGATGATGATTGAAATCATTACGACGGAAATGAAAATGCCAGAAGGGCTGACTTTTGGACAGAAAGTGTGCTGGCAGCGGCGAGAGTTGAAATTGACGCAGGAGAAGTTGGCGAACTTGTTGGGTTTGGACCGTGGGACGATTATTGATTATGAGAAGGATCGGTCGGTGCCGCGGACGCCGCAGGCGAAGCGGAAGTTGGCGGAAGTGCTACAACTGGAATATGACGCGTTGTACGACAACACGCTCGGAGCGGTGGCGGTAGCGCCTAAGAATCCGAAGGGGATTGGTCTGAACTTCGGGCAGCTTCGGAGAAGTTTTAAGGATAGTAGCGGTCAACAGCTTAGAGACTGGAAGCGGATGTTCAAATATCTGTTGAATTACACTGAGACCCTAACGGATGATGACCGGCGAAATATCTTGAGCTGTGTCGAGGAAATAAATTCCGTGATAAAGGGGCGGAAAAAAGCAAATCGGGGGGGGGGCGCTTTTAGCGGTTCTAAGTAATTTTTTACGAAAACTGCGGTTAATCCCGGAGAAAGGACGAGGTCTGAGTATTCGGGATTTGCATTTTGTGGAAAGTTAGGGTTTGTGACGCGGCTTGTTAGAGTTTCTAGGGTAAAATCGAGAAAAAGGTTTGCTTTTTAAGGAAGTATGGTATAATGGTCTGTAAGAGTGATAACTCGATTGTATAATCCCCGGTAGCTCAATGGTGGAGCAAGAAGCTGTTAACTTCGAGGTTACTGGTTCGAGTCCAGTCCGGGGAGCCAGATTTTGTACTATAATGGGCTATCTTGCATGGAGTCAAGCGAAGCGCGTTTCTAGACGAGCGGGTGACGGTTGGATGCAAAATATCGCCATTCTAGCTACAAAATTTACCAAACTTTGAATGTGAAATTGGGGGTGGTGATTGTTTCTAGGGTAAAAGTAATACGCGGAAAGGAGCTTTGAGGATTATGGGAAAGACTGATGGGGCGACGGATTCTGCGGAGAAAGTGATTCGGATTGCCGGTTCGATTACGGTAGATGAGTTGGCGCAGGCTTTGGGTCTCGCGGTGACGACGTTGATTGGTGAGCTGTTTAAGAATGGCATTGTGGCGACGATTAATCAGCGGTTGGATTTTGAGACGGCGGAAATTATGATTCAAGAGCTCGGTATGACGGATGTCAAATTGGAGCGGAAGAATACGGCGTCGAAGTTGTCGGAGACGGGGCGGCGAGAGTTGAGTAAAAATGCGGTGTCACGACCACCAGTGGTGGCGGTGATGGGGCATGTCGACCATGGTAAGACGACGCTACTAGATAATTTATTGAAGAAAAAGACGGTGGAGACGGAAGCTGGAGGGATTACGCAGCATATTTCGGCGTATCAGCTGGAACATGATGGGCGGAAGATTACTTTCTTGGATACTCCAGGACATGAGGCCTTTGCGGCGATTCGGCAGCATGGGGCGATGCTTACGGATATTGTGGTGATCGTGGTGGCGGCGGACGACGGGGTGAAGCCGCAGACGGTGGAGGCGATTAAGTTCGCGCAGGGGGCGAATGCGAAAATTATTGTAGCGATTAATAAGATTGATCGCGAGGGGGCAGATATCGAGAGGACGAAGGCGGGTCTCGCGGAGCATGGTTTGATGCCGGAAGAGTGGGGCGGTGATATTATTATGATTCCGGTGAGTGCGAAGACTGGCGAGGGGCTGGAAAAGTTGCTGGAGAATATCTTGTTGGTGGCGGATGTTGAGGAACTGAAGGCGGATGTTGAGATTCCGGCGGAAGGTTTGGTGATTGAGAGTCACATGGAGACTGGTAAGGGAAGTGTGGTGAATTTGCTGGTGACGGGCGGGGAACTACGAGTCGGAGAATTTGTCGTGGCGGGGGGTGTGTATGGAAAGATACGGACGATGACAGATTTTCGAGGAAAGCCGAAGGGTAAGGCTGGACCAAGTACGCCAGTGACAGTGACCGGGTTTAAGGATTTGCCGAATTTCGGTGATCGATTCCTGGAATATAAGGATGAAAAGAGTGCGCGCAAGGCGGCGTTGTTGAATGCGCAGGGCGCGGCGGATGATGCGGCAAGTGCGAACGTGACGAGCATGGATCTGCTGCGGATGATGAACGTTGAGGATAACTCGAAAGTGTTTAATGTAATCGTGAAAGGGGACGTGCTTGGAAGCGTGACAAGCGTAGTTGATTCGTTGAAATTGATCGATACAAAGGGGGAAGTGACGCTGAATATTGTTGCGACGGGTGTGGGAGATGTGACGGAAAATGATGTATATATGGCGGCGGGTGATAATACTGTGGTTTATGGCTTTAATGTGAACGTGCCGACGAATATTGCGAAATTGGCAGCTCGAGATGGGGTTGAGGTGCGGAATTTCCGGGTGATTTATGAGCTGTTGGATGACGCGCGGAGTAGTATGGAGAAGCTGTTGGGTGAGGAAGTTGTCGAGACGGAGGTTGGGACGATGGATGTGATGGGGGTGTTCCGAGTGACGAAGACGGAGCTGATTGCCGGGGGTAAGGTGACGAGCGGAAAGCTGGTGCCGGGAGTAATGGCACGTGTGATGCGGAAGAAGGAAATACTGGGCGAGGCGGAAGTTGAGAGCGTACAAAAAGAAAAGATTGATGCGAAAGAATTGATTGAAAATGAGGTTGGGGGGCTCATGATGAAGACCGAGAAGAAGATCTTGCTTGAGGTCGGAGATAAGTTAGAATTCTTTACAAGGGAGAAAAGGCAGAAGAAGCTGGGGGAGTAGGGGGCGTTTTTATTAAGGTATGAATAAAATACACCCCTAGGGTTGAGTAAAAAATGTGTACAGTTTGGGTGGAGGGTGTACTTTTCTCTAGGGGTGTGATAGAGTGTGGGGGTGAAAGATGTAAAAATGGGGAAGTTGGTAGCTAATGGGGTGGTTTTGTTGCCACATGAATATGAGACGGTAGCATATTTTCTGAAATTAGGGTACGATATTGAATTAATTCCGGCATCGCATACATCTAGAATGAAACGGGCGGATTTTTGGATGGATGGGGTGGAATGGGAGTCGAAAGTGCCATTTATGAATATGCGTAGATCGATTGAGAGATTATTCTATGAGGCTACCCAGCAGTCAGGCAGTTTGGTGTTTGATTTAAGAAAAATAAAAGGAAGTGACATGGATGCTATTCGTTGGCTGGAGAGTCGTTTTAGCGGTACGAGGCGGGCTCGAAATTTACTAATAATTACAAAAGATGGCGTCCTAAGGAGGTGCAAGAAAAGATAGTTACATTTTTGAAAATGTGGTATAATGAGGCTATGGGGGCGTCCTAGTGTTGTAAACAGTAGGTCAGCCTCAGTAGTCGTGGCGTCCTAGTGTTGTAAACAGTAGGTCAGCGCGGCGGAGAGGACGAAGGTCCTCTTTTTTGTGACTCAGAAAAACTCTTGGCTTGTCCGAGGGCTTAGCCGCGGCTCAGAAATTTAACATAAAAAGTATTGACATTGCGCTCACGCTTTGACATAATGGGAAGTATATAAGGTCACGTTTATAAAATAAGTTCACAAAAAGGACGAAGAAAATGAAATTAAACAAAACTATCAAACGCGGCTACCTCGGGCTGGTAGGATGTTGCGGTGTGTTGGGTCTTCTCGCCGTAGCGATGCTCTGTCCGATTAGCAGCAATGGGGCGAGTGCATTAGTAACAGATGATGGAAGTCCGACGACTGTGGCGCAGTCAACAGAGGCACGGATGTATATCCAGTCTGTAGTTTCTGTGTCGTTGCAGAATTCGGTGGAGTTTGATATTACTCCGTCGACGGCAGGGACTTTTGGCGCGGGTACAGCGCAGCTCTCAGTGAATACGAATAGCTCGGACGGGTATTCAGTATTTATGAAGACTGAGAATGGCGAATCGACCTTGAAGAATGCGGCTGGAAACACGGTTGGTGCGGTGAGTGGTACTCAGACGCCGAGTGGTTTCGCAAAGAATACTTGGGGTTATGCTCTAGGTAAAGGGATCAGTGCAAGCACAGCATCATATAAAGCAGTTCCGACGAGTGCGGCTACGGCGGTGATTACGACGGATACGTCGAGTGCTGGTGGTGCGTCTGACAATTATACTCTTGCCTTCGGCGCGAAGATTGGTACGGATTTGCCGACTGGCGAGTACACAAATAATGTTGTGGTTAGTGTGATTGCTAATCCAGAGACAGTGACGAGCTTGACCCAGCTTACAAGCATGCAGGAAATGACGGCTGATATTTGTAAGACGACGCCAGAGCATGCTCAGAAACAACTGATTGATGATCGTGACGGTAATAGTTATTGGGTGACCAAGATGAAAGATGGTAACTGCTGGATGACGCAGAACTTGGCCCTTAATATTAATAGCGCGAACGGCGTATTGGCAAGTAATGCTAGCGGTAATGGAACCTTTACTTGGAAGGGAACTGGCGATGGTACGAATAATTTGCCGAAGACTACGGAAACTACGGTGCCAGCTGCAGTAACTGGTGGTGGTCCGCAGACTGATACGCGAAGCTGGAACCTCGGTAAATATGTCCTGTCTAACCCAAGTGATGGTACGAGCTGTACGGTGAATGCGGGTGAGAGTATTAGCAAGTGTACTCGGTTTATCGATGTGAGCGGAGCGGATTGGAAGTCGACTTTCCAGGCGACGACGGATGCAAGTGGTAACATTACGGCTTATGATGCAGCTGCTAAGACATATGATGCGCACTATCTCATAGGCAACTACTATCAGTATAATACTGCTACGGCTGGTACGGGTGCAGCGGTGACGACTGACGGTG
>CANBEI010000049.1 GCA_947367565.1 uncultured Candidatus Saccharibacteria bacterium | reverse complement strand
CCTAATTGAAGAACTGCGCAAGCGACTAGCGGCGAAATGCCTTGGGATGAAAGTAACTGATGAAGCGAAAAAGCAGTTGGTGGCACAGGGATATGAGCCGAAGAACGGCGCACGACCACTAAGACGGATGATTGAAGAACAGGTCGAGGCTTTGATTGCGGAGAAGATGATTGCCGGGGAAATGGAAAAAGGCGACATCGCGGTGATTGGGTTGAAACGGGAAAAGGATAAGAATGGTCAGCGTGAGTTGACGGTAAAAATAGTAAATGAGTAGAAAGGAAAGAATGAAGAATTACTTAGTGCCGACGGTGGTGGAAGAAACTAATCGGGGGGAGCGTGCGTATGATATTTATTCGCGACTTTTGAAGGAACGAATCGTATTCTTGGGAGATCAGGTGACACCAGAGACGGCAAATCTCGTGGTGGCACAACTGATTTTCCTTGCGAACGAAGATCCAAAGAAAGATATTAAGTTTTATATCAACTCTCCAGGGGGAAGCGTGTATGATGGCCTGGCGATTATCGATACGATGAACTATATTCAGCCAGATGTGCAGACGATTGGAATCGGCTTGCAGGCGAGTATGGGAGCGATGTTGTTGTCTTGTGGGACAAAGGGCAAGCGGTTTATTTTGCCAAATGCACGAGTGATGATTCATCAGCCGTCATATGGAGCGGGGCAGGCTAAAGTGACCGACCAAGAAATTGAGCTGAGGGAAGGTCTGTATTTGAAGAAGACTTTGGCGGAGATTTTGGCGAAGCAAACTGGTCAGAAACTTGAACAAGTCGAGAAAGACATGGACCGGGACAACTGGATGTCGGCGGAAGAGGCTCGCGAATACGGGATTGTGGATGAGGTTATTGACAAATAAGCGTAAGTGTGATAGGATGAAGGCAAGATGCGAATGAAGTTCGCGGGTTTTTGAGGAGGTAAGATGAAAGTTTTGTGGACGGATGGTAGCGCGAGTCCGAATCCGGGTCCGGGGGGGTTTGCGGTGATCGAGAAAAATAAGCCGGGGGTTTTGGGCAGGGAAGATAATTCGACAAATATTCGGATGGAAGGTAAGGCGATGATTGCAGCAATCAAATATGCTGATGGTGAGCCTTGTGAGATTCATAGCGATTCGGAGTTTTGGATTAATGTTCTGACAAAGTGGGCTCCGGGTTGGTCGCGCAATGGTTGGAAGAAACGGTCGGGGGAGATTAAAAATCTAGATATCGTACAAGAACTTTACCAGTTGTATCAGGAGAATCCGGTGGAGCTGGTGTGGGTGCGGGGGCATGTTGGTATGGCGGATAATGAGTTGGCGGATGAGTGGGCTAATAAAGCTCGGCAAGGCGCAAAAATCTAGGAGAGCTCGTTCTCGGAGCGAGCTACGGTGTTAGGAGCTGCGCTACGCAGGAGCAGGACCATGAGTCCAGCTCCTTTGCGTTGCTCGCTCCTGTCTTGTATCTCATCTCCGATAACTTTGCTCCTTAGATATAGTTTCGAGACAACTTTGCTTAGGAGTTTAGCGTCGGCCTGGTTTGCGGCGAGATGCTGGGGTGGCGTGTTTTGGCTGTCGGTTGTAGATGAAGTAGATGACTGTAGCGGCGATGGCAGCGATGAAGCTGACAAGGACAATGAAGACGATTGATGACGGTCCGGAAATGTCGCCGGTCTTTGGGATTTCGATAGGTAGATCTTCGTCTGCGTCTTCGTCGACATTATAACTTTCGGTAGATTCAAAAGTGGTTAAGGCGGTGTCGTTGGATGATTGGCGGTCGGAGTCGGTTTTAGAATCGGTTGCTGTGGTAGTAGTGACAGCGGTGACGACTGGAGTGCTTGAGATTGCCGAAATCTGAGTTTGAGCGACAGCGGTGACGGTTGGCGTTGCGCTGGAAGATGGCGTTTGGGTAGCCTGGGCGGCGAGGCTTTCGGCGCGAACGATGCCAAAGAGGTAACGGCAGCTAGTAATCGCCTGGTCGATAACGGTTAGAGCAATACCATAGGCTTCGGAGTTATGGTTTCTAAAACTTTCATCGTCATAGTTAGCGATTAACTTGTTGGTCGTGGTGACAAGGGAATGAAGATATTCGTATTCTTGATAGTATGGAGTATCTGGAGTAATAGGAGTAGCGTTGGCGCCGTAATATTTTGAATAGTCAGCAAAGGTTTCGATACGAGTAACGGCAGCTTCGAGTTCGGCTTTGGGTGGGAGGTTGACCGTAGTGGCTTCGGCATGACCGGCGGGAAAGATAGCGCAGACAGTGATTAAAATTGACACAAAAATACCGGTAACGGTCGAACGTCTCATATTGTAACTCCTTATTTGCACTGATTGTAGCAAAGGGAAAATTAAAAGGCAAGCAGGAGCGGGATAGAGGTGGGGTTATGCTTGTGAGGCTTAAAATAGCATGGTATAATAGGGGCATATGAAGAAACTTATTGTAAAAAGTCAACTGGTGGATCGGGCAAAATTTGACCGAAAGTTGGCGAATATCGGGATGGTGCTTTCGTCGGCGATTTGGCAGCATGAGCGAGTGTATGTTGCGCATGATTACCGCCCGCGAATGAACTATCCGAGATTGATGCTGCGGACAGAGGTAGCAGCGACAGATCAGCCGGCGCGGTATGCACTTAGGCTGAAGCGGCATATTGAGGATAGTGGCGTAGATTGGGTGAATTCGACACTAGTGGCAGACTATACGGAAGCGACGATGATGATTCATCAACTAGGATATCGGAAGATGACGGAGGTGAGTCGACAGAGGCAAGAGCTGGTTCTAGATGAGCGGACGGTGATTTATCTGGATACGCTGGAGGGTGTGCCGCAGCCGTTTTTGAAGATTGAGGCGGAACTAACGGATGAGATGTCGGTCGAAGCGGTACGAAAAGAATTGTTCACGACGCTGGATTTGTTGGGACAGGAAACTTTTCTGATGCAGACGTATGCGGAGTTGATGACAGAACAAATGCAGCCGTATTATTTGCCAAAAAACTAGCTATAATGAGTTATTTCGGGTTTCGGATATAAATCCTATCCTCGTGGCGGTTCGCCTTCGGGTTCGGAGAGGAGTTTTTTGGATTTGATTTCGTAGCGGCGACCGTTGACCGGGGAGACGAAGTAATCTTCGCTAAGGAGATTGACAAACATGGTCAAATCTTTGTCGTCCATGATAATAATCGAGCCGTCGTCATCGGTCATGAGTTCGAGCTGCATTTCGTCAGCGTAGTCGATGAGTTGGTCTTGAGACATTTCTTCGTTGATGTCGAGGGCTTGGAGTTTTTTCACAAGCGGTTTTTTGTCTTGGAGTAGAGTATTGAGCGTCAAGCCTTCGGCGAAACTGAGCTTATACTTGTCGGTTAACTCCTTAGCCTTAGCGTCGGCGATGACTTGGGATTTGTAGTCGTACTGGAAAAGGTTTTCAAATTTCTTTTGGTTAAAGATTACGACAGTGTCGTCGATAATAGCGACTTGATTATCATCGGGCATTTTCAGAGCGACTTCGGCGGAGAATGGCTCGAAGCCTTCGCCGTTTAGTTCCCAACTAGAGCCGCCTTTGAGGGCGGAGCTGGCGGAAATGGCTTTTGCGATGTAGAAAGTTTTGGTTTCGCCGTCGTCGCCAGGATAAGTGAAGCGAGCGATGATGCCTTTGATTTTCTTAAACTCGTCGAGGTGGTCGCTCATGGAATCAATATCGCGTGACTCGTGCTCGATGAGATGGACGAGGGTCTCGGCGCGACCAACGTTGCTGAGCAGGGTGCGGTAGATGACCTTGTCTTCGCCGTCGGATTTCTCGTATTCGCGGCACTCGAGGCCTTTGTCGGCTTCTTTAATGATATAGCCGGTAGCTTCTTGCATGAAGAGGGCCTTCACGCTGGCGGTGAGCTGGTCAGAGTAACGGACGCGGTAAGGGGTGTAATTTTTATTAAAGAGAAAAAGCTCAACGGATACATTATTCTTTACCTCGTCGATTTCGTTTGCCCAATGGAAGACGTCAAAGCTATTACTCGGGCGCTCATGTGAAGCGGAGTTGGCTGGAGTTTCGGCTGGTGCGCTGGCAGTGTCAGTATTAGGCTCGGTTGGAGCGGTTTCGACCGGGGTGTCCGGGGTAACATTAGCTAGCTGATCGTCTTGATTATCCATAAAATTTACCTCACTTTTGAGACATTATAGCATACTATCTTGGTTTTTGAAAACGAGGGCAAGTCTCCATTTCGCTCGGATGCTTGACTTTGCTTTCGGCTGACGCCGTAGAAAAGCCTGCGCATCCTCAGAAGAACCTGAGCAAGTTCAGTTCTTCGCTCGGATGCTTGACTTTTTGGATAAAGTGCGCTACAATAGAGCCATCCGAAGGGAATCTGCGGATTGCTTTTGAGGACATGGTGCTATAGATTTAAGGGATAGCAAGCAGCTTAAAAACTAATTCATCTCGAATTGGAGCTATTTGCTATGCCAGAATTTCTAAATTTTTAAAAATAGGAGGTAGAAAGATGGCACGAGTGAAAGGTAAGGCCTATGAGCCAACGCGGAAAGAAAAGGCAGCGAAGAGGATGAAAAAAGTAAAGAAGATCCTTGTTGTCATTACGTTGATCTGCTGCGTGATAATGGTGATTAATGCCATTGCAGGTATGACTGGTAAGAAGGCTGTTGTCGAACATTTTGGCGGAGAAGAGAAAATGGCAGGATTGTCGGCGGCGGAGCTGCAAAATCCTTACTATGCAGAGGCGAATAGGCGTATGGATGATGCGAGAACGCCAATAGGTAAAGTTTGGGGATTTTTTAATAATCTCTGGTGCTTGGCGTTACTCTGGAAGACTTGTCGATGGGGCTGGGGATTTAAGTCTACGGTGAGTTTTACGATTGCATTGTCTTGGGAAATAATCTTTTTGGCTATCGGTTTACCATTGTATTTTAGGTGGAAGAAGATTGCTGAGAAAAAAGAGGAAAAGAAGCCAATGGTTGACGTTCAAAAAGAAATGAATCAGAAATTGGAAGAGGAACAGCAAAAGATGGAACGTGAGGCTAAGGTTGCGGAGCAGAAGGCCAAGGATGAGGCTTGGCAAGAGGAATATGAAGCCATCATGCGACAGAAGAGAGTAGCCGAATGGGGTAATCGCGATGGCGGAAATGGAAAGAGGTGATGAAGTTTTATGGGAGAGCCGCAAGTGGTGTGGCTCTCTTTTTCATGGTGAAAGTTTTGCACAGTGGAAGTTGTATCTGTTGACCTC
>CANBEI010000048.1 GCA_947367565.1 uncultured Candidatus Saccharibacteria bacterium | reverse complement strand
GGAAGCTCAAAGCTCGTCTCGCTACCAAGACGGAACGCATTAACAATAATCAAACCAATCCAGGCGCCAAGCACTTGAGCCAAGATGTATAATACGCCACGAATTGCTGACATCCGCCTGCTTGCCATCATACCAACGGTAACTAACGGGTTTAGGTTTGCGCCTGACAGACCGACAATCGCAACATAAACGCCAACCATCGCTAAGACGAAGTATAGCGGTTGTACACCCAGTGTTAGCATTAACATCATGAAAAACATCGTACCAACAAGCTCGCCGAGCAAAGCACCCCAAATACGTGGGGACTTAAAAATCGTTAATACATTCTCGTTTTTGTCGCACTTGCGAGCGAAGAAACCCTTTAGCGAAGGTTCATTGGCGCTGGCGGTCTGGACTGCTGGCGCTACTACGGTCGCTTCTTTCTTGGTCTCTGGTTTGGTTGTAGACTTTTTGGTAGTCTTCTTTGGCTTTTGATTTGCCATTATAACCTCCTTAACACTAATATTCTTTCAATTATAGCACACGTTAGGGCATGTGTGTTACAATTATAGTCACGAAGTCAAAAGTAATGAATTCAAAAGGAGGTGTGATGGGCATCATGGTATCGAAGGATCTAGAGGAAAAGTCAGAATTGAACCGTAGGATTACCTCTGATTTGCGTACTCGCACCCAGCAGAGTATCGACCGCGATAATGACGACTCTTCGGACTACGAGACGGAAACACGAAAGACTGGTAGGTTCACTTGGGTTTGGATCGTACTTATCGTCTTAGCGATTATTTCACTTATTTGTATTCTCTTTATCTAATCTCTCGTAAACATGCTATAATATATAGTATGTCAGATGTGGAGAAATTGAAGCTTGAGCTCAAGGAGCTGAATAGCGAATATGCCAAAATTAAGACCTTGCCGCCCGCAGAACGTGGCGAGTTTGGTCGCACAATGAATGCTAAAAAACAGGCAATTATGGCACAGATTGCCGCCGCCGAAGCCGAAGCGGAGAGTGCGAATGTCGAAGCCCTAGATATTTCTGCACCGAGCGCTCCGAACGAACCGCTTCCTGTAGTCAAACGTGGCACGATTCATCCTCTAATGGCCGAGCTTGATCGTGTGATTGAAGTCTACTCTAGTATGGGCTTCGACGTGGTCGAATCGCGCCAGCTTGATGACGAATATCACATGTTTGAAAGTCTTAATTTCCCGCCTGAGCATCCCGCGCGTGACGGCTATGACACCTTTCGTACCGCCGAGGGTTTTATTCCTCCTGCTCATACTTCTACTATGCAACACCGCGCCCTGAAGAAATATAAACATAAGCTTGATGAGGGCGGTGAAATCGCCGTTGTCGTTCCTGGCCGCGTCTTCCGCAACGAAGATGTCGACGCAACTCACGAACATACGTTTTATCAGTGTGAAGGAGTTTTTGTCTCCAAAACCGCGACCATGGGGCAGATGTTTGGTGTGTTGAAACACTTTTTTGAAATTTATTATGGCCAAAAACTTAAGATTAAGACTCAGCCTGGGTATTTTCCATTTACAGAGCCGTCGGCGGAGCTGCTCATTGAGAAGCCAGTTAGCCTCGGCGGCAAGGGTGGTGATTGGCTCGAAATGCTTGGTTGCGGCATGATCCATCCCAATGTCCTTAAAATGGCTGGTATCGACCCTGAAATTTATCACGGTTTTGCTTGGGGCGGCGGAATCGATCGTCTTGCCATGTTGAAATACGGCTTGAGTGACGTTCGCTACTTTGAATCTGGTAAACTTGATTTCTTGGAGGAATTTTAATGCGTATTTCGCTTAATAAAATCAAAAGTTATGTCAAAATCCCCGATGGAGTTTCTGATCAGGAGTTGATTGAGCGCATTGGCTCGAGATTGGTTGAGGTTGAGGAGGTAATCGATTGGTCGCCGATGTATCAGGGAGTTTACATCGCAAAAGTCATTAGCTGTGAGCCGATCCCCGAGACCCACTTACATCTCTGCCGGATTGATGTTGGCAGTGCTAGGGAAGATCTAAGAGGTGATAATGGCCTCATCCAAGTAGTTTGCGGCGCGCCTAATGTTCATGCTGGCATGCTTGCTGTTTGGATTGCCCCAGGCAGCATCGTGCCCGAGACCTACGGCAATGAGAATTTTAAACTTAGCGTGCGCAAATTACGAGGCTACGAATCTTACGGTATGCTCGCTGGAGCGGATGAACTGGGCTTTGATAATGAGCATAAGTCAATCGCTGAGATTGATCCGAAGATGGCCGAGCCGGGTGATAGCTTTGCTGAGGTCTTTGATTTGAATGGCTTAATCCTCGATGTCGAGAATAAGTCGCTGACTCACCGCCCCGACTGTTTTGGTCTCATCGGCTTTGCGCGCGAAGTCGCTGGCATTTTGGGTGAGAAGTTTATAGAACCGGAAGTTTTTCAGAATCTTGACGCTAAGATTGAACCAAGTCGCACGGCCGAAGTTAAAGTAAAAATTACCGACGGCAAACTTTGCCCGCGCTATAGTTGTGCGGTTTTTGATTTACCAGATAATCAGCCTAGCAAATACCTGACGCTTGACGCCGTATCTCTTGCTAAGGCCGGTATGCGCTCGATTGACCCAATGGTGGATTTGACGAATATTCTCATGCTCGAGACTGGTCAGCCGCTACACGCTTTTGATTATGATAAGCTAGTTGCAGTCGGCGGTACGGATCAGCCCGAGATTGTCGTGCGTAGTGCGAAAGCAGGTGAAGAATTGCAGCTGCTGGATGGTAAAGTTGTCCAGTGCACGGCGGATGATATTTTGATTACTTCAAACAATGTCCCTGTCGCTATGGCCGGCGCCATGGGTGGCAAAAACACCGAAATCGACCCAAGCACTAAGCGCGTTGTCCTCGAGAGCGCTACTTTCTCGCTCTATAATTTACGCAAAACCCAAATGGCGCACGGTATCTTTTCCGAAGCGATTACGCGCTTTACAAAAGGGCAGCCGGCGACTATGACGATGCCGGTATTGGCAGAAGCAGTGAAGCGACTTGATGTCGAAGTCACGGCGGTTGCCGACGATTATCCGGGAAAGGAAAAGAAAAGTGTTGTAAAAATTACAACAGATGAAATCAATGGCTTGCTAGGCACGAATTATAGTACAGAGGAGATTGTCAATACTCTGGAGAATGTCGGATTTGAGGTGGAGGTGTTGGCTGGACATCGGGATGCTTCTTGCGAGACCATCCGCAGCGCCACGAGCGAGGACAGGCGGCTCGCACCCGTAACGACGGGTTGCGAGAACGCCGGGTCGAGAAAGGAGCTTGCCGATGTTGAAACTAGCGTCGCAACATTGAAAGTGACTTCTCCAGCCTGGCGCACTGACATCCACATCAAAGAAGATATCATCGAAGAGGTTGGCCGTCTGTTGGGTTACGATAATATCGAGCTTAGCCTACCGGAGAAGCCGTTTATCGAGCCAGAAATTGACCCTATGGTAAAGTTGAAGCAGGAGCTACGTCGAATTCTCTCCGAGCGTCTTGAAATGCATGAGTTGCTGACTTATTCATTTGTCAGTCGCGATTTGGTCTCGAAAGTCGGCAAAAATCCTGACGATTGTTATGAGATTATCAACTCGATTTCCCCTGAGCTACAATGTTTCCGTAGTGAAATTGTACCTAGTCTACTCGACAAGGTCCGCGAAAACCTCAAGGCTGGACATCGTGATTTTACACTTTATGAATTGAATCAGGTTACGCGTAAGTCGGGCGGATTAAATCGCGAGCAAGTCCCAGAGATGAAGACGCATCTTGGCATCGTTAGCCTCGGAGACTTTTATCAACTCAAAGCGGAGATTTTAGCAATGTTCCGCGAGCTGAAGATTGCTGTCGAGTATCGCGCTTTATCGGCCGAATCTGCCGAGGCGCACCCGTATCTTGAACCGAAGCGGTCTGCCGAACTTTTGATTGATGATGCGGTAGTAGGCTCGTTCGGCGAAGTAAAAACTAGTGTTTTACACAAGTTCAAACTCGATCCGACGGTATCTACGTTCGAACTCAATCTCGAGAAAGTCGTTGGCGCTCCGCGTGAAGTTAAGACCGACGTCAAAATTTCCAAATTCCCGTCAGTCGAACGTGATTTGACTCTGAGAGTTGCTGGTGACATGCCATTTGGGCGCGCGTTGAACACCATTGATAATTACCTAAGCAAGAGCGGTATGTATTATGCGGTCGAACCGGTGTCGATTTATCAGCCCGAGGGGTCTGAGACGAAGAACCTGAGCTTCCATATTAAGTTCTCCGATCCTACTCGTACTTTGAATTCCGATGAAATCTCTGCTATAATAAAAAATATAGCTGTGGAGGTGGCCGGAATCGGCGCAGAAATTGTATAAAGGAGGCAAATGGAAGAAAAAACTTTGAAAACTAGCTGGAAACAGCGTGTCGCGATCATTATCGTGGCGGTATTATTGCTTGGGTCGGTAGTGCTGACCTATATGTTGGTGGTCTTGAATGGCAACAGCTCTTCAGATACGAGTAGCGAAGCGCAGATTGCTGAGCTGACCGAGGAATATCAGCAAAAGAGTGAAGAAATTGAAGCCGCGGCAAAACCGCTATCGGATAAATATTTTGACGAGTTCGTGAAATATAAATCCGAAGTTAAGTCGTATAATTCCGCCAATGCGAACGCCGCAGGTCTTGAAACGAAAGACTTAAAAGAGGGGACTGGCCGAACTTTGGCTGAAGGTGACACTGACTATGCAGCTTATTATATCGGTTGGTGTGCTGACGGTAGCATCTTCGATTCTTCATTTAATGACAATGAAGATCCAAGTAGCCTAAAGGCTCCGCTTGATGCTGGGATTGGTCTAATTGAAGGATGGAACCAAGGCGTAATCGGCATGAAGCTTGGTGGTGTACGTCAAATTTCGATGTCTGGAGCATTGGCTTATGGCGACACGCAAGAAATCTGTGGCGGTACGAACTCCCCGTTGAAATTTGTTGTCTTTGCTATGGAACCGGATGCAAAAATTAAAGAATTGAATGAAGAGTTAGATGATATTTATATGCGTCTGTACTATGCTTACGCTGGCGGGAGCAATTTGTAAATGACGAGAGCCAGCGAGACGCCATTGAACGTGCTCAGCGCGGCCATCATTGGTGCTGGGCCAGCTGCGCTGGCCGCCGCGCTCTATCTTGCGCGTGCTGGCAAAAAAGTCCGCGTCTTCGAGCGCGGCGAGGTCGGCGGCGAGCTCGCTCGCATTGACCAAATC
>CANBEI010000047.1 GCA_947367565.1 uncultured Candidatus Saccharibacteria bacterium | reverse complement strand
CGCCTCATCCGATATCTGTGGCGCTTCCAGCGGGGTCAAGACAACTACTTGACTATCAATCTTAGGTGGAGGAGTAAACTCACTGGCTGGTACTACCGGTCCCAACTCTACTACGGCGCGATTTTGCACCATTAATGACAAGACCGAGTGATCTCCTGGCTCCGCCGCAATACGTTCCGCCACCTCTTTTTGCATAAGTAAAACAATTTTTTGCGGTCTAGGAATAGTATTAATTAGTTTCTGGATAATCGGCGAAGTAATATAATATGGAATGTTGCCAACTACAACATAATTATTAGTCTGAACGAGTGCCGGAACGTCAGTACTCAGAATATCACCATGAACGACTTCAAGATTCTTCCCGGGGAAAGATTTAGGTAGATTCTCGGCCAATTTTTCATCAAATTCGACCGCAATCACCTTATGAAAACGTTTCAGTAAACTAGAGGTCAAAGTGCCAAGACCTGGGCCAATCTCAAGACAAACTGTATTCTCGTCGGAATCTATCGCAGCGGCGTCAGCAATTTCATCTAAAATAGCACGATTTTTAAGCCAGTGTTGGCCGAGTGATTTATTATTTTTCACTCTAGTACCAACCCTTAGCCTGTTTGAACTCTAGCGCTTGTTGCCAGCCACCGTAGCGACCAGTAACGTAGCTGTTCATCCAACGAATCTGGGTCACAGGATTTGTCCGCCAGTCATCCCCAGCCGAGCTCATCTTACTACCCGGTAAGGCCTGCGGAATACCGTAAGCACCCGAGCTAGCGTTCTCGGCATCAACTCGACAGCCGGATTCATGGTAAATAATATAAATCGCGGCTTCGATACCATCTTCCGGAACACCAGCTTCGCGAATCCAGCCAAGACAAGTTTCCTGTTCTGGGGCAACGGAAAGTTTAGCGCCAACCACGACAATCTCCGGTACTGGCTCAGTCTTAATACTCTCTGAGACCAAGCGACGGTTAACCTCGACGTTATTTTCAAACTGAACTTCATAAACACTAACCTTGCGTCCTTCCTCGCCAGCCTGCTCGAGACGTTTCTCGCCCTTTGCCATATTGTAGTCATAGCGAGTCTCAGTCGGATAGCCAATCGCCTCTTCAATGGTCAAGGTACGGCCACCGTTACGCTCAATACGATAGGTCGACACAACTCCGGCCTCAAGGAAGTTTTGATTGGATTCAACTGTGATTTCATCACCATCATAAACGGTCACACCAGCTTCGCGGGCGATCGCTTTAGGATCGTAGCTTGCGGTCATAACATAAGACCGTTTCGTGCCATCAATTACGAGTGCTGGACGGGCGCGATGAATATTGATATGATAATCATCGCCCGCGACTAGAGTATCAAGACCAGGCTCGACAATGTCTGACTCCGTGACTTCAAGATTGACTTTCTCGAGCACATCCCGAACCGTCCGGGCCGCAGTTTTAACGGTCAAATATGACTTGTCGTCATAGATTGTAACAAAATGCTCCTCGCTAGTATTAGATTCATCGTCAGCAAAAGCGAGGCCTCCTGGGGCGAAACAATGGAGCGTCAAAAAGGCGCCCATTACGACTATCATAATCGCACAGAAAAAATCTCTAATTCGGAAATGCAATTTCATCATTTCTAATCCTATTATAGCACACAATAATGCAAAAACTTACCCCCATCTTTTTATTGTACCACAGAAACGCCAAAAAGTCAATATATAGCCGTAGTTTATCCTTCAAAAACCGGTAAATCATCCGGAAATGGGTCGAAATCGGGGCTAAATTCGTCAAAACTACCGCTATCAGCACCGGAAGAACCAAATTCACCGTCGGGGTCGCCGCCAAGAATACCGAGCGAACCAACGTTGCCGTTACTCATCTCAACGTCATAAGCGCCGGATTCACCGAAGCCACCTGAACCGTATGGGTTGTACCCCAATTCGAGTAAAAATTGCGACGGAGCATTATAATTCCGCCCGCCAAAACTATATCTAGAGCTAGCAAAAGTCAGAAAAAGCAGCTGCATGGCGCGCGTCATGCCGACATAAGCGAGGCGGCGTTCCTCCTCAAGTGCCTCTTCGGAGCCGTCGGAACGACTACTCGGGAATAAGCCTTCTTCCATGCCGACGATAAAGACGACTGGAAACTCGAGGCCCTTAGCGGCGTGCAAGGTCATCAACGAAACCGAATCTTGCGATGTACTCTCGTCCGCCGAACTCAGCAGAGCGGCGTCAGCCAGAAACTCATCCAGCGTCTCATAGGCGCTAGCATTACCAGCTAAGGTTTCGAGGTTTTCCATACGCTCATCGCCCTCAGGTGTGCCGCTCTGGACTAGCCGCGCAAAGTCAAAATACTTCACCGCACGCTCAACGACTTCAGCTAGCGGAACAATGTCTTTCGGATCATTCGCCGCGCCACTATCCGCACCATCTTCCTCTGTCGTAGTATCATCGTCCCGTGCAACCTGGCCACTGTACTCTTCAAGGAAGTTCGCGACGCGCATGAGCGATGACTTGGCGCGAGCACTAGCGACCTCAGCGGCTTCGCGCAGGCTAGCTCCCGGATGCGCATCCATATAAACAAAGACTTTTTCGAGCGAAGCCTGACCGACACCAGATAGAATATTCTTACCAAGACGCTCTAGACTGACACGATCATGCGGGTTAACGAGCAGCTTCAGAATCGCCAATACATCTTTGACCTCTTTACGATCGTAGAATCTCACGCCACCAATAATCTTGTACGGGATTCGCAGAGCCATGAAGGCCTTTTCAAAAGCATACGACTGAGCGTTAGTGCGATATAATACAGCAAAATCACTCAACTTCCGCCCAGTTTTCAGGCGCAAAATCTGGCGCGCGACGTAATTCGCTTCTCCGGTCTCATCCATTAGCCCCTCGACTGTCACCGGCTCACCTTTGCCAGATTCGGTAAATAAGGTCTTATCGGTGCGCGTCTTGTTCTGATTGATAATCTGTTGCGAAGCGGCAAGGATATTACCAGTGCTGCGATAGTTTTGCTCTAGCTTAATCACCTTGGCGCCCGGAAAATCACGTTCAAAATTCAAGATATTAGTAAAATCAGCACCGCGCCAAGAATAAATTGACTGCCAGTCATCGCCAACGACGCAAATATTACGCTCCGGATTCACGAGATATTTAATCAGCCGATATTGTACGCTATTTGTGTCTTGATACTCGTCAATCAAAATATGATGAAACCGGCGCTGCCATTTCGCACGAATTTCAGCGTTCGTTTGGAATAAATCCGCAGCCTTGATCAATAAGTCATCAAAGTCAAGCGCGGCAGCCGCGG
This sequence comes from uncultured Candidatus Saccharibacteria bacterium, assembly GCA_947367565.1. Taxonomy (GTDB): domain Bacteria; phylum Patescibacteriota; class Saccharimonadia; order Saccharimonadales; family Saccharimonadaceae; genus Nanosyncoccus. Next base: position 2,164 of record CANBEI010000047.1, on the reverse strand, counting down.
CCTTTTCTTGCTCGTAACGCGCGAAAACCTCAGCGGCCTGTTTTTGGTTTGGATAAACCGCCTCAGCCCGAGCATCCGCCGGCTTCATACCGGCGGTCTGCCAATTTGAGATCATGCTATGGACAATCTTGGGAGTGAAAGCTTTATCTCCGGTCAGTTTCATACTGCGCATAATACGGCGCAACAGCGTCAACTGATCGTCGGAATCGTAAATCGTGAAATTACGGTCGACGCCAATCGCAGCGTGCTCGATGCGCAAAATCCGTACACAAATGCCATGAAATGTGCCCATGTAGGGCATAAAGCTGCGAGGCGGCTCTGTGGAGGGCGCTACGCCTATTTTCTCAACTAGGTGGACGCTCTCCTCATTGCCGCCGTAGCTCCGGTCGTATATCTGCTGCAGGTCGACTCGGCCGATTGCATCTTCGCGCTGGCCTTCAAGGAGATTCCAGAGGCGAACGCGCATTTCTTTGGCGGCCTTATTCGTAAAAGTCACAGCCAGAATCTGGTCGGGACGCGTACCATGTGCGATTAAGTTCGCAATCCGATGAGTAAGGACTTTCGTCTTACCCGAACCAGCGCCAGCCAATACTAAGACCGGGCCAGTCAATGTCTCGACCGCCTCAAGCTGCGCCGGATTCAAACCTCCTAGAATTGGATTCATTCTGTAATTATAGCACAGATTGCTCCCTGTTGCTAATCTTCGCAGAGACGCTCGTCATAGCGCAGCCGAGAGGCGGAATGACGCACGCGACGACGGCGATGGCGCAAATGAATCAAATAGTAAGCAATGCCCATCTGGAAGACCATGATAACGGCAGCGCAGCTCAAAATCGCGCCAAGCCCAAAGTTATACATCCAGCCGCAAAATAGTACACCGGTAGCTTCGCCAAGATAGTTCATGACGTGTTTAAGGGTATTGTAGCCGAGCTGGTGGCGATTGTCGACGAGATTAATATAGCAGCCATCGCTGACATCCTCATACGCAGTCTCGCTGAGCATTGCCCAGGTAAAGGCAAGCAAGAAGACGAATGGATTATCCGCTAGAACAGCAATTACATAAGCGCCAAAGCGAATCCCAAACTTCAACGTCATCGTAATATAATCGTTTTTGGGCGTAAAATATCGGAGCGCGATCATGCCGAGAATATCACCGACCAACCCGGCAATTAGGAGATAATTCGTCGCCGTACTAGCAGAAAATTCAAGCAGATTCGTCATGATCAGCATTTTAAGACCCAATGCGGTTGCGAACGAGGTCGAGGAGAGAAAAGCATATAGCATATAGAAAGTCTGGACGCGACTCTTAAAGACGTATTTGAATGCTGACTGCTGGACTTTGGACGAAGCCGCGGTCGGTTTGACCTTGATACGAAACATCACTATCATCGCTAGCGCAAGAAAAACCATTGAGACCGCAAGGCAAACGTTATAATCCACTCCAAGTCCAGTCATACTTTGACCAATCATCAGCCCGCCAATCAAGACGCCGACGTCGCGAAAGAGATATTCGACAAGTTTACGTTTACTGTAAATCTTGTTGCTTTTCATAATGGTCGTAAGGAGCGGATAGACGCTTGCGACAATTATGTAGCTCGTAAAAATTTCGATAATCGTACAGAGATTGATTAAAAATGTCTGGTCCGTGCCGTTAAGCCCGAGCTGAACGGCCGAGTTTGCGAGGCGAAAGGCGAGGATGCCAGTCATGAAAGTCTTGAGCGAAGAAGGCTTCAGTTTCCAGCCGACGAGAAGAATGCCGCCGACACTGAGAAAAGTTGCAATACTGGTCAGAGTACTAATTTCGGTTGCAAGATAGCCGTTTTCTTCGAGCCAAAGCTGGCGAAAATTCGCCCATAGCCCAGCAGAAATACTGAAAAACGCCAACATCACTAAAATGCGGTTAGCGAGGCGAGAATTTTGGGTTTTGTGGCGCTTTTGCGACATTTCTATTGACTTTTTATCTTATCTGTGATATAATATAGATATAGAGCACTGCTCCATTCTATTACGAACGACCTTTTGCTACTATTTTAGCATAAAAGGGATATTTTGGAGAAAAATAGAGAGGCGAGCAGCCATTGCGAGCAAAAAATAAAAGAGCAACAGGATTTCCGCTTGCCATAATCGTTTTAGTAAGGTACAATTAAACTACAAAGTTTTAGGT
>CANBEI010000046.1 GCA_947367565.1 uncultured Candidatus Saccharibacteria bacterium | reverse complement strand
ATTTGGCGAAAGAGGCTGGATGACTTTTTGACCGCCGATGGCTGGGGCGGGAGTGGCTGGTTTGTCGGGGTTATATTCGGAGTTTTCGATAGCATTGCGCATTTGGTTGACGACTTCGGCATGATGCTCTTGTTGTTCCTTGGTGATGAGGTTGCTGAGGCGAGTCGTGCCGGTATGGTCAAACATGTCAGTGGTATTATAGGCTTCAGCGTAGAACTCGTCGCGCATTGGAGAGTTGGCGGTTTTGATAGCGTAACCTTCGGTGTCGACGATATTTGCCAGGAAGGAGAGGCGATGATTAGCTTCTTCTTGGGTAATGTCGCGAACGCGTTTTTCTTCAACCTTTTTCGGGGCGGTGATGAGGATGGTTGATTCGCTCTGACCGGGGATCCAGAAGCGGCGATTGGGTTTCAGATAGAAAGAGACGATAGCAGCGACGTAGGTTTCCATAGGCTGGTCCTTTTTCAGCGGGAGGGCGAGAATGAGGAAGAAGATGGCAAACGGAACTGGAATGATAGCGAGGAGTGGAAAAATTTGAAAGAGAGCGACGGCAAGAACGACGGCGCCACCGACGATCATAAGGTAGATAAATTGTCGAAACGAAAACGGGCCGAGCAGCTTATCGTCGGCTTCGACATCTTGCGGGACCTTATAACTAGCCATACTTTTATTTTATCATGAAGTGGGCGAAAACGGAAATATTGCCCACCAAAATTTCACCTCCCTATAGAGTATAGAATACGCGGAGGGAGGTGAAAAGTCAAGCTTCTCGTCAGCTCAAGCCCATTATAGGCGGCCGTAAGCGCTGTCGATAATGGAAACGACTTCTTGGTAGAGTTCGTCGATGAGTTCGCGGTCCCTGTTGAGGTTTGTAAGATCACTAATGGTGTCATAGGTATTGTTGAAATGCTGGTCGTATTGGATGGTACCAATGACGCTTTCGAGCTCGTTGTAAGTGTCGGGGTTTGAGAGTGGGCTGTGATTACCGAAGTAAGTGCGAATTGCTTGGCTGACGGTATCAAAATCACTGTTGATGTCTTTGAAAATGTTTTCTACGTCTCGGACGACGGTTTCATATGGAACGTTGCTATAAGCATCGTCGTAAGCTGACTCACGGAGGTCGCGATTGAAACCGCTAGCACCGCCGTTTCCGCCGCCGCCGTTTCCGCCGCCGCCGTTTCCGCCGCCGCCGTTTCCGCCGCCGCCGTTTCCGCCGCCGTTTCCGCCGCCGCCGTTTCCGCCGCCGCCGTTTCCGCCGCCGCCGTTATTATCGTAATTCGGGATGGTATTTCTAGCTTCTTGGATATAACTCATGGCCTTGCGTTGCAATTCTCGAGGGTCTTTGCCAGAGAAGACGTCCACATCCGGGTTGAGACGCTCTTCAAATGGAACGTCACTTGTTGGGTCAAGGTTGTCGAGGCTGAGTTGACCGAGAACATCGAGCATCTCGGCGAAGGCGTTAATGCCGTCTGGTTTAGCGCCATCTAGGGCACTTGGTGATGGAGTACGGTTAAGCGAGCCGTAGAGTTTCTTCGCGACTTCTGGAATCATCATATGCTTGATCCAGTTCTTCTTGTCTTCGAGGGTGATTCCAGGGTCGTTGCGGCTAATTTTGCGCCATTTTAGGTGCCCCTGTTCATCGGTACTGAGACGAAGACCGTTCAGTAGTTCCCCGTTTACATTGCGAGCGAGAAGCACATCGGCGTCTGGGAAGTAGTCCTCAAAACGTTCACCTTCTGGAGCATCGCCGCGGAGACTATTGAGAATTTTGGTCCAGTTTTTGGTAATAACGGCATCATTGAGGATGATTTTACCGGTTTTGGCGGCTTTCCAGATACTGTCGAGACCGGCAATATTACGCTGTCCGACAGATGTGACGAAGCCGTTATCGAGTTGAGCAGTAAGCATGGCAGTGAATTCAGCAGCATGTTCGGCGTATTTACTTTCTTGGAGGGCGCCGGCAATTGTGCTGTGGTAGCGACGGAGTTTACCGGTTTTGTTGACGGTATTATTGACGATAGACCAGTCGATGTCAGGGTATTTGAGCTGGAGACGAGCGATTTCGCTGTCGGGGAGTTTGAGGCCAATTTCGGAAGCATAGCGACGGTTAATTGGGTCGCCGATAGCGATATCCTTGCGCAACATTTCCTTCATGTAGCCAGCATCATCATCATAGACGCGCTGGACGACATCGCCATCATCGTCTTTGATGTCCATGTATTTGACTTTCTTGTATTCACTGCGAGCACTAGGGCTGAGGGCGTCATATTGTGCCTTGGTAATCTCGGTGCCATTTTTCTTGTGGACACCGATATATTGATTCCAGTCGCGGTGTTTGTTAGAGGTATCATTGCCGTCTTTATCGCGGTAACGATATTGAGAATCTTCGATTTGGTTGCCATTTTCGTCTTCTTCGAAACCGTCATCGTTGACACGGGCTTTGTCGAGAAGCATGCCGCGGTAGGCGCCTTTGTTGACGCCGAATTTGGTCGTGACGATGCGGGCTTCAGCGCGGCGGCGTTCCTCGATTTCGGCACTACGTTTAATAACCTGGCCCATGATTGTAGTTTCGCCGGCGTGGCCGAGTTTACCTGTAGCTCCGCCGATAAGGCGGTTGAATTCATAAGGATTGCGGAATTGTTCTTTGGCGGCGCCGAGGTAGCGGCCAAGTAGGAAGCCCTGATCGCCTTGGGCGATATTTTCGGCGCGGAATTGTTGGGCCATGACATTGAGATAGGCTTCGCCGTGAGCAGCACCAAGGGCTTTGGCGCGATCACCCTTGAAGATGTCGCCGTATTCACCGAGAGTATTGGTGAAGTTTTGCGCAGCAGCAGCGGTAATAGTATTCTGAAGGCTGGCTTCCTTGGCGATATCGGTACTCTTGTTCGGGCGATCGCTCCAGGTGTCTTTGCCATTGGCGTCGAGACCCTTATTAGATGAACGATACCGATAGGCACGTTCGAGATTACGACCGGCAACGGTGTTTTTGAGGTCTTCAATATCTAACTCGCGACGCTGTTGACGGTAAGCGAGGTAATTTTGGAGGCGGGCGCCAGTCAAAACATGATTATTGCGGAGGTGTTGCCGGCGATTAAGTTCAGCTTGCGAAGCGCCATAGCGGCCGGCGGTGTCGCGGATAGGATTGGTGAGACGACCCAAGGCGTTGCTGACGCCACCGAGAACCGTGTTGGACATTTTTAGCAGGGAGACGGAGAGGAAGAGTGGCATGACTTGAACGGCGAAACCGAGGAGAACAAAGACAGGGTTGGCGTTGGCGGTGGAGATGATGGCCCAGCCGGCGAGCTTTGAGGCGCCATAGAGGAAGCTAAACATTGGGTAGAAGAAGAGCATTTGAGCAAGGATGGCTTTCCATTTTTGGAACCATTTTTCGGTATTTGGAAGGAGGTAGGCAACGAAAGCGAGCGGGGAGACCATGATAAGCACGAGGACGACACCTTGACGGAGGCCAATCGTGATAAGACCGACGACAACAGAGATGAGCGCGCCAAGTAGAACGATAACAAGCATCCAGAAAGCGGCACCAGGACCACCCATAGCTTCGACTGCGATAAATCCAACTCCGGCGCCACCAGCAAAGGCGCCAAAGAGCTGACCCCAAGAGAGGTCGCGGAAAGGATCTTCGGTAAGTTGAATATCATTCTGGATGCCGGTGAAGAAGTCAACTAGGCTGGAACCAATGATATTGCTAATGTCGACGAGGACTGAGGCAATGAAAAAGCTGAGGTTAACCATGATGACTGCGACGATGATGCGCGGAAGAATACGTTTGATGCCGTAATTATTGACGCCGAAGCCGGTGATTTGGGAGTAGATAACGAGGAGAATAAAGATGACAAAGATGATATTGGTGATTTCACAGGCTTTTTGCCAGACTTTGTAGATGGCAGAATCATGGTCGGTCGATATCGGCTGAATAACAAGGAGGTTGTTGATGAGGCCGTATATACTATCAACGAGACCACTGGCGGCGTTAAGTAGAGGGCAAAGCATCCAGGAGACCGAGCCGGCTTGACCTTGACAGACATTAGGATTTTCTTCTTCGTTATCGTCTTCATCGGTGTCTTCAGGCTGGTTTTGATCTTCGTTCTCATTCCCTCCTTCGTCACTAGGTCGGTCTTGCTGATCGCCAGAGTCATTATCATCACTAGGGTCAGCATAGGCAGATTCTGTGAGCGGGCTGGAAGAAACGTCGGGTAGGATGGCGCTACCAAAAATGATGCTGAGCGACAGCATAATAATGGTCCCGATTTTCAACAAAAACTTTTTCACTTTTCTGTTCCAATTAAGCCCACTACAGGGTATAATTTAATTATAGCACACATAACCGTAATAGTCAATAGTAAATAACACAAATATCTTAGTTTTTCAATGCTTACGTTTATCTCGTAATATCTACTAGGGTCTTTTCTCAGGACGGGGTGAGCCGGGCTCATCTAAAGAATCGCCCTTGGCTCAGCCCTAAAAGGGTTAGTCCTTCGAAAAGGCTCTAGTAGATATATACAAGATGATGATAAAGTGCAAAAACTAAGGTTTTTATGATAAGATGTAAGTATGAAGCAGAAGATTTTGGGATTTTTGGCGGCAGTAGTGGTCGCGAGTGTGAGTTTGACGGTAGTGGCGCCAGCGCCGGCAGAGGCAGCGGAGGATAATACGAAGAGTTGTGGAATGCCAGGTTTCTTGGGTTTGAGGCCGTGGTATTACGGACTTTGTGAAGGTGGCGATGGGACCTCGATCAAAGAACCGACGAATGAAGATGAGATGAAGGCGTTTGTTTGGACGATTATTTTGAACATCTTGGTGGATTTACTGGTGATCGTGGGGTATGCGTCGATGATATTCATTATCTATGGTGGATATCAGTTTATAATGTCGCAAGGTGATCCGGGGAAGACGGCGGCAGGCAAGAAGACATTAACTTCGGCGATTGTGGGGATGGTGATATCGCTCAGTGCATCGGTCTTAGTTAATACGGCGATGGTGATTTTGAGTATTAATAGTACAGCGGGGAGTGCAGATAGCTTGCCGGGGCAGAATTTTACTAAGGTTCAGGTGCAGAATGCGTTTAACTGGGCGTATACGGTGGCTGGCTTGGTGGCGGTAGCATTTATTATCTATGGCGGGATTAAGTATGTGATTTCGCAAGGTGATCCGGGGAAGACGCGGTCGGCGACGCAGACGATTATCTATGCGGTGGTGGGGTTAATAGTAGTGTTAATGGCGGCAGCGATCACATCGTTGGTAACAGGGTCAGTAAGCGGAGCTTAAGGAGGAAAAAATGAAGAAGATTTTAGTGAGCTTGGGATTGGCGGTAATTATGCTGTGTGGGGTGGTGTTGCCGGGGTTTTCTGGGGGTGAGGTGTATGCGGCGGATGATATTTGTAACGATAGCGCGATAGCTGCGGATTTGAAAAAGGCAGCGGGGTGCAGTGATTTTGGTGCAGATAAGCCGACGGCGGTGCCGATTGCGTTAAATATAATTAATGTAGTGTTGTCGTTTGTAGGTTTGATTGCGGTAGGGGTAATTATTTACGGCGGGATCTTGTATGTTACGAGTACAGGAGATTCGGCGAAGATTCATAAGGCGAAGAACTGTATTTTATATGGAGTAGTGGGGCTAGTGGTGGCTATTATGGCGTTTGCGATAGTGGCGTTTATTAATACGAGTGTGTTGAAGAAGAGCTAGGCTTCGTGTTTTGTAATCTTCTAGTTAACCCGGTTATATTACTCTAGCTATACTTTCTGGAATGGGAGCTGCGCGCCAGGATGAGGGTTTGAGTTTTACCTGACGGTCGCAAGAGTTCCACGGACGTAACCGTGCTGACTCTTGCTAA
>CANBEI010000045.1 GCA_947367565.1 uncultured Candidatus Saccharibacteria bacterium | reverse complement strand
GCTTTGAGCTTCCAATGATGGCCGAGATTAGCGGTGAAACTTTCTGGTCAGTAGCATTGGTCGAGTTGCTTGGTGCAGTGATTATTGCATTCATGTTTGCTCGTGCTTTGAAATATGCGCGTAAGAGCCCAGTGACGTTTGCAATCACGGTCACAAGTGGCATCACTTTGGCGATCATCCTTGGTATTGTAATTGCGCAGAATTTCTTTGCTGCACAGGATAGCTTCATCTTCAACCCAGCTGCGGCTTTGATGTATCAGATTCTCCCAACGACTGCCGACGGTATTGGTGAGTTAATGGGAATGGCTGGTCTAGCCTTGGCGGCATATATCGTCGTACCGATGATTGGCGGCGTACTTGGTTTCTGGCTGTCAGATCTGTCGGGCAAGTTGGCTGGTCGTGGTTATAACTGCAACGATTACGACGAAGAATAAAACTTATCGTAAACAGCTTGAAAGGCGCCCATATGGGCGCCTTTTTGTGTTATAATGTTGTTATGGTTAGGACAAAACCCAATAAGAAATCTGGGCAAACGGTAAAAGAGGTTACTGAATCGAAGAAAGATAATTTAGAAAATACACCTAAAGTTAGTAAAGATTTTCCCCGCCGAGCGATGCCAGCAGTAATGCGGGTTTTGATAGCGATGTTGTTTTTGGCAGTTTTTGCAGGGGTCTTTACGTGGTATATATTATGGCAGCAGAATATGGGCGATGTCGATGCGACAATGCAGTTCTTGCGCGAGAAGCCGATTCTAGCAGGTTATAGTTATGTGATTATTTTATTACTGATGTGTATAATTGCGGCTGCGACTTGGAGGCCGTTTTTCACAATTGGAGTTAGTTTTTCACTTGTAAGTATCTTGATGTATATAAATACACAGAAATTTGAGTATCGTAATGCGCCACTGCTGCCAGAAGATTTTTTGATGGCAGACCAAGCAGGAACGATTATGCAATTTATCGACCCATGGTCAGTGACTAGGCTAGTACTAGGCGTGATATTAGTATTGGTGGGGTCAGGGATTATGGAGTATGGCATGCGCAGGATCTTTGGATATGGGGTTTTTGGGCGCGAAGCGAAACGTAAGGCCTGGTGGGAGAGACACAGCGTAGTACCGCGTGCGGCTTGGACCCTAATAGCGCTAGCCGGGTTTCTGATGTTTGCGCGTCCGGTATTGCATTACGAGGACCAAGGCGGCGAAGAAAATGCTAAATGGATAGAAGGCATAGGCTTTTCACATTGGAATCAAAAAAGTGACTACGCTGGGAATGGTTTTGTGGTGGCCTTTTTATATAGCTTAGGTGGGATTCATGAAATGGAGCCGGAAGGCTATGGATCCGATGCGATTGCTAAAATCTCAAAAAAATATGAGGATGAGGGGAGCAAGGAGCATGCCTCACTGGCGGATACCGTAGACAATGTAATAGTGGTGTTAAATGAGAGTTTTATCGATCCGGAAATTCTAGGTGAGACTTATGAGCATAATGGAGGAGACGTAGTACCGAATTTACATAAGATCTTTAAAAAATATCCGAGCGGGTATATGTATTCGCCCGGGTATGGCGGGGGGACGGCGAATATTGAGTTTGAGGTATTAACGAGCTTATCAAATTACTGGGCGCAAACGACACCATATGTTACAACGTTGTCTAAGATGAACTATGTGCCAGGAGTAGCTAAGGACGCAGTCGATGTCGGGATGGCCGGGACGGCGATTCATGCCTATGATGATTCAATGTATAAGCGCAATGCGGTGTATGGACGAATGGGCTTTAAAACATTTCTGGATCAAAATAGCATGAAGCATACGGAGCAGGAGAATGAGGGCGAGTATATTAGTGACCGCGAGATATATAATGAGGCGCTTGAAGTATTAGAGAATGGAGATCAAAAGCACGTACTAATGTTGGCGACGATGCAGAATCACATGCCATATGATGCGGCCAAATATGACACTAGGCATTTTAGGATGATGAATCAGATAGATCATACATATGAGTTTGAGTCGTACCTTGAGTCGATTTACCATGCGGATGAGTATTTGGGTGAGTTTATAGCGGAATTGGATAAATTAGAAGAGCGGACAGTGGTAGTCTGGTTCGGAGATCATGGACCGTCTCTGCTAAGCGAATATATCGATTCGGGCGACCCGGAATTAATCGACTTAGCTCATCTGACGCCGTATTTTATCTATGCAAATTTTGATTTAGATGAGATATATACGGAAAAGGAAGTAGCCGTAATGAATAAAGAGGTGGGCTTTGAGATAGATATGGATGGAATAGATTTACCAGTAGTAACGCCGAATTGCTTGATGAGTGAAATGTATAAGCTATTAGACGTGAAAATGCCTCCGCTAGTTAAGCTGTCAAGCGAGGTATGTGAGAAAACTCCGATATTGGCGCCTACGTATTCAAGGAATGGCGAAATTAAGGAGACCGAAACGCTGAAAGATTATAGGCTCGTGAATTACGATATATTGAGCGGTAAGAGATACTGGCTAGGGTTGTAGGCTACGCTTTTGGGAATAGTGGCGTGCTCGGGGGCACGATTTCATCAGCGATAAATATACTCTGGATTTTTGCTGAAGTTTCTGGCAAGAATGGCTCGAGTAGCTCTGACGCCTTCAACAATCCACCAACAAGCTGACTCAGCACATTCCGAGCTTCCTCCACCTTTCCCTGTTTTGCCAATTCCCAAGGTTTTGCGATATCAATGTCTTTGTTAAGCTGTTGCACTTTACCCCAGGCATAATCAAAAGCCTTAGAAAATTCATACCTATCCATTAACTTACGATATTCTTCGTCGACAACTTCCGGCATGCTAATGCCATGAACTTCGTTCTTACGACAAAGCGTCGCTAGGCGTTGTACGAGATTACCAAGATCATTCGCAAGTTCGTTATTATAAGCCTCATCGAACTTTTCCCAGGTGAAATCCGAATCAGCGAAGGTATCGATATGCCGCAGGAAATAATACCGAAACGCCTCGAGACCGTGACGTTCAAGCACTGCCATCGGGTCGACAACATTCCCAATACTCTTACTCATCTTTTGTCCGCCAGCTAAAACATGGCCGTGCGAGATAACTTTCTGGGGCAACTTGAGGTCAAGCCCGAGCAATATTGCTGGCCAAGTGATAGTATGAAAACGCAAAATATCCTTACCGACAAATTGCGCACTGGCAGGCCACCACTCAGAAATGTCCTGATCCGGATAGCCTAATACCGTAATGTAATTACTGAGTGCATCAACCCAGACATACATGACCTGCTCATCGTCACCTGGCACCGGTACACCCCAGCTAAGCTGCTTACGTGGGCGGGAAATCGAAATATCCGGCGTATCTTCAAGTAGCCTTAGCATTTCTTGCTTACGGAATTCAGGCAGAATCAGCATCTCATCGGACTCAATTTTCGCACGAATCTGGTCGCGAAAATCGTCCATGCGCAGATAATAATTTTTCTCGGTTAGTTTTTGATACGGTTTTTGATGATCAGGGCAGATACCGCCATTCTCATCATATTCCTTCTGGGTAACGAAACTTTCGCAGCCCTCACAATACCAGCCGTCATAATTAGCGGCGTAAATATGCGGCTCAAGTTGTTTCCAAATTTCTTGACAGCGCCGAACATGATCAGCATCAGTCGTACGAATGGCATCGGTATAGGTAATATCGAGTTTTTTGATAAAATCTTGGAATTTCTGCGAATTTTGAGCGGCGTACGCTTCAACACTGAGACCATTCTTTTGCGCGGTGCTGTAGACCTTATTGCCATGTTCATCGGTGCCAACCTGAAACCGCACCTCGTCGCCTTGGCTGCGGCGATACCGAGCGTAAGTATCCGCCAAAAGGTAGTCCATAGCGTGTCCAATATGAGGATTACCATTGACATAGGGGATTGCGGTACAGATATAAACTTTTGACATATATATATTATACCATACCTTAAGCACAGGATATAAGACCCTTCCTTAAAAACAGGGTGAGCCGAGCTCATCTAAAGAATCGCCCTTGGCTCAGCCCTAATCGGGTTAGTTTTTCGGAAAGGTCTTATATCCTATGACTTCACCCAGTGTTTTTACTCTTCGACGCAGACGAAGCCTTCGGCTTCATATTTGGCTTGGACATCAGCAAGCGCCAAGCTTGGATCGCCCTCGGTCGTACCGTAAATTGCGTTCATGACGTCACTTGCCGCAATATCAGTACCATCCTGAGAAGTGACGAGATAGGTATAGTTATCGCCATTAGCTTCGTTACTAACCGCGAGTGTACCACCGACAAGAGCGGCTACACTTTCGGCGATTGGAGCGTTAGCGTCGCGTACAGCAGCAGCATCAGTTTCGCTACCGAAGTCGAGCGAAAGGCTAGACGAATATGCGCTCAGAGTATCGCCAGTATAGCTGATCGTCACGATACTTTTGCCGGAACCATCGGGATCTTTGCGACTTTCCGTGCGTTGACAGGAAATACTAGCGATTGAAGAGTTCGAATTCTCATCAGAAACTTGAGGATAATAGACTGGCTTAACATTCTTTTTCTCGTTATTCCAGAGAATGAAGAAAGTAATCGAAGTGACTAATAGTAGAGCGGCAATCACTCCGAGAATAACAACGAGTGGACTAGTGGCCAGTTTGGATTTCGGCTTGTCGGCACCCATTGGAACGGGCGCGGGCGCTGGTTGAGGCGCAGATGTAGGTGCAGCCGGACCAGCTACAGGCTGAGGTGCGGGCGCCGGAGCAGCCGGTGTTTCTGAAACACTTGGCGTGGCAAACGGATTAAAAGGTGCAGCGGCAGGCGCAACTTCTGGAGCTGGCACCGCACCCGAAGTTGGAGCGGCTGAAGCAGGAGCGCCGAACGACATATCCGCAGGAGCAGCAGTCGGGTCAGCTGGAGGCATAGAGACGGCGCTACCAATTGAGCCCGGAACCGGAGCAGCTGGAACTAGAGGCTCGTCAACCGGAGGTAATGCGGCAGTATTTGAATCAGCGGCGGCAATTTGGTCTAGGCCGATAGCCCCACCAACACCCTGGTTCGCAGCCATGCCAGCAGCCGTGAGACTCTCTTGTGCCGAAGCAAGATTGTCTGACATTGGCATACCGCCTAAGCCTGTCGTAGGTTCTGGCGTACCGGTCATGCCGCCAGTAGCGAATGGATTTGATAGTGGGTTGTTGTCTTCGGGGTTCATTGTGCCTCCCTTTTTGTGTTCCTATTTGTTATGTTTATACAATTTACTGTTATTATATCGCTTATGCTATTTTTTGGCAAGAGTTTTTTCGGGATTTTGCCGTAAGTACAGGTCTTCCCAATCCCAGAGGCTCAAATTTTCGGCGCGGGCATTAGGATTAATTCCCTCTTCTCGCAGCGCATTTTCCCAATCTGCCTTAGACATCCTACTGTCGGTGAGATTACTACTGAGTTTTTTCCGCGGGTTAGAGAAGCCCCGGCTAGCAAATTTTAACACCGCGTCATCAACCTGTGGCTCATCCAGAGGAGCTAAGATTAAAACCTGACTATCAACTTTTGGCGGTGGAGTGAATTCTTCAGCTTTCACTACGAGACCAAGCGTTGCTTCCGCTAGATTTTGCACCAGCAACGCCAACAAACTACAATCTCCTGGCTCCGCCGCTATACGTTCTGCCACCTCTTTTTGCATTAACAAGACAATCTTCTGAGGTTTATTCTGTATCGCAAGGACTTTTTTGACGATGGGTGAAGTAATATAATATGGAATATTCCCAGCTACGCAGTAAGGTTGCCCATTTATCAATTTATCAAAGTCCACTTCCAAGACGTCCGCGTTAATCACCTCAAGATTCTTACCCGGGAATGAGCCAGGAAGTTTGCGCGCTAGATCTGCATCATATTCAATCGCCAAAACCTTTGAGAACTTCTTTA
>CANBEI010000044.1 GCA_947367565.1 uncultured Candidatus Saccharibacteria bacterium | reverse complement strand
GTATAGACATAAGCGTACCTAACTCAATATTAAAGGTTTTAAATTATTCTAATCCAGAGCGAGATTTTCCACCATTTGATGAAACACAGCGGTATATTGGAAGGCGTAAACCCGGCTTTTATGACGAACATTTGGGGTGTCTTGGGAGTAAGTGGGATGTAGAACGACTAGCGGATAAGGGAGTAGATATGGACGTTTTGTTGCCATTATGCGACCCATCTGTGATTTTCCCTTTCTATTATAGTGACTTGCGTCCTTTGATTGAAGAAGGGAAAATTAATCCACACAATTTGGTAAAAGGTATTTCTTATTTGGAGCATGAAACTAGGAGCGAAAAGCGTGGAAAGGGGTCGGGATATTATCGGGGTTTGATAGCGATGTTAAAACGGTTTGGGGTGACGGATGAAGAGGTTGAAAAAGCGGAGAGTTTGGGTAGTGCAAGATAAAGAAATATTATTAGTAGATAAGCCGGCGGGAGTGAGTTCGTTTGGGGTGGTGGCGAGAGTGAGGCGGCGACTGTCGGAAGAAGCGGGGTATGTTGAGGTTGTGGGGAAGGACGGCGTAACGCGGCAGAAGCGGAAAAAGGTGAAGGTTGGCCATACGGGCACACTTGATCCGTTTGCGACTGGGCTGTTGATTTTGCTGGTGGGGAAGGGGACGAAGCGAGCGAATGAGTTTTTGAAATTGGATAAAGAATATATTGCGACGTTGCGGCTAGGGGCGAATTCGACAACGGGTGATCCTGAAGGCGAAATAACCGAACATGAAATATGCGAAATCCCGAACAAAGAGGCTGTGGAAAAGTGTGTGGAAAAGTTGGTTGGGGAAAACTCGCAACGGGTGCCGGCGTATTCGGCGGTGAAAATTAATGGGGAGCGAGCGTATAAATTGGCGCGGGCGGGGAAAGAGGTGGAGATGCCGGTCCGGAAGGTGAGGATTGACGAAATTGAGATTTTGGATTATAAATGGCCAGATTTGACGATAAGATGCAAGGTGTCGAGTGGGACGTATATTCGGGCGCTGGGAGAGGATATTGGGAAGGCGCTCGGGACGGGGGCGTATTTGACGGCGCTGCGGCGGACGCAGGTGGGGGAGTATAGGGTGGAAGAGGCGGAGGGGGTGTAGGTTGAGGTAGAGTCAGCGGAGGGGAAGGCGTTGTATCGGTAGTAGTTGTTAGACGAATTAATGGTCGTAGGAGTCATGTACGAACCGTAGGCCCGCGTCGAGGAGTACGCTGTGCGCGACCGAGGTGAAGCTTCGTAGCCAGTATAATAGATGTATCCGTTGTCCAAGTAGACGCCGCCACTACGGACAAAAGCCAATGGTAACTGTAATATGGTGGTGGCGCCGGAGGGAGAGGCAGAATTCGTGTCTGGCGTATATGCGTTCAGTCTGATTTGAAAATCAAAATTACCTTCGCCCGTAAAAAGCGAAGGTAATTAACTTATCGTAATTCCTATTTTACTCGAGTTTTTATAAAAGTCAAATGTTGTCGTCCTGTTTTTGTTCGTTAGTGGGAATTTCTTCTATTGAATTGAGGTTTTGGCTTTTGTTCGTAGCGGGTACGTCGATTTATACTTTGGTCGTAATGGGCAAGTAGGCAACGTAGGTCAATATTGGTCGAGTAGTGCAACGTCTGGAGTGAATGGGTATGATTTTCTTAATTCTATGATCAATATTAATCCTTCTAATACAGATGCCAGACGTGTCGCTTTCCCCCTCCGCTGCCTCTACCCAGGTAGTGCCTAATGGAGGAAAGAGGAAGAGGAGAAAAGGGGTTGTCTGGGGGCGAAAGGTGTGATATAATACGGGATATATGATTACTAGAGAGAAAAAAGCTGAGGCGATTAGCAAGCTCGCTCGGAGCAAGAGTGATGTGGGGTCACCAGAGGTGCAGGTTTCGATCTTGACGGAACGGATCAAGGAAGTGACTGAGCACGTGAAGCAGAACAAGCACGATTTCATGGCGAAGCGTGGTTTGATGCAGATGGTTGGTCAGCGCAAGAAGTTGCTGAAATACTTGGAGCGGACGGACTTCGATCTTTATAAGAAGACGATCGCTGAACTTGGGCTACGAAAGTAGTTCTGGCTGGAAGACTCCTCTTGTCTGTGGATGAGGGGAGTTTTTTGGTGGGGGGTAGAGCCAGCGGAGGGGGAAACCGCTGTAACGATTGTTGTTGCTGGAGTTGGATGGGTGGACGCCATTGCCGTCTAAGTAAGCACCAAGATAACGTGCGCTAGTGGAAGAGACTGAAGTGCATGACCAGTAGTAGGCGTTAGTTCCTAGACTGTTGGCGTTGCCACCATAGACACTAGTTGCTCCGCTACGGACAAAAGCCAATGGTAACTGTACTATGGTGGTGGCGCCGGTGGTACTTGTAGAAATTTATGTTACGGTGCTGTTACCGGTGGTTTTATGTGAGGAAAATGCGCAAAATAGAAATCCCCCTCCGCGGCTAGCTAGGCTAGCGTTGGAGAGGGAAAAAGGAGGTGTTCTCGCCTGTTTAGGCTTTCCTGTCGAATCGTATCGGGTATTTTACTTCACTGTCGGTTTCGTCATAGGAAACTGTTTATTGTAGTAATTA
This sequence comes from uncultured Candidatus Saccharibacteria bacterium, assembly GCA_947367565.1. Taxonomy (GTDB): domain Bacteria; phylum Patescibacteriota; class Saccharimonadia; order Saccharimonadales; family Saccharimonadaceae; genus Nanosyncoccus. The sequence continues at coordinate 3,401 of CANBEI010000044.1, read as the reverse complement.
GGTTCAATGCCGTTTTCGATAGCATCGTTAAATACCATGTTGACATAGTTACTTAGTGCATGCTCGCACTGGCGAATGAATGCATCTGCGATGAGGTTAACCTCATCATCTGACATTGGTGTCAGATGATCTTCTGCCTTAGGGTTGGGATTTGTAATCCAGGCCGGAGCATCTTTGGTATGACTAACGCAAAAGTTTGCCATTAAAGTTTGCTCCCCGTCATGCTGGAAAAAGTATGTCATGCAGAATTTGAATTCTCGCCCCGCGCATTTCTCTTTCAGTTCGGCATCCTCGTAGCGACCTTTAATATAGGCGTCTTTCACGTGGTTTAAGACACGTTCAAGGATGCTGTAGTTGAGGTCGTAAGCGTTGACCGGAGGCACATTTTGAATTGTAATGCTGCGGTCGGCTTTTTCGGTTTGAACTACATGAATAATGGGCGGCGTAATTGCTTTTACTATGTCTTTTTCGCAGGTCTCAGATATTTCTGCGTTGTCGGTTTTACTGTCGGTTTGGGGATCGAGCACTCTTTTTGTAAAAGAGGTAATTTGTTGAATTGTGTCACCAAGTACTAAGGCGAACATGCCTTGGTAGTCAGCGGACATCACCGCTGCTGAATCTGCTGTTATTTCTGTCATTTTCTGAAATCTCTCCTTTTTTGAAATGTTCGATGGAGGCCGGAAACGGGATGTTTGCGGCGCATCGTATCTATTATAGCACACCCGAACAAAAAAGTCAATATTTTGATGTGGATTTCGGCAAAAGGGAGTGTGGTATAATGGGGTGGGGAGAAAATTATAATTATTGGGAAGACGGCAGATAAAAATCTTTTCATGAGAAGGCTTTTATCTGAGGTTTTCCCGAGAAAGGAAGAATATGGATATTATCAACCCGAGCGGTAAGCAGGTGATTCGCGTGGAGCGGGAGCTTTGCGGAAAGACTTTGACGCTCGAAGTGAATCGGGTAGGATTTCGGAGTACGGCGAGCGTTTTGGTGAGCTATGGCGATACAGTGGTATTGGGGTCGGTAGTTGTTGGTAAAAGGCCAGTCGTGCAGGACTTTTTCCCACTGAGTGTGGATTATGAAGAGAAATTCTACGCGGCGGGGAAGATTAGCGGTTCGAAGTTTATTAAGCGTGAGGGGAAGCCGGCGGATGAGGCGGTGTTGGTCGGGAGATTGATTGACCGACCGATTCGCCCGCTATTCCCGAAGGGGTATCGGCAGGAAGTGCAGGTCGTGACGACGGTGTTGTCGATGGACCCGAGTTTCCGGCCGGATATGGTGGCGATGATTGCCGCGTCGAGCGCGCTGATGTTGTCGGGGACGCCGTTTGATGGGCCAGTAGCAGGGCTAAGGATTGGACGCGTGGATGGCGAGTTCAAGGCATTTTTGAGTCCGGAAGAGCGCGAGCGGAGCATGATGGATCTCGTCGTGGCGTGTAAAGACGGCAAGGTGATGATGGTCGAGGCGGGGGCGGATGAAGTGCCGGAGGCGATGATTATTGAGGCAATGCACTGGGCGGTGAAGAATGTGCAGCCAACGTTGGATGCACAGAGAGAGTTGGCCGAGAAAGTGCAGCCAGAGGCGCAGGAGTATGAACTGGTATTGCCGGATGAGGGCGTGCAGGAGAAGGCGGAGAGCTGGTACAAGGCGCATGCGGGGGATCAGGTACGGGGGAATGTGCTGGAGAGGCAGAGCGTGATTGAGCAGCTGAAAGAAGAGATGCACGCGGAGTTTGCTCCGGAACTTGGAGAGGGAGAGACTGAAGAAGAGAAAATCGCGGATTATGATGAACGACTTAAGGGGGAATATGACCAGGCGTTTGACCTCGCGGTGCATCATGAAGTAAGGCGGGGAATCGTCGAGGATGGCGTACGGCCGGATGGACGAAAATTGAACGAAGTGCGGCCATTGTCGAGCCAGGTTGGGATTTTGCCGCGGACGCATGGTTCGAGCTTGTTTACGCGAGGCTTGACACAGGCGATGAATATCGTGACTTTGGCGCCACTGAGCTTTGCGCAGGTCGTGGATACGATGGAGGTGACCGACGGGAAGCGACGGTATATGCATCATTACAATGCACCGTCTTATACGGTGGGGGAGCCGGGGAGGATTGGTTCGCCGGGGCGACGGGAGATTGGGCATGGGTATCTTGCGGAGCGGGCACTTTTGCCAATGTTGCCGAGTGAAGAGGATTTTCCGTACGCGATTCGGAGTGTGACGGAAATTATGAGTCAGAATGGTAGTACTAGTATGGCGGCGACATGTTCGAGCTGTATGGCGTTGATGGATGCCGGGGTGCCGATCAAGCGACCGGTAAGCGGGGTCGCGATGGGGTTGATGATGAATGTGCCAGCGGGGGAAGAAATTACGGCGGACGATATTGATAAAGCGTATGTTTTGACTGACTTGATGGATGCGGAAGACTTTGCCGGGGATATGGATTTCAAGGTGACGGGTACGACGGAGGGGGTGACGGCGCTTCAGATGGATATGAAAGTGCACGGGTTGCCGGTAGAGATTTTGGAACGGGCGATTGAACAGTCACGCGAGGGGAGAATGCATATCTTAGAGCATATGCTTAGCGTGATTCCAGAACCGCGCAAGGAGATTTCGGTGTATGCGCCGCGGATTGAGAAGTTGATGGTGAATCCGGATAAAATTGGGGCAATTATCGGAAAAGGTGGGGAGACGATTAATAAGATTACGAGCGAGACGGGCGCGATGGTGGATATCGCGGATGATGGATTGGTGACGATTTCGGGGGAGAATGAGGCGATTGCTCAGGCTTTGGAGTGGATTCGTGGATTAGTCGAAGAGCCGGAAGTGGGGAAGGTGTATGACGGTACGGTGGCGACGATTAAGGATTTCGGGGCGTTTGTGACGATCTTGCCGGGGGTGGACGGGATGTTGCATGTGAGCCAGATTAGCGACAAGCGGATTGAGAACGTGAGTGATGTACTGAAGGTGGGGCAAAAAGTACGGGTGAAGCTGGTGGCGATTGATGATCGGGGGAGGTTGAGTCTTAGTATGAGGAACGTAGAGTAAGGGGAGGGCTCGTCATTAGGGCGGATTACTTCGTCAGAGGTTCCAGTACGCAGAGGCAGGGCAGTTAGCCCAGCCTCTTTGCGTGCTTCACCTCTTCCTCGTACTCCATCCCTACTGACTTCGCCCTTTAGAACTGCGCCCTATATCTGATACCGTCGCCCTCGGGGTGCGGTGATGTTTTTTGCTTTGAATAGTTTAATTAAGTGATATGAGATGGTTTTTACTCCTGTAAGTAGTGGGTTGAACTTGTACGTGGTGTACAAGTTGGGGTAGTGGCAGCGGAGGGGGCGACCATAATAACGGTAGTAGTAATATATTGCTCCTGCTTGTGCACTGTTGATGCGTAGATAGTA
>CANBEI010000043.1 GCA_947367565.1 uncultured Candidatus Saccharibacteria bacterium | reverse complement strand
TAATCATCATAGGCCTTTCCCCCCTTTCCCCATTTGTTAACTTACGATGCTTTTGCCAAAGTTATGCCGCCCTGCAGTCAATATTTTACCTACAATATCGGTACTACCGGCGCCACCACCATAGTACAGTTACCATTGGCTTTTGTCCGTAGTGGGTATATCTCTCTTACCGGAGGCTACGTCACCTACGTCGGCTACGATCTTTACGGATGGTCTCGTACAGCTAGGTCGGCTGCCTACGCTTGCAGCTCAAGCGTTAATCCAAGTGGAGTCTATCCGTCAGGTCTCAACAATCGTTGGAACAGTTTCCCCCTCAGTTGACTCTACCCCAACTTACTCCCACGTTACAAGTTCAACCACATCTCAACAGAGATAACTTGGTGTTTTATAATCCTTAATTAACCCACCAAAAAAGCGCATCCCACCCATGCGCTTCCCCCCATTGCCCCTACTCTTTCTCTTCTTCCTCGTCCGGCAACACAATCCCGAGACTCGCCACCGAATCCCCCTCATTCATCTTCATAATCCTCACCCCTTGCGCCGCCCGACCAAGTGTTGGAATCTCCTTCACCGCTACTCGAATCGCCTGCCCCTTATTCGACATCATGATTACTTCTTTCGCTGCTGGATCCAGCGTATGTACCGCCACGACTGGACCCGTCTTCGCCGTTACACTCGCAACCTTAATCCCGACCCCACCTCGCCTATGCACTGGGAAATTCTTCGCCTCGGTCGCCTTACCGTATCCATTTGCCGACATGACCAGCAATTTCTGACCTTCATCCCTGACAATATCCATTCCGACGATCTCATCTTTCGGACGCAGCCTAATTCCCCTCACTCCTTTCGCACTCCGCCCCATACTACGCACATCTTTCTCGTTAAACCGCATCGCCTGCCCCGCCGAAGTCGAAATCACCACATCATTCGCCCCAGTCGTCTCCTGTATCCACATCAGTTCGTCCCCCGGATCAAGCTTAATCGCAATCATCCCATTCGTCCGCAGATTCAAGAACTCTTTCACGGCCGTCTTCTTAATCGTACCCTTCTTCGTCGTCATGAACAGGTATCCACTCGAATCCGCCCCCTGCTTAACGATACTTGTCACCTTCTCATCCGGATGCATATTCAGTAAATTCACTACCGCCGTACCCTTCGCCGTCAGCGACGCCTGCGGAACCTCATACGCTTTCATCCGGAAAATCCGACCCTGATTCGTGAAGAATAGCAAGTAATCGTGCGAGCTTGCCGTCACAATCTGCGCGATCACATCTTCATCTTTCGTCGTCATTCCGCGCTTCCCTTTACCACCCCTGTTCTGACGCTTGAAATCGCCCTGCGACACTCGCTTCATATACCCCTCTAGCGTCATCAAGATCACACTTTCCTCGTCCGGAATCAACTCTTCCTCCGAGAACTTCCCCACTTCATGATTAATAATCTTGCTCCGCCGCTCATCGCCAAACTTATCCCGCATTGCAATCAACTCTTCTTTCACAACCCGCAGAATCTCACTCTCACTCGCCAAAATCCTCTCATATTCCGCAATCTGCTTCAAAAGTTCATTCAATTCATTTTCAATCTTATCGCGTTCGAGTCCTTGCAGCCTGCGCAGTTGCATCGCAAGAATCGCCGCCGCCTGAATCTCACTCAGCCCAAACCGCTCCATGAGTCGCTTATCAGCATCATCATAACTTTCGCGAATCGTCTTAATCACTTCGTCGATATTGTCCAGAGCAATCTTCAACCCCTCTAAGATATGCGCCCGCTCCTTCGCTTTGCGAAGATCATACTCCGTCCTGCGTCGCACGACTTTCTGACGATGCTTAATAAATTCCGCCAAAATCTCCTTCAGACCCAAAATCCGCGGCTGTACTCCATCCACCAACGCCAACATATTATAATGGAACGTCGTCTGGAGTTGCGTCATCCGATACAACTGATTCAAAATCTTCTTCGGAAACGCGTCCTTCTTTAGTTCAACTACGACTCGAATCTTCCCTCGCGCGCTCTCATCCCGCGCATCCGCAATATGATCCAGTTTCTTCGCCAACACCAACTCGCGCACTTTTTCGATGAAACCTTCCTTGCTCATCCCATACGGCACTTCCGTAATCACAATCTGATACCGACCATTCTTCTTTTCTTCAATCTGCGCCACTGCTCGAATCGTCACTGAACCCTTACCTGTCGCATAAGCTTGCTTCATCGGCGCACCGCCATAAACCTCCGCCCCCGTCGGAAAATCCGGCCCCTTAACATGTTGCATCAACCCATCCAAGCTAATTTCCGGATCGTCGATCTGCGCCACCGTTGCATTAATCACTTCCGTCATGTTATGTGGCGGGATATTTGTCGCCATCCCGACCGCAATCCCCATCTGTCCATTCAGCAAAATATTCGGCACCGCCGCCGGCAATACCACCGGCTCTTGCTCACTACCATCAAAGTTATCTCGGAAATCTACCGTCTCTTTCTCAATATCCGTAAGCAACTCCGCCCCCACCTTATCCATCCGTGCCTCAGTATACCTCGACGCCGCCGCCTCATCACCATCCATTGAACCGAAGTTACCTTGACCTTCGACCAACGTATAGCGCATTTTCCAGTTCTGTGCCAAGTTCACCATCGCATCATAAATCGACGAATCACCATGCGGGTGATACTTACCCATCACCTCACCCACAATCCTCGCTGACTTCACCGTCGCATGTGGCGCCTTCCAGCCATTTTTATTCATCGCATATAATATACGGCGATTCACCGGCTTCAAGCCATCGCGCACATCCGGGAGCGCCCGGTCAATAATCACCGACATCGAATACCGCAGGAAATAGCTCTCCATCGTACTCTCGACATCGCGCTTCTCTACCCCGTCTACAACCTGCGCTTCGACCACTTCCCCCTCGACCGTCACATCCTTCTCAATTTGTTCCTGCGGAACAAGTTCGTTCTCATTTTTTTCTGGTTCTACCCCTCTACTCTTCTCATCACTTGCCATACGACCTTACTCCTTTCCTTAAAAGTCCAACTCATCAAGGTCAACTGTCGCTGCCCCCGCCTGAATAAAGTTTTTACGCAAATCCACTTGATCGCCCATCAACTTCGTAAACACCGCATCACATTTTTCTGCATCGTCAATATGCACTTGCACGAGAATCCGATTCTCCGGATCCATCGTCGTCTCCCAAAGTTGCTTCGCATCCATCTCGCCAAGACCCTTAAACCGGTTCTGCGCTGTATAGCCTGCCTGTTTAAACCTCTCCTGCGTCGGGTCAATCTTCGTCCCCGCCGCCTTCCGCTCCTCGATCTTCTCCGTCAACTTCTTTTCCAGCGCCACCTCATCATACACATAGTCAATCTTCCGATTACTTCCCGTTCCCTTCGTCAAACCAAACAACGGCGGCTTCGCAAGGTACACATGCCCCGCCTTAATCACCTCTGGCATATACCGGAAAAAGAATGTCATCAGTAGCGTCGCAATATGCAAACCATCAACATCAGCATCGGTCATAAACACAATCTTGTCATACCTGAGCCCACCAAGATCAAATTGATCACCAATCCCCACGCCCAGACCCTTAATCAAACTCACCAGCTCCTGATTCGCTAGCATCTTATCCAACCTCGCCCGCTCAGTATTAAGTACCTTACCACGCAATGGTAAAATCGCCTGAATCTTCGGATTCCGTCCTTCTTTCGCGCTACCTGCTGCCGAATTACCCTCTACGATAAACAGCTCACACTCGCTCCGATCACGACTCGAACAATCCGCCAACTTCGACGGCAAGTTCAACCCCTCAAACGCCCCCTTCCGAATCACATTATCCCGCGCCGCCCGCGCCGCTTTCCTTGCTCGCGCCGCCAATGTCGCCTTACCAATAATCTTCTTCGCAATTGCCGGATTTTCTTCCAGATAATACCCAAAATACTCCGTCATGACCTTATCGACGTATCCTCGTACTTCTGGATTTCCGAGCTTATTCTTCGTCTGCCCCTCAAACTGCGGATCTGGCAACTTCACCAAAATCACCGCCGTCAAACCTTCCTTAATGTCATCCCCCGTCAAGTTTGGTTCTTTTTCCTTCAGCAACCCATTCTTCCGCGCGTAATCATTCACTACCCGTGTCATCGCCGTGCGGAATCCCACCACATGCATACCACCGTCCGGCGTGAGGACGTTATTCGCAAACGGCTTAATCGTCTCCGCATATGTATCATTATATTGTAACGCTACCTCAACTTCTGAATCCTCAATCTTCTTCTCGGTATAGAAGATGTCGTCCGACAATACTTCCTTCCCCTCGTTCAACCGTCGTACATAGCTCCGAATTCCACCTTCAAAGTAGAAACTCTCACGCGCCCCGTTCCGCTCATCCTTGACCGTAATTAATACGCCTTTCGTCAAGTACGCCTGATGCCGCGCATAGTTTGAGATCCAATTATAATCAAATGTCGTCGTTTCCTTAAAAATCGTCGGATCTGGATAAAACGTAATCGACGTTCCCGTCCCCTTCGTCTCGCCAACTACTTCCAAGCCCTTTCCTTGCGTCTTTCCCCCATCTGCAAATTCCACATGGTGTACCTTGCCATTCTTCCGCACTTCCGCAATCATCCTCGTCGAAAGCGCATTCACTACCGACGACCCCACACCATGCAGACCTGACGACACTTTGTATCCGCCCCCACCAAACTTACCACCAGCGTTTAAAACCGTCAGCACCGTCTCCAGCGTCGACTTCCCCGTCTTCGGATGAATATCTACCGGAATCCCACGACCATTGTCATCTACCCGAATCCCCCCGTCCGCCAAGACTGTAATATCTACCCGCGTACAAAATCCCGCAATCGCCTCATCAATCGAGTTGTCCGCAATCTCTTTCAGCAAATGATGTAAGCCGTCAAAACCCGTCGAACCGATATACATCCCCGGCCGAATCCGGACATGCTCCAGACCCTCTAATACCTGAATTTGTGAACTGTCATATTCGTGCCCATCGCTTGTTTGTTTTGCTGACATAGAGTTACCTCAACTTATTTACCTCTATATCTTATCGCACTTTCCCTTAAAGGTCAAGCATCACCCTATGACTAACAGCAGACTAAAGCTCGTCCCAAAGTTCTTCCAGAGCAATAAACCCCGCATTCGGATCCCCTTCTTCCTTCTCGCTCACTGCCCCATTCTTCTTCACTGTACTTGGCAAAAACGGCATACCTTTATCTCGCACCACCTGCGCCAAGAACATATTCAGCGCCGCACTCGTGCTAATCCCCATGTCTTCAAAAATCTTCTCCGCCTTCTTTTTCTGCACCAACCGCGTCCGAAAAGTCACCGACGTCATTTTCTCTGTCGCCGCCAATTTTTTCACTTCCTGCGGCTTTTCCACCACCTCTGTTTCTACTCTAGCCTTCTTTACCATCCTTCTCTTCCTTCCCTTTTCACCATTGTAATACATTTGCATTACAATTGCAATACACTGACATTACATACACCATACATTGTACACACAATGTCTTACAAACCTCATTTTCTGCCGTTCCTCCCCCTCGACCTGAGTACATACAATGTCAATACATCTTACATACAAATTATATCATATGTACATACATTGTACATCAAATGTCTTACATCATTTTTCGCCAAAATCCTTACGTTTTCCAACTCCAAAATCATGTCAAAAACATCCTAACACACCACATAGCGTCCCAAAAAATTCAAAACCGCCGTCCTCACCCAACGTCTACAACAATCTTCCCCGTTTCCTCACACTCTTTTTGTTTGTCTCCATTGTACCACAACCACTATGTTTTATATATTAAAAATAACCACCTAAAATCTCAAAGATCGGCACCGCACCGCGGCCACCCCCAGCGGAGGGGGAAACCGTTCCAACGATTGTTGTTGTTTGACGGGTTGATATCGGATACGCCGAACTGCAAGTTGTAAGCGTTCGTAGACGATCTAGAAGTACGCGACCAATCCCAGCCCCACTCGCCGACGTAGTTAACTCTGCCGTCGTTAATATTCACGTTCCCGCTACGGACAAAAGCCAAAAACAAACGCAGGTAAAGAAGCCCTTTTATTCATAACATAGCCGTAGCTATATTAGATGACAAATCTTCCATCATTCTCCCTTGAAGTTAGAAAGAAGGACTCCACGATCTTTGATTACAGAGAACATACGGTAATTGGAGCTTGACCTCAATGACTACCGATAGTTTCCATGGATATGTCAAAAGCATCCACAGCCTTATTCTACCATGAATCTACTACTCTCCACCGGCGCCACCACCATAGTACAGTTACCATTGGCTTTTGTCCGTAGTGGGTATGTGAACTTAGAATATGGTCGCGTTGGTAATAATGGTAACGAAGCTGCTCTCTGGTCACTTGTATCCATCTCATCCACTCGTGTTTACATCTTCG
>CANBEI010000042.1 GCA_947367565.1 uncultured Candidatus Saccharibacteria bacterium | reverse complement strand
TCGCGTTGGTAATAATGGTAACGAAGCTGCTCTCTGGTCACTTGTATCCATCTCATCCACTCGTGTTTACATCTTCGGCTCAAATCACGCAATCGTCTTCCCATCAGGCAGTGACAACTCTCGTTGGTACGGCCTCCCCCTCTGCTGCCGTACAACAAAAATGAGAGCGGTGTCCTGCATATATCCAATGCTGGTCCTGCCCTCCATGCCCTTATTATACCACACTATTTCCTGAATTCAATCAGCTTCTTACTTTTCGTAATAACCAAAATACGCCGAACGCTTGTAGACTTATGAAATTCATGCTCGATCTCACGGAGACACTTTGATTGATGACGTTTCGTTCGGCGTAAATCAATAACGATATTTTTTGACTGCTTCACTGCACGCTGAATTGTATTCGGTATCAAAAACCTCCCTTCTCCCTTTGGCGCTTTCATTTCCCATAATAACCCATTCATACGAATATCGGGGGTATTGTTCGACTTTGGAATAAGTTCAACATTACACCCCAGGTCAGTAAAAAACAGCACTGTTTCATATTCATGTTTTTCAAGTAAAACCCCATTTGGCATAATCTTTCCGACCATACTCCTCACCCTACCACAAATCAAGAAATTTTAACAAGCATAAATTTGTTGTTTTTGCATCTTCTCTTTCCTTTTCCTCCATTAGGCACTACCTGGGTAGAGGCAGCGGAGGGGGAAACCAAACCAATAATCACCACTGCTAGACGGGTTGACTCCTGTAGTATTGAAATTCAGATAGTAGGTATTAATAAGGAATATGGCTATACGTGACCAGGCGTACCCGTTGCCGCCAGCATACCCAATATTACCATTATCGAGACGTATAGCGTCGCTACGGACAAAAGGCAATGGTAAATTCCAACAGAGGCAAGCTTGACGTTCTATAATCCTTAATTAACCTATTCCTAGTTTACTCTAGTCTAGTTTTAGGAATATAAAAGAGTCGAACCCAAGGTCTGTTTTTGGATTTTAGAAAAAGTCAGCGTGACCGAACGGAACTTTTTCGGCCCATCAGGGTAAAATCCAAAAACAAACCTTGGCGTGAGACTCAACATTCCTAAAACTAGGCTGGGGTGAGCTAGAAAGTAGTAAAAACTAAGAGATTATGAGATCTACTCCTACCTAACCACAAACCCCTCTCGTACCATCTCCTTTGCTCCCTCCGGATCATCCCTAAGTGTCACCAAGAAATTAAACACCCCAATTCCATCCAGCTGTGGCGCCAACTCATAAATCCCTTGCGCCGTATACCCCTCTACTTCTACGCCACTCTCATATTCCCTTTTCTCTAGCCATCGTCCGAACTCCTCTGCAATATCATCATACTTCATCACCTTCTCCCGTAATCTCCTCCGCACCACATCCGACGCCACGCCACGTTCATCTCTCAAGTACTGCTCAATCTTTTCTCCCATCATTTCACTATCACCTCATATTTTTGACTCGTTACTGGCTCCCACCCCAGCCGCTCTCGCTCTTTCTCCATCTCCGCCCGCTCCTCTGGCGACATCCTCTCGATATCTTCCAAAGTCGCCTGTTCGTCCAGGACATTCAACAACTCATCCGCAAAATAATCACTTTCCCGCTTTAATAACTGTCGTCTATACGCCTCATGCGTCTTATGACTATCATGTATATACATTCCGAAATTAACCTTATACGCTCTTCCGCGCTCACTCTCCGGATCATTCCGCACTACTTCCCGTTGTCGCATCATCCAAGCAATCTTCGGTAACCCCGACAAAGGCCGAAAATTCAGCGTCTGTTTCCGGCTAAGCAACACTTTACCCGTCTTATAGCTCAGGTACGCCTTCTTATTATTTTCCAATCTATCCACAAACTCCAAATCAATCGGTCGCTCCAACCCCACTAACTCCGATAACGCCCTCGCGTACTTCTGTGTCAATTCTTCATTCTCATCTATATCCCATAACTCATCAAAACTCCCCGCCCCCACTTGCCTCAAAAATCCCGGCAAATCCATCCCATGCAAAACTTTATCCACTTCCCGTTCAATCCCCGGCAAATTTTCCTCACCATACACCTCCGGATGCGCCGCCATAAAATCCGCTTCCTCCCGTTCTTTAGCTCTCACCTTCTCAAGTTTCGTCCCTACTAAGAATTCAAAAGCCCTTGCTTCAGTCTCGCACAACTGTCTCCTATACCCCTCATAATCCAAATCTGCTCGAACGTAAGCCTCGCTGTTATATTCATACAACTTCGCCAGCTCTCCTAACTCTTCTGAGCCCTCCCCATTTCTCACTCGTCGCATCACATCATGTTGATAGCTATGCCAATTTTCATGCGCCAACGTCACTAGAGCACTATCCATATCTCCGCCATGCTGCGCTAAATCTATCCGAATCCTATCATTATATTCACCCCCATTTACACAGCCACCCAAAGTCCCCTCGTCTAAATCCACATCAGTCCTCAAACTTGGCGTCAGCGACAAGTCCAAAACCTCAGCAAAATAATCTTCCGCATAAGTTAGTCCAATCTCCGGATTCTCCTGCAGCTCATCTCTCAGTTCAGATAACCTATTCGTATCAATCTTTTCCGCAAACCTCATCGTCCGCTCAAGCACCGCCGCTATATCGACTTTTTCAAATACCGCCTCATTTAGCTGACGAAGCCGCTCCGGATTTTCATCCTCGCCCCCTCGTAAATCGTCGCCCCCCCCCACGACCTCATTTTGCGCCTCGATCACTCTCGCGCCAATCCCACGCTCTTCGTCCCGGCTTCGCTCTCCCGACTCTACTTCACCCCCTCCTAGTTTTTCTCCGCTACGCATCTATTTCAAACTCTTTACAAACTCCCGAAACAGCGGATGCACATCCAGCGGTCGCGACTTGAACTCCGGGTGCGCCTGTGTCGCCACGAAAAACTTACACTCTGGCGCTTCGACAAATTCCACCAGTTTCCCATCTGGGCTCGTCCCACTTACGATCAGCCCACCTTTCTCAACCTCCGACAGATACTTTTGATTCACCTCATACCGATGCCGATGTCGCTCAACCACTTCATCCTTACCGTACACCCCCTGCGTCTTACTCCCCTCTTTCAATTTCGCCACATAGTCCCCCAATCGCATCGTTCCACCGGTTGACTCTTTACCGCGCTGGCCTTCCATAATATATATTACGTTCTCTCCCTCTTTCGCGCCGAATTCCTCGCTCCCAGCACTCTTCAAGCCACCTCTCCTAGCCGCCGCTACTACCGCACATTGCATCCCCAGACACAGCCCGAGATACGGCTTCCCCGTCTCTAACGCATACTCCGCCGCCTTGATCTTCCCCTCGACTCCGCGCGTCCCAAAACCGCCCGGCACGACCAGCCCATCAACTCGCGCAAAATCTTTCCCCGTCGCTTCCTCCGCATTAATCCACTCTATCTCAATATTCACTTTATTCCACGCCGCTGCCGCTTTCAGCGCCTCTGTCACACAAATATACGCATCATCATTCCCGACATATTTCGCCACCAGCCCCACACGCACCGTCTTCGCCCATTCTTTCCCTCTAAGTCGCGAAAACTCTTTCCACTTGCTCATATCTGGGTCGCTGTCGTCACCCACAAACCGATTCAAAATCTCCAACACCCCCGACTTCAAAACATTAAACGGCACATCATATACCGACTCAATATCCGGTAAATTCAGCACCGCCTCTTTATCAATCCCCGAAAACGCCGCAATTTTCTCACAAATCGCCCGCGGCGCCGGTCGCTCCGTCCGACACACCACTACATCCGGGATAATCCCAAACCCTCTGAGGTCCTTCAACGCATTCTGCGCCGGCTTCGTCTTTAATTCCTTCGACGTGTTAATCCACGGCACATACACCACATGTACATAGAGACAATTTCCCCTCCCCACTCGATTCGCAAACAGGCGAATCGCTTCAATGAAGCTCAGACCTTCATAATCGCCTACCGTTCCCCCAATCTCTACGATATGAATATCCGACCCTTCCGCCGCCTTCTCGATTTTCTCCTGCACTAAATCCGTAAAATGCGGCACCATTTGTACCGTCTTCCCGTGGAATCCCCCGCTCCGTTCTTTATCAATTAACTCCTGATACAACGCCCCCGACAGCACGCTCGAATACTTACTTGTCTCGAAATCCAAAAATCTTTCATAATGCCCGAGGTCAAGATCCGTCTCTTTCCCGTCATGCGTCACAAAGCATTCCCCATGCTCCACTGGATTCAGCAACCCCGCATCGACATTTAAATACGGGTCACATTTCTGTATCGAAACCTTATAACCCTTCGCTTTCAAGATCGCCCCAATCGACGCCGCCGTAATCCCCTTCCCGACCCCCGACAACACGCCACCAGTCACGAAAATATATTTACAACTCTTTTCTGTATTTTTATTTCGCATGTGGTACCTCCTTTTCCCACCCACATTGTTCTTATTTTTATCATAGCACAAGCCAATTCCTCCGCCCACTCTAGTAATTTCCCGTTTTACCTCTCTCATAATTGACTGAATCATAAGTTAATGATAAAATAAACACATTGCATGCTAACAACAACTACGTGTTGTTATTTTTATTAAAGGAGGAACTAGCATGAGTAACCTTAATAAACCATTTAACGAAAACGGACCTATAGTAATCCCAGAAAAAGATTTTAAAATCTACCAGTCTGAGCGAAAACATTATCAAAGCATACATCAAGCCATCATTGATTGGATTATACGACCAATCAATAACGACAACGTACGCCGTCTCTGCCTTCGTGATATACTTAGGCAAAACTACAATCACAGCTGCGGCTATCACAATATGGACGGATGCTATGTTGCTCTCCTGCGCCTCGATGACCTCGGTGGAATCTACCAAGCCCTATGCGACTCCGAAAAACATCGCAACGAATTCATTGAAGAAGCGATGTATAATATCGAACACCACCTCGTCCCCGACTCAAACGGTCGAGACACAACTGATCTCCTTGAGCTTCTCATTGTTCTTCAAAACGATTTTAAAATCTCCAAAATTAATGCAGAACAACTTTGGCAACTGCACTCTATTAACCAGCCAAAAGACCCATTAACGCGCGCTTGGGATGATTTCAAATTTTGCCAACGCGGAATGTGCCTCTGGATTGATGATGCGCATACTCCATCACACTTCTATGCTGAAATTCAAAAACGCTGCATAGCCGCCATCATTGATTGTATTAATGATTGTCAGGACATTATGCGACAACGAGGCAATGTTTTCAGTACTCAAAAACCTTTCGACCCCAATTTAATCGGTTATCTTGATCCGCCGTCAACTCCAGAGGAATTCCTTATTCGTCTTTGCCAAACCATCGCCAGGCTCAGTACATCTAAGCCCAGCGAATATTGCATCGATGTCTTTGAGAATCATCTTGACGCCAATATCCGGTACCTTCCAACCGAACGCGTTCCGAAAATACTTATGAGCCTCAATAATACCGACCTTTCTTGCCGTTGTCTTGAACGTCATATCGCTCTCATTCCGGACAAAGAAATCATCAAATACTGGTCATCCGACAAGTTTTTCCTCTACTGGGCTCGCGGCGTCATTACGTTGCATCGCCCCAACCGACAAGACTGCATAGCTAAAATCGACGCGTGCTTACTGAGCAAAACCGATTAATAACTTCATAGGCCCATTTTTCACACCTTGAATTCACCCCGCCGCCCAAAGCGACGGGGTGTTTTCGTTCCCTCGCCCCGCACATGAGGGGGCATTTTCATCTCCTCATCTCACATACAACGCGACATCACTTCTCCTCCTACTCTTATCTACCGTTTCGTGTTATAATCACAACAGTGGAAGTGTGGCCGAGTGGTTGAAGGCGCACGCTTGGAAAGCGTGTAAAGGTTTACGCCTTTCGCAGGTTCGAATCCTGTCGCTTCCGCCAGGAAGTAAAAACTCTATGTTCCAGCATAGAGTTTTTACTTTTCTGCAAGAAAAGTGACAGGATATGAAGCGCGCTAGCGCTAGGTTCGTTATCGAGCGGAGCGAGATTATCTTCCTGTCGCTTCCACAATGAAAAGCCCAGGGCCATAATGCGACACTCTATGATGCGCGGCCCTGGGGCTTATTCCGATATGAAGTTGTGACTCCGCTACGATGAAAACTTATGAAGCTTTCTGCAACTGGCGCTTGTACCAATTGTACGCGCCTCTGAAGTGGCTTTCGTAGCTAGTACCGACCTTCTGTCCGTCCGGCAGTAAAGGCATCGTGAGGGTGATGGTCCAAACGGACCCCTCTTTTTCTGCTATTATTACTGCACTACTGGATGAAGATTGCACAAAGCAACCGCCGTCTTTCAGACCGGGACGAAGGTCGTAAAAATCGACCTCCCAGCCAAGCTCCCGGTCGGTGTAGACTGATCCAGAGAGTGTGTCTACCGCTCCTCCCCATACCATGCGGCAACCGGCAGAATTGGGCGCGAGGATCAGCACCGGAGTTTTGCAAAACAAAACGTCCGTGACATAGCTATTCTTCCCTTCGCGCCGCTTCACTGTCTTTGGGGTGACGCCATGCTCCCGGCAAGCAACAAGACACTCTTCTGAGCTTCTTATTGTGATGTCGGCCATGCCGTTCCCCAGTGCTCTTGCGACTGTCTCGACCCCCATTTTGTCATCCGGCACCTGGAATGACCAAGATTTGGTCTTCAGGCTCAGCAGGTCAAACTCTTTGTCCTTAGCACGAACGAGGC
>CANBEI010000041.1 GCA_947367565.1 uncultured Candidatus Saccharibacteria bacterium | reverse complement strand
GTTCTATACCGTAGAATTTGCCCTAGTAGCAATTTGGGATGAGGCGGAAAGAACTCGTAATGCCGAGACTTTTCTTCAAGCCAGATTTCCGCAGGTGGTTGTGAATAGTAAGCCCAGTAGCTTCGGAGCAGCCGTGTTTGGTGACCAGGTTCATTGCGTTGCTCAGACTACACCCATCATCGCTACCGAGAACCTGCGGATTCATTACGTAGAAGATTCGGCAAAATTTCTATCCATGGCCGTCAGAAATGACTTTGAAGAAATTAGCGCTGAAGACCTATTGGAGTCAGAATCCGGGCTCTGCTTGTATCCGATTTTGAATACTGGAGGTCGCACCGACATGCCTATGACCATGGCTTTTGTCAGCTACAGTATCTATACTGAGCCACTTGAGTCTGGGGGGTTTGACGAGTATCAACCGATGTTTTGGGCTCAGTCGCCGCCTGATGGTGAAGATTACACTCCAGCCTCGGCGACTACAGTTTCTCGAGTTGATAGTACTGGAAAGATTATTAATCGGACGCGTAATTATCGGGCATTTATGATATGGTCGATAGGACTAATGATGGCAGTGGGTACATTTGTGGTTATAGCCGTAATGTTTTATTTTATTGTCCATCAAAAAGATAAGAAAAATCAGAATGAGATATCATGACATTAATTTTCATTGCAAACATGGCGCCTCCCTGTGGGCGCCATTTCCATATGTAAAACCTCTTGCGAGGCTTAAAAAAATATGATAAGATTAACTACAGAATTAGATATTAACAAGGAGCATTATGCCTGAACCTAAAAAACAGAGTAGCCCACGTAAAACCGGCCTACGTCGCAGCCACTTGCGCCTGAAATTGGCCCGTGCAGTGAATAGCCACTCGCCAGTCAAAGCGTTTGAAACCGCGAAGAAAACCCCAAATTTAAAAGTCAAAACTGTCAAGCCAGCCTCTGACCAGACAGTCAAAGCGAAAAAAGCTGAGCAGAAAAAAGCTGCCCCAGCAAAGAAAACTACGACCACAAAAATCACTAAAAAATCTAAATAAAAGGGAAGGTATATGGCTAGTAACCGGCACTTAGGCAGAATAATTGTTTTACAGAGTTTGTACGAATACGAATTTCGTACAAAAGCCGGAGATCCGACGGCGGAAATTGATGTTATCGTCGCGAAAAATATTGAGCCATACGCCCGCGCTCTAGGCGACACGGAGTTCGTCTACGGGCTAGCCCGGGCTGTCTCGGAAAGATTCCAAGATCTTGATACTAAGCTCCAGCCGATGGCGCCGGAGTGGCCTTTGAGTACGATTGCCGCCATTGACCGCAACGTACTACGCATGGGGTTATACGAGCTTGAATCTTCCGCCGAGACCGTACCGCCCAAAGTTGCGATTAATGAGGCCGTAGAGTTGGCGAAGGCCTTTGGTTCGGATAATTCCTCGAAATTCATCAACGGGGTACTCGGTACAGCCTATCGCCAGATTTATAATGAAGAAGAAACATCTCCGAAGGAGAATCAGCATGAAGAAAAAGCACAAGCGGACGAGCCAGAAGGCACTACTGCTGGAGCAACAGACGTCGTCGATGTCGACGGCAAGGGGGAAACCATCGCGTAAAACCCCCAAGCAGTCGCGTAAAGCGTCCAAAAAACAATCAACCCGGTCAGCGCCCAAGTCGGCGCCTGGAGTGAAGCCGGAAGTTCAGAAGACGAAGGTGCTAGAAAGCGCCAAGTCCCAGCCGGAAACCGCGAGCTTAGCAGCCCCGACTTCTCGTAAAGTCCCCGAGGCTTTACCGCTAAAAAATGAGCGCGACCGTACAAACGCCGTCTCCCGGCTTACGGCCCGTGTCTTTAAAAAACCGGCCATTCAAGAGGTAGTGCGCGAGCCGACTGCGGGTGGAATCGTCTTTCGCACTAATCGCGAACAAAATGATATTGATATTTTGTTGATTCAAGATTCCAAGGGGCGCTGGACCATCCCGAAGGGGCATATCGAACCCGGCGAAACCGCGAAACAGACGGCAATTCGCGAAATTGGCGAAGAATCCGGCTTGTTTCATATCCAAGTCTTGGCTTGGCTGGGTAAAATTCATTTTCAATATCGTCGTATCGACAAGCTCGTCCTCATGACGACTCAGATTTACCTCGTACGCGCCATGGATGACGCCGAGATTCCGACGAAGGAACAGTGGATGAAAGGTATCAAATGGTTCAAATTCAACGACGCAATCGAGGCAATCGAATACGAAGATATTGAAAAGCTCATGCTCGTCGCACGTAATAAAATTAGGCAAGGTCTATAGGAGGTTATATGACGCCACAACAGATTGAAGAATATCAAGTTTTCGCCCGCGAAAAACTTGGTTTCGAGTTCAAAAATATCAACTTGCTCATCACCGCTCTGACACACCGCAGCTATGTCAACGAACATAAAGCTAGCGTCAAGGAGCATAACGAACGGCTAGAATTTCTCGGCGACGCCGTGCTGGAGCTAGTGACTTCTGACTTTTTGTATCGCAATTACAACGAGCCAGAAGGCATCATGACCGCTTGGCGCTCCGCCCTCGTCCGTACCGAAAGCATCGGCGAATCCGGCGAAGCCTTGGGCTACGAACCCCTCGTCCGACTATCGAAGGGCGAAAAACACGGTTCAAGTCGCGCCCATGCCGTCATCCTTGCCGACTGTTTTGAGGCAGTAATCGGCGCGATTTATCTCGACCAGGGCTACGATACGGCGCGAGAATTTATTGATAAGTGGATTTTGAGCAAGCTCGGCCGCATTCTGAAGGAAGGCAGCTGGCGCGACCCGAAGTCCTATCTCCAGGAACTAGCTCAGCATCACGATGGCGCTACTCCGAGCTACAAAGTTCTCGGCGAAGAAGGGCCAGACCACGACAAGACATTTACGGTCGGTGTTTACGTCGGTAAACAGCTCAAGGGGCAGGGAACTGGTCATTCCAAGCAAGAAGCCGAAGGTAACGCCGCCTCTGAAGGCGTGAAAGGCTATCTCAAACTAGAAGAGCGCGAAAAGTCAGCCAAGGGCGCAAAGGCTGCAAAATAATCGGCTACTAAACATGAAAAAGAGCTGCCACAGTCATGCTGGCAGCTCTGATAGCTATCTATAGCTATCCCCATCATCTCCGCTTCGGACCCTTCTCGTAGGCTTCAGTATTAACCAGCCCATACTCATCGTCATATTCTACCTGAAGCAAATCAAACCGCTCATCTGGTGCCAGATGTTTTATCTGATAGAGCGTCTGCCTATCGTCCGGTACCAGAATGCTCATCTCCAGGTCTACCGGCCACTTCTCCATATAACATTTCAATGCCGCTGCCTTCGGGCGCTTATCTTTGGTCTGCTTGTCAGCAAAATTTAGCACCAGATGGTGACGATAAATTCGCGCCTCCCAGAGATGCCAACGTTTGTTGGTCCCATTTATAATGCTTGGCAACTCCTCCTGAAACTTCTGCGTCGTCTTTACGTTCGCGTGACCGGGGATCGTCAGATCCTCCACCTTCATCTGCGCCAAAAACTCCACAAAACTCGGGTCATTAATTTCCAGCACTAACGGTGCTTCGCCAACTACCACGCCGTACGACGCATGCCTCTTTCCGACATTTCTAATCCGATACAATAATCTATCGCTCATTGAGAAACCTCCTCGGGGATGTCAATGTACTATTTGACGAAATTGCTTTACGCGATTTTCCGTCAGAATCATCCCCCTATCTCTTCATTATAGCACAGATAGCCGAAAAAGTCAATAGTAGGGGTGTATTTATCTGCTCAGGTATGCTAGTCTTAAAAAATGACAATTGCAAACCAAAGATCGTACTGTCATCAAGATCGCCTAATTACTAATGGCACTATCCTCGAAAGGCATGAAATGGCTACCATCAACTTTTTACTCAGGTTAGGCAAAAATATCGAACTGATCAAGCCGTCGCTCAAACCTTTTTCAAGAAATGCCGACCTTATCATGGATCAACTAGTTTGGGAGATGAAAAGCCCTACTGGCAGAGGTAAATATATCATTCGAGATACCTTAAGGACCGTAGCGCGGCAATCACCAAACATCATCCTCGATCTCCGTCGTTCTAAACTACACAAAGTCAAAGCTCTCAGGGATGCTAAGAAATATTTTCTTCACAATCCACAAGCTCAACATCTATTAGTCATTATTGATAATCAAATCATTGACTACACCAAATAGATGTAGTATACTAGAAATAACGAGGGCGACCTTGCCTCTGGCGTTAAGAATGGCGTTTCATCACGAGCGCTGGGGCCGGAAACATAGGCGAGGCCAAGCCCTCTTTTTGACTTTACTTTTCCTATAAACTTTGTTATAATCAAACCAACAATAACTAAGGAGAAAAAATGCTAGCGATTCGCATGCAACGTAATGGCCGCGTACACGCCCCTGTGTACCGGATAGTCGTCCAAGAAGCGCAGCGCCACCCGCTTTCGGGTCGTGTTGTAGCCGAGGTCGGCAACTACAACCCTGAGACCAAGCGCGTGGTCCTTGATAAGGAAAAGGTCGAGTTTTACCTCGGCCATGGTGCCCAGCCGTCCAGCCGCGTCGCCTATGTCCTCAAAAAAGAGGGAATTGAACTACCGAAGTGGTACAAAGAAGCTCCCGCGAAGCATAAGCAAGCAAAGCACGCCGACAAGCTGCGCAAAAACCAACCAAAAGAAGAGGAGCCAGCTGAGGCTCCAGCAGAAAGTGCCGAGAGTACTGATGCTGGCGAAGCACCGGCCGCTGAGTAAGCGAAACAAAATTACCCCCAGGATTACTCCCGGGGGATTTTTGTGAGGAAAGTGAAGCGCGATGCAGTGATCAGAAATTTATGGTCGGTCGGGGTCTTTATACCACTTCTCCCAGCGCTCAAAACCGAACACCGCCGCAATCGCCGCCACGATAATAACGATGATAATTACTGGCAGTGGCCAGCCTCGTGAAGACTTATCGGGCTGTTCTGTATCGTCATCCGACCGATCCGTCGGCTCTTCTGTCTCCGACTCCGTTGTCGCTTCAATATCCGTATCCGTCTCCACCTGTTCATCTTCCGATTCGCCTTCAGCTCCATCCTGGTCTTCCGCTTCCGAGTCGTCTGCTACGGCCTCATCGGTCACCTTTGGTTCACTGGTCGGTTCATCCGTCTCAGACGACCCCGTATCTTCCGGCTCCTCGGTCGCAGAAGATTCGTCGCCATTCAACTGTTCGTTCGTCCGGTTCCAAAAATCATCCTTTTCTCCCTGATTCCATTCTCGGAAGTCGTCCCGAGCTTCGCCGGCTTTTTGCTTGGCGTTATCCCAGAGCTCACCAACTTTCTCCTTCGCTGCTGGCGCTTTGTCCTTTACCCAATCTACGGCGTCCGAACCAGCAGCTTTCGCCCTGTCCCACCAAGATTCTTCCGAACTTTCCGTTTCGGCTTCCTCCTCTGCGGCATATGCCGTCGTTGGTAATATTACCAACGACAAAACTAAGACTGTCGCAATCACTTTCCAAAACTTCAACGTGCGCATGAACGCACCCCCTTTCATGAACTTGAGGCTCGATCGCCTCCATATCTCTATTATGCCGCACTTATGCTATTTTGTCAAGATGACATAACGGCTTTCGCGCCGAAAGTCCATCAAAACTTAAAATATGCTAAAAATTCACAAAAATTCTCCACATTTTCCTGCTTGTGGTATAATGAAAGTTATAGCATTAATAAACTGGAGATCTTATGGCAACCATTGACCAACAATTTGTAGAATATATCGTAAAAACCCTTGTAAACAATCCAGATAAGGTCGTTGTCGAGCGTGAAATCGACGAGCGTGGCGTCCTGCTGAGTTTGAGCGTTGACCCTGAAGATGTCGGCCGTGTCATCGGTAAGCGCGGTGCGACTGCTCAGAGTATCCGTACCCTGCTGCGCGTCCTCGGCACGAAGAACGGCGCCCGGTACAATCTCAAGGTTGTCAATACCGACGAGGAAGATGGCTATCGCGCCCCCAAGGCTTCCGAGGCTCCTGTGGATGATGATGTGGCCGAAACTGAGGCAGAAACCGCCGTCGAAGACGCTGAGACTGAAGCTGCAGCTGATGATATCGCTGACAAAACTCGCGCAGAGCTAGCCGATCTTGACGATCTCGATATCTAATCCAAATTAAAACCTAAGTATCTGACCCCTGTCGCACGGCAGGGGTTTTGGATATGTTGTAAATTCTACAATAATGTCAAATTTACAACACTTTACTAAAAACAGATGGAAAGCTGTGGAAAACTTGAAATCGTTGTAGAAAAAACAACAAAACAGAGGTAAAATCATCAAAATATATGTTGTAAAAATTACAACAATAAAATACTTGTGTTTTTGACTGGCTCGATATACAATGAAAGTAGTTCGAAAGAACATAAGGCTAACTGCGAGACAGCTTTATAAAATACATAAGTTGAGAGCTTATATGTTCAAAAAATCGCCTAAGTTGAGAGGCGACTTTTTGGTTTTCGTCAAAAAAGCAGCAAGGCGGGTTTGCGGGTACAATGCAAGTTCACGATTATCCCTACGCAGCGCAGAGTAAAGCCGTGGCCACGCCAACTGTAATTCTGGGCGTAGACGTAGCCGGTATACGTACCTAGGTGGCGCCCGAGGGTAGCGGAACCAGCCGTAGCAGACCACCAGTGGCCATCCACCGTACGCCCGGGGAGGTAGCCGTAGGAACGGTCGTAGTAGCCAGTACGCAGGAATTGGAGAGGCCATTCATTAATACGATTGTAGTTGGGGGTGCTGGCAGGATACAGCATCCCG
>CANBEI010000040.1 GCA_947367565.1 uncultured Candidatus Saccharibacteria bacterium | reverse complement strand
ATTATAATACAAAAAGCTCGCAAGTTACCCTGCGAGCCTCGTCGGTAACTGCTTATTTTTTCTTTGCAGCGACTTTGCGTTTTACCTTTGTGGTTTCTTTTTTCGCGTCAGCCTTCAGTTTTGAAACTTTCTTTGAAGCGTCTTTCTTTAGCTTCGCAGCTTCCTTTTTGCCTTTTTTGACATCAGCTTTTAGATCTTTCTTCAAATCTTTGCCGACCTTTGCGATATCTTTTTTGAGTTGTTTCTTTGAGCCAAATAGCCCCATGCTCACCCTTTCCGATAATTAATTATTATGCTTATAATATAACACAAAATCACACAAATAGCACATATACGCGGCCATTCAACTGATATTACTTTTCGCTGACTTCGTCGTCCTGTCTCTTAGATTTATCCTTTTTCGGATTTTCCACCTCGATATCAATATCCACCTTCACCAACCCGCTCGCAATCAACCCCACGACCATAATCACCGCCGTCATTATCCAAATCAGCAAAATTTTCCCTGCGTGCATAAGTTTATTGTAGCACCTTTTCCTCCATTAGGCACTACCTGGGTAGAGGCAGCGGAGGGGGAAACCATGATAGCGTCCATCATTAGTGGAAGAACTAACGCTAGTAGGATATAAACTTAAATGGTATGCATTGGCCGATGACCCCGCAGTACGCGACCAGCCATATCCACTACCGCCAACATAGCCAGCGCCACTTGACGGATAGATATACCCGCTACGGACAAAAGCCAACCATCGTTTCTAAACTACGTGTTATCTAGCTTATGATTATATAATAGATGTGACATAAGAGAAAAAATGGTATAATATAAAAATGTTAAAATCAATTAGTCTGGTAAAACAGATAGTAAATAAGGGAACTAGGCATGTTCAAGCTATGCGGCGTAGCATTACTACGCGTATTGAACGAAAAAGACTAGCGCCACTACATGTATTGGCGCCCGATCCTAAAACAAGAGATACTGAATATTATGTTAAGCGTATCAAACGAGTCGTCCTTAATAAGGAAGTTGGAAATATAGCCCTCTCTGGCGATTATGGAACGGGCAAGAGTAGTATCGTAGCCAGGTTTCGTAGGACTTACTTTGCTAAAATACATAAAACTAAAGTTATATCATTGTTGACGCTCCCCGACGATCTTGGAAATGCTGAGACTAACGAAGAGGCAAAGCTCAAAATTAGGCAGAAGGTTCAACAAGAAATTTTTAGGCAAATGTATTACGGCGAACGCCCTCAGACATTAAATGCATCACGGTACAAACGCATTGGTGGGTTACCAGTATATGCCATAATGGTCTTATTTTTACCGTTTATTTTTCTCTTGCAGCAAGCCCTAGATATATACCCGCCTGAAACACTTGGTTTTGGTAATGAATATCCATACTGGGTTGGCATTACCATTAGTTTGTTTGCTGCTTTAGTTCTATATCTCATTTCGGCGGGAGTGTTTCGGGTGGTTCAAAAATCTAAGATTAAAGGTTTAGGTATCAACGGTTTAGGCATCGACGGCATGTCGGTAAATCTTGATGAGATGTCACCTACTTTTGAACAAGCGATAGATGAGATTGTTTATTTTTTCAAGAAAACAAGGTATCAAATCGTATTCTTAGAAGATTTAGATAGATTTGACGACCCTAAAATCTACGAAGAGCTTCGTCAGCTTAATTTTATGATTAATAATGCGAAACATATTCACTGCCGACACAGAGTCACATTCATATACGCACTCAAAGATAGTTTAGTCGAAGAGTGTGAAATCAGAGCAAAGCTATTTGACATTATTATACCGGTAGTTCCTTTTATGACGCAAGATAACGCGGTGTATAAGATTCGTGAGGTTTTTACGTCTGCTAATTTTACGTCCCAGAACGTTAATAAAATGATCAGAATTTTAGCGCGCTATATTCATGATATGCGAATCATAAAAGCGATTTGCAACACGGCAATCATTATGCGAGATACGGTTAGCATAAAAAGTACGAAGCCAGAGGAAATTATTGCGATCGCCGCAATCCGAGAGTTATACCCATGGGAATATGAGGCCATGCGTAAAGGTAATAGTCAATTAGACGAGGTATACAGAAATTATCTGACTAGACGGCAGGTAATAATTAACGAAATCGCTACGATGCTAAGAAAACGCAAGAATATCCCAAATAGCATGCTTGCAGACGCAGGCCAAGATCTGTGGGGAATTATAAACCAAGACTTAAAATCCGATTCAAACTACTCATTCGCTTCGGTACAACGAGGAGATAAGAATTTTGATGAAGCTAATTGTTCGGATATTATTTTATGGCAACACCTTGTTCGG
Source organism: uncultured Candidatus Saccharibacteria bacterium (assembly GCA_947367565.1). Taxonomy (GTDB): domain Bacteria; phylum Patescibacteriota; class Saccharimonadia; order Saccharimonadales; family Saccharimonadaceae; genus Nanosyncoccus. Next base: position 4,674 of record CANBEI010000040.1, on the reverse strand, counting down.
GGTCAAACTATTGAAGTGAATATCACATATAAACACCCATATTATTCCAATAAGGAACGAACGTTATCGCTTAATCGAGGAATTTTTACCGATAGCCATAATGCTGCCCAAGAACTACTAGGCTTGTTAGAGCATGATGTCTTATATTATGAAGAGCAACTTGATACAGCGTCCCAAACGAGTCTTTTTTCACGACTAGATGATGAAGATTTAAATAAGCTAAAGGATTTACCCGTCTTAAGAGAGAGTATTGAAACGGGAATCATAGACGAGCAATATCGCCTTTACTTGTCACCCTTTTCTGAAGCTGCCGAAAGTTCACAACTCAGAAACTTCCGTTTGTTGTGTCTTGCTCAGCATTCTCCTAGTTACAATTTTTACCTATCCGACAATGACATAGAGATGCTACTTAACGAGGTTAATGTTATCGATCTCAGATCGCCGGCGTTTCTCAATCACAATATTATTGCCTGGATGGTTAAGCGGCAAGATAATCGGCTAAGAATTGTATTGGGTGAAAATCGCACTCCCTCAGCGCTACTTTTTAATTTTTACGGGAATGAATATCTACTATATAAAGATGAGTTGAATCAGAACTACGGCGATACCATTGATGGCAATCTTTTACAAAAAGGTGTTCTATGGTCATATGTCAACGAGGATGAATATATGTTGTACCTCACTCAAGTAATCGCGGAACTACATCCATTGGATTTACTCGTGTGCCTATCTACGGCAGACTGGCTAAGAGATGACGTGGCACACGAAGTTTTATTTGATGTTGCTGTATTAAGTCTTTTGAATCCAAGTAAAGTCATTATCACCGACGATAATAGAGCGAAGGTAGCTAGTTTCCTAGATTACTACGAAGATACAATACTATTAAATGGCGGGTCCGATAAGCTAGCGAAACTCAGAATAGTAAATACTTCGCCTACTAGAAATATCGGTTTATATTCAAAAGAAGCTCGGGAAGCACTTATTGCAAGTTCAATGTTTATAGTCAACGAAAAGTCTATTTCTATCGTCCAACCTTCGGCAATAATACAAAAATTTGAAAATGTAGGAGCTGCGGACATAGATATTGCCCAGCTACTGAACTATAAAAATATAGATCCTACGGTCATCCAATACTGCGTAGAGCGCCCAGACTTATGCAGTATGATACACGCAGATAAAACATACCGAGAAATCACAGGCTATATAATCAAACACAACATTAAACTGGCATATGAGCATATCAAGCCACTGATTGGGGAATTTCCAGATGAAGATATAATTAAAATATTATTGGCGAGCGATTTGGGTTGGGCGGAATATAAAGATGTATTAAAACGACTTCAGCCTCCACTATGTAACATACAAGAAAATAAACGACCATTATTACCAAATAACAATTTATCCAATCGTCTAATCGATAAGTTAGACACATTTGATGTCATTAGTTCTGGTCCGAAAATAGAAAAAGGTCAGCTACGCCTTATCATGAAAAATAGTTCTTAATTTTTGGCCTTCATCTCCTCCCCATACCCCTCAAAATTAACATAAATCTCCGCCAAGTCCTCCACCAAAATCGTATCCACGCGATTCCGGAACCGTGATAACGCATAACGCACGATTTTAAACACCAATATCGGCGTGATACATATCGCCGCTACAATCAACGCTGAGATAAAAACATTCAAAAACTTCTGTACGTCTATTGTGCTTGTCGCCTCATCATAAGCCACGAGCGCTACTGACGCCACTGTTACAATCGTCGTCAAAATCCAATCCATCAGATTCGGCTTCGTATTCATCGGCAGCCTCGATTCGTAATACTCGATCGCAAGCTTCAAATCTTCCTTCGTACGTATATCGTGTTTCGCCAAATTCGTCACTAGATTATTCACGCGCATGGCGTCATCCGTTTCAAAATAGCTTTGCAATTTTGCGATTACACCTCTCTTCCTGCGTACTGCTCTCACCATCTCTTCAGTCGCCTTTATATCGTGTACAATGAAAGTAATTAAAATCCCGACCAACAATACAGTCGTCACGAAAAGAATCACTCCATAAAGATGACGAAACACAAGGCTCAGCACGGCTGCAACGACAGTAATCGGCACCGCCCATTTTATATAGTAAGCCCAGTATCTTCTCTCCTGTACACTTTTTCGATATTCTTTTTCAATTTCGCTAAACATTTTTCCTCCAATTTCCCCTAGCATACCAGAAACTCGCTTTGCGAACAATATCTCCCTTGCCCTCCCCGCCACCGAGTGTTACTATAGATACAGGGAAACCGCCTAGCGGTATTGGGTTTGAATTGATTTTTATAGCGAAATAATAGGAGGTATCGTGCCACAAACTGCTCAGAAAAAACCAAACAAAAGCAATAATATGTTGCGGTGGGTGATTTTTACCCTCTTGTTGCTCTGTTTTTGTGCCATAATGACCTCGCTTCTCGCTCCGGGTAGCGCGATTGAGGAAGTTCCACTTTCTGATGTAATTGCTCGGGCGAATGACGAGGATGGTGATATTGCGAAAATTACCGTCGAGGGTAGCAACCTTAAAATTACACTTAAAGGTGACGACTACTATACTCAGACTTCGCGCAAGGATACGTCTGGTACTCTTTATGAGCAGGGATTAATCAACCACTGCGAAGGCTTGGCCGGCGACGAGCTAACTACTTGTCAAGAAAAATACCCTACACTCGAGTATGTAGAAGCCTCGAATTTCTGGGACTACGCTCTCGACATTGCGATTATTGCAATTCCGATTATCATTGTCATCCTCTTCTTTAATTCCATGATGCGCCAGGCACAGTCTATGAATAATCAGTCCATGGGCTTCGGCAAGGCTAAGGCCAAACTCTATGGTCCAGATAAGAAAAAAGTTCTTTTCTCTGATGTCGCTGGTAACGAATCTGCGAAGCAAGATCTCGCCGAGGTCGTTGATTTCCTCAAAGAGCCGAAGAAGTACGAAAAACTTGGCGCGAAAATCCCGCGCGGTGTTCTGCTTGCTGGTGAGCCAGGTACTGGTAAAACCCTCATGGCGCGCGCCGTTGCCGGCGAAGCTTCGGTCCCATTCTTTAGCATTTCCGGTTCCGAGTTTGCTGAAATGTTTGTTGGTGTTGGTGCTTCTCGTGTCCGCGATTTGTTCGCCAAAGCCAAGAAAAACGCTCCGAGCATTATCTTCATTGACGAAATCGACGCCGTCGCTCACAAGCGCGACGCTCGCGGCGGTGCTGGTCGCGAAGATGAGCAAACTCTGAACCAAATTCTCGTCGAGATGGATGGTTTTGATAACGATTCTGGCGTCATTGTGATCGCTGCGACCAACCGCGTCGACATGTTGGACAAGGCCTTGCTCCGCCCCGGTCGTTTCGACCGTCACGTCAATGTGACCTTGCCAGAACGCAAAGACCGTCTTGAGATTCTTAATGTCCATTTCAAGAACAAGCCAACCGAAAAATCCGTTAATCTCGACGCGCTTGCTGCTAAGACCGCCGGTAGCTCTGGCGCTGACCTAGCCAATATCGCGAACGAGGCTGCCATTACTGCCGCGCGCGAAGGTCATAAGGAAATTACAAACGACGATTTGACCGAGGCCTTTGAACGTGTCGCTATCGGCCCAGAACGTAAGAGTAAAGTCATGAACGACCATGAGCGTAAGTTGACTGCTTACCATGAAGCCGGTCACGCGATTGTTGGTCATGTCTTGCCGGATTCTGACCCTGTGCATAAAGTGACAATTATTCCGCGTGGACGTACTGGCGGTGTGACTTGGTTCCTCCCGCCTGAAGACCGCAGTTACAAGAGTATTTACGAGCTTAAGGATATTCTCGCTCGCGCTATGGGTGGTCGGATTGCTGAAAAGCTTATCTTCGGTGAAGATGCCGTCACGACCGGTGCCGCTTCCGACCTGCAGCATGTTGCCGAACTCAGTAAAGAAATGATTGTCGAAGAGGGGATGGGGAAGCAGACCCGTAATCTCGTCTTCCCGGAGGGTAATACTGGATATTATACGATCGCCACAGCCAAGCCATATTCCGAGAAGACTGCTGAACTGATTGACCAGGAAATAAAGGTTTTGTCTGATGAAGCCGCCGCGCGCGCTGAGGCTGTTTTGAAGGCCAATAAACCAGTGCTCGATAAACTTGCCGAAGCCTTGCTAAAACATGAAACTCTCGAAGAAAAGGAATTAGAACCGATTCTCAAAGATTCAAAGCTCCCGGCTACAGTCAAGTTGCATTAGTGACATCGACGAGATGTCCCTAGCGGATAGGGGCATCTCGTGCTATAATATATAATATACCCCCGGATGGCGGAATTGGTAGACGCGCTAGCTTCAGGTGCTAGTCTGAGCAATCAGGTACAGGTTCAAGTCCTGCTCCGGGGACCATTATAAAATTGGAATCTACAGATTCCAATTTTATAATGATTAAAACCTCACGGAAGCAGGGCGCCGAACCTCTACGCGTTAGCGTAGAGGTTCAAACCTCGTAGGAGGCGAACAAAAAGAAAAACTATTTTTCTTTTTTGAGTCGACGCCCGAGGAGAGTGAATTGCGCAGCAATTCACGAGCCCTGCTATTCCTAACCGACGCCCGCTAAAGAGATTCGACAAAGCAAAATCTCCTTTCCTGCTCCGAGAAAGAACTATGTCACTATAAATCTTAGAAGATCGG
>CANBEI010000039.1 GCA_947367565.1 uncultured Candidatus Saccharibacteria bacterium | reverse complement strand
ATAGACGTCACGGAGTTCGGTAATTTTCGCCTCGACTTCTTCCTCGAGCGCCTCAATCTTCTGTTCCTTGGCGAGAATTTGCAGAACCAGCGATGCTTTGACACGAGCCTCGGCGAGTTCACGGGCTGATTTTTCCCATTCTTCGATGCTCTGACCGGCGCGCTCGACAAACTCTTCAAACTTCATACCATAGCTAGCAGCATTACGCACAACGTCTTCTTTAATAAAACGCAACTGGTCTTGAACTAGGATTTCTGGCGCGGCGACTTTCGACTTCTCAACCAATTCCTTGACCAAGGCATCACGATATTGTTCGTTTGCGCGATGGCTGTTCTGCATTTCTAGATTCTTACGAATATCAGCGCGAAGTTCATCCATGGTCTTAAAATTACCACATTTCGCTGCCAACTCATCATTCTCTTCCGGTTTGACAACTTCATTAACTTGTTTAACGAGTGTCTCGAAAACAGTCTTCTGACCGGCAAGGGTCTTTTCTGGATAATCTTTCGGGAAAGTAACTTCAAGATCAAACTTATCGCCAGCTTCGTGACCAACGATACCATCTTCAAAGCCCGGGATAAACTCGCCGGAGCCGAGGGTTAGATGATGGTCATTCGCAGTGCCGCCCGGGAAAGCTTCGCCGTCTTTTTTGCCAACGAAATCAATAATAACCTCGTCGCCTAGCTTAGCGGAGCGCTTGACGACCTTTTTCTCGGCATAAGCCTTAGTAATATTGTCGATAATTTCCTGGACATCCTTGTCTGAAACTACAGTTTTCTCAGGCTTAGTTTTTAGCTTATTAAAATCACCAAGTTTAACATCCGGTAAGACATCGGCCTTAGCGGTATATTCGGCGCTTTCGTCGGGGACGTATTTCGTTACGTCGACTTTTTCGATGGCAATCGGAGCCTGTTTCAACTCATCAAAAGCCTTTGGCATAGTCATACGAACAGCGATGTCAATCGTCTCTCCAGCAATGTCATTTGGCGACAGCTGTTGTTCGACCATTGAAGCCGGGGCTTTACCCTTACGAAAGCCTTGAACTTTGACATTGGCAGCGAGACGCTCAACGGCGCGTTCGCGGGCAGCTTTAAGATCGGCTGCATCCAAGGTAACTTTGATTTCTACCTTGGTATCAGATAGTTTCTTAGTAGTAGTCTTCATAGAGACTATTGTAACACAGATTACGGGGTTGCGATACCGCGCTTTAGGGTAGTACGGAGATGGCGAATAGTACTTTTTAGCTCAGCGCCCATTTTGACATCGGGATTTAGGATATGATGAGGGTCAAAAGCATCTTTAATTGCGTTGTAAAGTTCACGTTCTTCGTCGGTGAAACTTTGCGCAGTAGAGAGAGTTTTTACGCGACCTTCTGGACTACCGCCAGTCAAACTGCCGTCGCAACCCTGGACGAGTCGGCTATAGTGACGCAGGAAACTCACAATTTGGCGCCGACCGTCCATAGAGGTACAATCGATTTCTGGGCGAATATTATAATTCGACGTCGCGTAAGAACCAAAAACCGGCAGATTAATTCCGAGCGTCATTTCGAGAGTTTTCAAACCAGCAAAATAATCCTCAAGTTTGTAGTGCGGGATATAAACATCGTCAACAATCGGGGTGCGTTCGCCGTCTAGGCCGTCGTTCAAGAAGCTGAGCAATGCTGAATCAAACTCCTCAAAATCAGCGCTATTCTCTGGAGTTTCAATCACAATCACCTCATTCGGATTCAAGCTCTCGCGGCAACGTTGGAGTTTTCTTTCGGTGCGATAACGACGGTCATTAAAGCTCACGATTACGAGCCAGCCGTCACCTTCGTCATGGCGCAAAAGCTCTGGCCAGTTGCCGTAAAGTGCCGCGGTATCAAGAATACGTAAATCGTAGAGTCTCAGCGTATGAGGATTAAGCTCGTTTACCTCATTCATAAATCGCAACAAAGTTTTCTGATCATGGATAACCGTAGCTAGACGGCGAGTTGGCGGACGGACAACTTCAACCCGCAAAATCACGTCCGTCACTAGGCCTAAGGTTCCTTGTGAAGCGAAGAGCAGGGGGAGCAAGCTCAAATAATTGCCATGTTTAATCCGGGTGATATTGGCGTAACCGGCAGCATCAAAAGGCCGCATGCTACGATTGACGATTGTATCACCATAGTCATCAAGAATTTTTTCAATCCGCCGATAAAGTTCCCCTTCTGGCGAACCGGATTCGATTTTCGCCAGAATATTACGGGAGTGATAGGGCGCAAATTGGACAATTTCACCACTCGCAAGCACAACTTCGGCACGCTCAACATATTGAAAAATACCACCACGTCGGTCGGACGCATCATCATTGGGGCAATTCGCAATCAAGCCACCAATTGTCGAACGAGGGTCATAGTCAATCGGCAGACAGAGACCCTGGAGACCGAGGGCGGCGTTGAGTGCGCCAAGAGTAGTACCTGGTTGAACTCGAATCAAACGACCGCGCAAGTCAACCTCTTCAATTTGATCCATGCGCTCAGTAGAGATAATCATGCCTTCGGTGATTGCAGCCCCAGTCTTGTCGATTCCAGTACCGCGCATTGTAAGGGGTAGGCGGAAACTGCGAAGAGCGAGCTGATCAGAGAATAGCACGAGGCGACGAACGTCATCGGTATTCTCCGGGAAAGCCACAAGACGCGGAGTCGCCTCAAGGATCGAGCGGTCGGTGGAATATTCCGCACAAATCGAAGGGCGATCAAAAACATTGCCACTAATATGCTGATTCAGATATTTAGCAAGTTTACTCAACTCTCCCACCTATTTTTAACACTTACGTTTATTTTATCACATATATTATATATGGTGGGGATTTTGTTATACAATGTAAAGATGAAACAAATGACTTATCATGCGCCGGAGAAATGTTGGGTGGGCGATCAGCAGAAGATTTGCTATGCGACACGTGACGAGGCGGAAGCGGCGGCATTGATTGCCGAGCATGATTATGGCGCGCCGAAATTAACAGTCTATAAATGCGAGTATGGCGACCACTGGCATTTGAGTAGTGCCACTAATGGCCCGCGGAAGTAAAGCTAGCTTTCGCGACACCTGCGTTGGGGGCTTTCGGGATAGGTGCTTGCGTAGACTCGGGCGTAGGCATAGGCGACGTGGTTGATGGCAGGATTGGCTTTTGAGGTAGTATCGGTTCCTGCGAAGGAAGATTACTGTCTGGATACATAGGCAAATTTTGTCCAAGTTCGAGCGTGACACTTTCACCACGGCCGAGACCACTAGTATATGGAATCAAGCGGAGCGTAGTTGGTGCGGTAATGTCAGTCAATATGAAATCTTGAGCCGTGCCCTCAAGATAGCCAACCGGAGTATCATCGACAGCGACTAGAATCCGCTCGGCATTAGTCTGATACTGAATTCGGTAGTCGTTCGACATGAGCTCTTCAGATGTGACATCGAAAATTTCTGGGAGCCGAGACGCTAGCTCTGCTACGGTCAACTTTGCCGACATCGTACTAGAACGAGACTTAGCGTCAGTAATTTTAACTTGGATATAACCCGAAAAAGGTCGATCATAGGCCTGATAAATCTCAGCCGGTCCATTGGAAATTTCAAATTCCCCATCGCCATCTAAATCCCAGTCGTAACGTAGACTGCCACCGTCCGAGGCCGTAGAGGCGCTGGCATCAAAATAAAATTCATCACCTACAGTACCAGAAAATTCCGTAGAATTAAGCTTTGCTTCTGGGCGATAAAGCAACAGATCAGTCAATCTCCCCCATTCATCTGCGTCATTGAAGTCAAAAGTTTCGCCTCCGGTACGGCCTGCTAACTCCTCGTAGGAGTCTTGATATCTCGGGTGCGTGACGACATAGACATTAACCGGATCAATTTCTAAACTGCGCTGAATGACAGCGCTTAAGGTCGTACCATCACGATCCGGCGAAAGATATTCATCATCCGTAAATAAGACAATGCTTTTTGTTGCGCCAACCTGCCAATCGAGGTTATTCATAGCATAAAGCAATCCAGATAGAACCGATTCTTGATCGTCGCCACCGCCGCCAGTGTAGAGCGAGCCAAGCTGTGTATCAATCTCCGATTGAGTGCAGCCAAAATCACAGAGAATGCGCGGCTCGTACGGGTCATCAAGGTCGCGGAATTCAGCCACTGCTACCGAACCTCCCGCTTCCGTCACTTCCGCAGCGAGGGTTTTGGCTTTCTTGCTATAATTACCAATAGCGTTAATCATAGAAATTGATGTATCAAAAAGGAAGGCGACATTATGGGCGGTACTCGCCCAAGGCTTAATTGTAGTATTCGAGAAAGCATTAGGGAAAACGCGTTTCAGGCGAGTTTTTATCTCACGCGCGGCATTTTTGTAAAGTCCGCTACTTGTATATGATGTATGGTCGTCGACGCTCAGTCCGGAACTGCACATAATGTCCTTTTCATTACACCAAACGCCGAGCTTATCCGTATACTCGTCTGGCTGATATGGACGTTGGCTGCCGAGGATGCCTTCGTAGGCACGACAATCTGGGACGTATACTCGATAGTCGGAGTAAGATTTACCAAGGCAGGCCGGAGGAATAGTGCCTTTTCCCTCCGGAAGATAGAGCTTGGGGTCGCCAAAAGTAGCGACATAGAGAATTCGGTCGGCATCGAGATCTCCGAGCGTGCGCGAGAGAACCATTGCGCCTTGAGAATAGCCACCGAGGATAAATTTAGTTTGAGGGCAAGCTGACGCTTGGACACGGAGATAAGTTTGCAGCTCGCCAATGCCTTGAACGACGCTCTTGCCAAACTCAAAAAACTCTCCGCGACTAAGATAGGCGCCAAGAAGATTGCCAAAGCCACCTAAGGAGTCACTCACGCTGACTGCCGGATAGCGGTAACTCCCCTGCGCATAAGTACCAAGTTCATAGAAACTATACTGGAGCGTTGACTTCTGAAGCGCGGCTTCAATGCTCTCGCGCCAGGCCGTAGAGCTAACATCATTCAAAGCTTCACCCGAGCCACGAGCGAAGATGAATTTCACATCATCGCAGCCCTTCGCAATGCTGGGCGGCGAAATTACTAAGCAGCTCACTATGACGAGAAAAGCTACCGCCAGATATTGAATTTTGAACTTGAAACCGTATCGCATTTTGCCTCCGCGAATTACTATTTTTAGTATTTTCGCGAGTATAACAAAATTTTTTCAAAATTAACAAGCACAAGTTTGATGTTTTTGTAATTTTGTGGATTTTTGGGCTATTTTTATAGCTTTTCAAGTGTAATTGTAAGACAATCGCATTACATCTGCATTACAAATGCAATACAACTATTCCGCTACACCTACCATATAATTTCGCTCAGACCATATTCCTTTAGGAATTCATTAGCCTTTTTGAAATGACCATTCCCGAAGAAGCCACTATGCGCCGAGAGCGGCGATGGGTGCGGAGACTCCAGTACGAGATGCTTAGTCTTATCAATCATACTACTCTTGCTGCGCGCATCGCGCCCCCAGAGCATGAAGACTAGATGATCGCATTTTTCGTTCAGATGCTTGACGGTTGCTTCGGTAAATTGCTCCCAGCCCTTACCACGATGGCTGCCGGCGCGGTGCGCTTCAACAGTCAGAACATTATTGAGTAACAGTACGCCTTGCTGTTGCCAACTGCTGAGATTGCCGCGCGGATTGGCATGTGAGCCGTACTCATCGTCGATTTCTTTATAAATGTTGACAAGCGAGGGCGGAATCGGCTGCGAATTCGGAACCGAAAAAGCGAGACCATGTGCGGCACCGGGGGTATGGTAAGGATCCTGCCCGAGAATCACGACTTTAACCTGGTTCAGATCGGTCGTAAAGGCGCGGAAGACCTGGGGCTTAGCTGGAAAAACCGTTTTCGTCTCATAGGCTTCGTGGAGAAACTGGCTCAGCTCCTTAAAATAGGGCTTCGCAAATTCCGAATCGAGAAAGTCTTTCCAGCTGTCGTGCATATTATTTTTTGACAACCTTTCCGGTTTTAGCCTTGGAGTTCTTTGCTTTGGTGACTTTTTGTGCCGCTCTATCATCGTCCTTGCGCGGCCGGACACAGTTTACGATTAGTCCGAGGCCGAGAGCGAGCGAGACGAATCCGGTGATGACGCCGATGACTGGTACGAGCGCGAGTAGACCGAGGACAATGATACCTAATAAGGCTTCAACAAAAGCGTTCCCTTTGATTTTAAACAGTTTCTCAAGAATAATATGCCCAAGCCAGAGGCCAGTGAAGCCCTGCGCGAGATAGACACAAATACCATAAACCAGCAGTGCAATGATACTAAGCGGAGCAGCGACGACGGTCAACATGGCGAAAATTGCAACAACCGGCACAATAATAAGAGCACCTAGGCCTATTGCAAGGTTCGTGCCAAAGCGACCAGGAGTAGTTTCGGTTTCGATCTTAGCATGGAGCTTGGAATACACCGCCAAAATCAATGCCATGGCCAAGAATAGCCCGGCGATACTGAGAAACTTACTATAGAACGCTGCGGCAAGTTTCGCCTCGGCGCTGACTTCTTGGAGATGATAAATTTCGACGTCACCGTACGCGACTTGGTCGGCGCCGCTCACGTTCGCCGAATCGTTATACACTAACTTACCGCCAATCGTAACATCCCTACCAAAAACAATCGTATCGGCGTCAATATTCACATTGCCATTAATCGTGATCCCCTCGTCGATCACGAGACGGTCTGCGGTGACACTAAGGTCACCAGGCAAGTCTGTTTCAATTCTCAGCTCACCACTTGCTACGAAAACGTCACGACCAATCTCAGCGCCGGAAGTCAGCGTAACGCCATTACCCGCAATATATAAGTCCCGCTGCGTGCTACCGGAGAATTTGATAATGTTACCGAAAATAAAACCGTACTCAGATTGGCCACTGAGCTGGAGATTATTACCAGCGACCAGCAACAGGCCATTACGAACATCGGTGCTACTTTTAAGATTATTGCCAGCCAGCAAAAAGCTCTTACCTGCCCAAAAGCCAATCGATTGCTCGGAATCGTCAAGTTCGGCGACAAAAGTCGCTGGGATAGAGGAACTCTCTTGAGATTGATTCACCTGTGTTTTAAGTTGTTTTTCGCATTCTTCAAGATTAGTGGTTTTGTCCCAACATTTTACAAGTTGCTCTTGACGCGCTTCGCACTCAGCCTTATTTTCGTCATCCGGGCATGGCGCAAGGCTTAAAGCCGAAGTCGGCGCGCATAATAGGCTGCTTACGGCGACGATGCTACAAACAATCCTTGGAATTAGTTTTTTCATATTACTCCTTATTTAATATTCCTATCAATATCGACGTCCGAAATCTCATATTTGCGTTTCTCGGCTACGTACGTCAACAACTTGGTCGCTGCCCAGCCGACAAAGGCGAGGATGAAGAAATACACCAAACCGAAAGTCGGAAAACTCGGCGCTGTGTCG
>CANBEI010000038.1 GCA_947367565.1 uncultured Candidatus Saccharibacteria bacterium | reverse complement strand
GACTCTTGCTAAAACTCAAACCCTCATCTTTGGCTTAGCTCTTTTATATTCCAGAAAGTATAGCTAGAGTAATATAGACTACTTAAATAAGGATTATAAAACATCAATTTACATTTGTTGAAGTAAGGTTAAACTTGTAACGTAGGAACAAGTTGGAGTTTGTCCGTAGCGGAGGCGTATATATTAATGACGGTAGCATTATATATGTTGGTGGGTATGGCGATGGATGGTCGTGTACAACTATATCGTCTACTAACGCCTACAACTTGTATTTCAACACTATGGACACCTACCCGTCAGGCGACAGCAATCGTTGGTACGGTTTCCCCTCCGCTGCCTCTACCCAGGTAGCGCCTAATGGAGGAAGAGGAGGTACGGCAGCGAAGGGGAAAACCAAGCCAACGAGCTGTACTATTTGATGGATTAACGCCCGTAGAGTATAGATTCAAGTAGCGCGCATTGGCAGTCGATACGGCTGCACGTGACCAGCTATCGCCTTCGTAGCCGATGCTGTGGACGTCACCGACGGACAGGTAAACATACCCGCTACGGACAAAAGCCAATGGTAACTGTACTATGGTGGTGGCGCCGGAAATAGCATGGCGTAAGAAATATCTCAGGCTGAGCCTGAGATATGTTTAGAGGTGGCGATAGATGATATCAGCAATACTGTAAGAATTGCTATTGACTATGATAGTTTGTTCTTCAGATCCGCTAATAATATTAGAGAGTTGCGCAATGGCTTCATCTTTGCCGCTGCTCGTCGGTATGATATCGAGGAAGCCGTAAAACCGTTCTGTACTGGCGCCGCTTGGCAACGTGCTAAAATCGGTGCCGATTTGTGATAAGACTTTGATAGGCCAGGCTTGCGCTTCGATGCGACTTTTGCATGAACGGAAACGTGGTTCAGTCTTGAACCACAGGCGAAGTCTAATGGCAGTTTCTGTGAGCATAAGTTCAATGCTGCAGCGGTAAGGGCTATAGCTGATTGGCGTAGCCCGGTCGCAGACGAGACTTTGGATTTGACGAATCAGGCTGCGACTTAGCTTGTTAGTATGAATCAACTCATTGTGGTTAGAAAAAATCGCGCCGCCATTATCCATGATGATGTAATCGACCAGGCTTTGCCAGTCGGGTAAGATTTGGTTGAGGACGGCGTGATTGTGCCTGGTTACAATAACGGAAAGATTGCCGGCGTTACGCCAGTTTTTGACGGCACGTAAATTCTCTTTGAAGATGAGTGGGTCTTCTTGCTTGAGGGTGCTGTCGAAATCGCTGCAAAGGATCATTCATAATCACCTCCTTGTGAAGTTACTCCCATTCCCTATTGTTATTTATTATAACACGAGATTATTTAGTAGTGGCGGGAGTAGCCTCAGGGTCGTAATTTGCGATACCTTCGGAGATAGTTGCAGGAGAGATATTGAGGGCGGTGGCAATAGCGGCGGCGCAGGCCATATAAGAAATTACGGGTTCACCGGTCAAGAAGCTAGCAACGGTGAAAGATTGACGGCCACAGACGAGGCTGGCTTCAGCGCCTTTGCGGTAAAGTTTGGAGAAATCAATGCGCATGTCGGAGTCGGAAGAGGCGCCGTAGGTGATAGTTTCGTTTTTACCGCGGAAGTTGGAAAAATCAGGGTAATGTGCGTCGTCGCGATTGAGAACGACAACCTCGGGGTTCATACGGAAAAGGGTGGATTTGGCGTTGAGGTAACCTGTGACATCCATGTCGTTTAGGCTAGAAGGAATAAAATCGGTTAGGGCGGCGACATAGACGGGGAGGCCAGAGAAGGTTTCGCGATCCAGAGCGGCAGCTGGAGTGGTAATAATAGCATAAGTAGCTTTCGCCTTCCAAGCGTCGTTGAGGAATTTATGGAGGACGGAGGCTTTGACGTCATTGTCCGAGGCAAGAATGGCAACTGGTTGGTTTGCGGCGCGTAAGATTTCGTGGACATAGTGCGCGACGGTGGATTTGCCGGTAGAGCCGGTGATACAAATTAGGCGAAGGTCGCGAGCAGGATGACCATAGTAAGCAGCAAGTAGTTTGACCTTCGCTCGCTCGAGGCGAAGCCGTTTGTGATTCTTCCCCGAATTCTTATTACCTTCCATGATGACTCTATTGTAGCATGTTTTTTTGGTTTGGGGTGAAAAAAGTATTGGTCAGATGAGAAAAATGTGGTACAATATAAGTGTTGCGAATCTTCGCAATGCTCATTTTCATTTCAGGTGGATACGAAAGCGCTTGTCGCAGACTTATCCACATTTGCACCCGTAGCTCAGCTGGATAGAGCGTTGGCTTGCGGAGCCAAAGGTCGTAGGTTCGAATCCTGTCGGGTGTACCAAAATTTGGGTTAAAATCGGTTATTTTCGTTTTTCGGGTTTTCGCTCGTCTGGAGACGCGCTTCAACCCCTCAAATTCGAAAATCCCTCGATTTTATCACCAAATTTTTTGTTGGTAAGATGCGCTTCGCTAGATAGAAGCCGAAATCCTGTCGGGTGTTTTATTAAGGTGCGATGACAGTGATTTTATAGAGGTGATTTTGATTCCAACTTGTACAGGCCGTACAAGTTCATTTGGCTTTTGTCCGTAGTCATGCGGTAAATGTTCGCGACGGTAAGATATGGGGTTTGGGACAGGGCGGGGACTACTGGTCGAGTACTGTAGTCTCGTATAGTAATGCTTACAGCTTAGGTATGGATACTGCGGGCGTCGGTTCGTCATATAGCGTCAACCGTTGGTATGGTTACTCCCTCCGCTGCCTCTACCCAGGTAGTGCCTAATGGAGGAAAGTGTGGTATGATTGAAGTATGTTTGGGAGGTTGAAGCCAGCGAAACCAAGTAATAACCGAAGTATTGACGGGATGAGGAGTCCACGGGCGGTTGAAGGTGATTCGGCGGTGTTGGATGCGCAGGCTCTGCCTTGGATGGAGGAAGAGCCGAAGCCGAAGGCGGCGGTGAGCGACGCGAAGTCGGATGAGGAGCAGTTGAAGGCAGCGCAACGGCAGAATCGGATTATCAATTTCTTTAATGCTGATCAGGTAGTGACGGTGACGCCGGAAGAGATTGTGGGGCTGGACTCAAAGAATTTGAAGGAGTTGAAACGCGAACGGATTAATAATTTGCGGCGGGCGGCGATGGAAGCGGAGGAGCCAAAAGCGAGTGCGCGGCAGCGGGGGGCGTTTCTGCGGCGGTTGGCGCAGGATGAGATTTCTTTGGAGGACGAGGCTGAATTCTTGATGCTGATTCGAGAACCGTTGAACGATCCGGAAATCGGGCCGGAGAAGATGTTTGAGATGATTACTCGCGACCCGCGACAGACGCAAATTTTGGCGATGGTAGCAGGGCTGAACGCGTCGAATTGGCAAAAAGTTGACCAGGCAGCGATGACGAAAATTCTTAGGACAGAGCAAAGAGTAGGAGATCTTCGGACGCCGGTGGGGTTCAAGAAGTTAAGGCAGCATTTTCTTAGAGGAATAAAACCGAAGGCAAAAGAGCAGGTTTATCGGCGGTATGTACAGTCGATGAATGAGTTGGAACGGACGCTGTATGGTGAGCGGTTGGATTATTATTTGCAGTTTGAGCAGATGAGAAAAGAGGCGCTGAGCGATGCGGAGGCGGATGGGGTGATTGAGGCGGCGCCAGAGCGGAAACGAGTGAAGATTGAACCGGTGACGGCGGAGCGAGCTGGAGAGATGTTGGGGCGGGCGGTGATTGATGGCGATCCGTGGCGAGGGGGTAATTTGGAGCGGCATCTTAGCACACACAATCTCGCGGTGGCGAAGTTGGGTCCGGCGTATGAGGTGAAGATGGGGGCGGAGCGAGTGTATTTATCGAAGGTATTCCAGGTTGGAAATGGGGTAATGGGAGTGATGGCGTATGTGCCGGAGCGGGATAGTTATCGGGTACGGTCGTTTTATAAGGAGAATAATCAAGCGTTGTGGCGGTATTTGCCAGATTATATCCGACGCGGAGATGGCGGGATTGATCGATTTTGCTATGGATATGGCGAGGAGTCGGTGACTTTGCCGTTGGAGCTGCAGGAAGCGTTAGTGAAGATTGAACGTGAACACGGGGTAATGTCGCTCACGGCAAATAGTGCAGCGTATGAACCGGAGTTTTTCTTGACTGGGACGGCGCATGCGTATGAGACTTTGCAGGAGTATCAGACGTTGTGGAGCTATGGACGGATGAAGGGCGACTATTATACGCAGGTGTCGCGCGATGCGATTAATCATGATTTTGGTTTGAATGGTTTAAGTCAGAAAAAGGCGCCGTATACGTTGAGTATTGATTATAATCGGGCGCCGGATTTTGAGCAGCAAGTGGTGGAATTTGAGTTGGATACGGTCGATGCGGGGCGGGTGACGGCGGAAGGATTTTTGTCGCATGACGGACAATATAATTGGCTGTTTTGTCGCGACGCAAAGGGGCGAGCGTGGGTGGAGTACGTTGAGGCAGTGTCGCCACTGACATCGACGGGATTAAGGCGTGATTGGGCGGTGATGGGTGATTTTGCGACGAAATTGTATGAGCATAGTGCGCAGGCGGGGATTTATGGAGACCGGAATGATACGCGTGGAGCGAGGCAGTGTATGTGGAATAATTATTTGAGTAATATTCCCTTAATACATGAGTATGTGAAGAGAGGGTGATGGGATTTTGGAATCGGAATAGAGGTGGGGAGAGTGCTGCTGAGTCGCCGGTGGCTGATACTGGTAATGCTTGGCAGGAGATGGCGGCGACGGCGACGCTGGAACGCGAACAGGCAGAAAAAGCGCAACGGTCGCTGGAACGGCAGCAACGGAAGATTATTGGATATTTCGTAAACGGAAGCGAGGATCGGTATTTGGTGGCGCCAGATGTAGAGGTGGATGCAGGGACGCGACTTGATTTTATACGGGAAATTGGGGGCGGAAAGATTACAAAGCGGGATGAAGAAGCGATGCTGATGAGATTGCGCGGGCCGATTGACCGACCAGAACGAGGCATGGGTGCGGGAGCGATTTTTGAAAAAGTGGCGCAAGATCCGTGGCAGTTGCAATTATTGTCGCTCGCGACTGGAGATGGGTTGCGTGAGGGCGATGTCGGGACTGGTGCGAGCGCAGTAGCGCGGTTAGTGAATTATCAGACGTCGGAGGCAGATTTTCGGACGCCGGTGGGATTTGCGCAGAAAAGGCAGGAAATGCTGGAGTATATTAGGCCGCAGGTGAATCAGGCGACCTATGAAAAATATGAAGAGTCGATGGATGCGCTAGAGAAGAATTTGTATGGTAAACGGTTTGAGTATTATCGGGCGTTTGAGGGGCTGCGTGATGAGGCGGAGGAGTTGAGGAAGTCGGAGGCGTCCACGGAGAGGTTGGTACGAAGGCAGGAGACTTATAGATTAGGAGAGGAACAGAGGCGAGAGTTATTAAGGCGGGCGCAAGTGGATGGCGACTGGTGGTATGAGCAGGGCGTGAATTATCAATTGACGCCGACGATTTTGGAAGCAGAGGGGTTGGGGCCGAATTATGTGACAAATGTGGAAGGTCGCGAGATTGCGTTGTCGGATATTTTTGAACTGCCGGGTGGACGGTCGGCAGTGGAGGCATATATACCGACGGAAGATGGAGTGAAAGTGCGGTCATATTATCGGAGCAATTCGCAAGGGGTGTGGCGGTATTTGCCAGATTATATCCGAGATGTTCAGGGGGGGGGGTCAATTAAATGGTATGGTAAGGGTAGAGGCGAAGAGTCGTTGACTTTGCCGTATGAATTGCAAGAGTCGCTCGCGACGATTGAAGCGAGTGCAGGAAGGCGACCGAGTAATACGTTGAGTGCGAATCCGTACTTTTTGTTTGCGGGAGCGGCGAAGGCGTACAATTCTAAGGAAGAATACCAGCAATGTTTGGCGGCGGGACAAATGCGAGGCGATTATTATCGGGAAGTGGCGGCAGTGCCGCAAAATACGGAGTTTGGGGCAATTGAGTTATCAAAACAGCGCCCGGAGACAGTTGTGGCGAGCTATGGGAGTAGTCCGGATTTTGAGCAGGTTGAGGGGCGATATGCGTCGAATTCGGCGCTTGCGGGGGCGACGCAGACGGAGGTGTTTCGGTCGAAAGACGGGAAGAAGAACTGGCTATTTTGTATGGATAGCCAGGGGCGAAGCTATGTGGGCGGGATTGAGGTTAATTCCCCGATTACTTCGACGGGGTTGCGGCAAGAGTGGATGCATGGTGGCGATATGGTGACGCCGCTATATGAATATGAGAGTCAGACGGATGGGTATGGCGACCCGGAGGATGCGAAGCGAAATTATCGAGGCATGTGGAAATATTACTTGAGCCGGGTGCCGGTGATACGGGAGTATGTGGAAGGGCGGGGGCGGGGTTTATAATCTCCTAACTCAGTGTTCGTAGATTACCTTAGACTAGTTCTTGGCTTTGGAGCCTCGCGCCAGGATGAGGGTTTGAGTTTTGCCTGACGGCCAGAAAAGTTCCTGGAGCGTAATCCAGCTGACTTTTCTTAAAACTCAAACCCTCATCTTTGGCTTAGCTCTTTTAGACGCCAAGGATTAGTCTAAGGTAATCATAAAAACAACATTAATTAAGGATTATAGCCCCAGTTTCACCTCTGTTGAAGTGTAAACCGTGTACAAGTTGGAATCTGTTGTTAGCGGCAGCGGAGGGGGCGACCATAGTAACGATTACCGTAGTTTGATGGGTAGATAATGGAAGAACTGAAATATAGGCTGTAAGTGTCGTTGGCTGAGTTTGATGTACGCGTCCAGCTGTAGCCGTTTGTTCCGATGACTCTTGCCTGGCTGGCGCCAAGATCTACGTACCCACTACGGACAAAAGCCAATGGTAACTGTACTGTGGTGGTGGGGTGGAGGAGGAAAGAGATGATTTCCTAGAGAAGTATGGTATAATTGGAGATGGAAGCGTGGCCGAGTGGTTGAAGGCGCACGACTCGAAATCGTGTGGGCGTTTACGCGTCTCGGAGGTTCGAATCCTCTCGCTTCCGCCAGAATAACATAGGTCAAACGGTTTCTGGTTATAAAAAATAGCACTCGGTTTCGAGTGCTATTTTCGTTTCTACTCCAAAATCTACTCCATTTCAGACGGAAATCCCCGATTTTGTGAGGCAGTTTTCATAATCTTCTCGAGCTATCGCTCTTTTTTCGGGCGTCAGTTCAAAAAAAGCAAGTTTACTTGCTTTTTTTGTCGCGTTCCTACGAGGTTCGCTTCCGCCAGGAAATTTGAGCCAGGATTGGCTCTTTTTGTTGCTGAGTTCGTTTTAGGATGTTAATTGATGGTATATTGATTTGAACTTGCAACATGGGAACAAGTTGGGTTAGAGTCAGCGGAGGGGGCGACCATCATAACGATTACTGCTATCGGACGGATTGGCGTTATCCGGATGTATGCCTAAATCATATGTGCTAGTCGATGATTTAGAAGTTTTGGACCAACCATAGCCATTAGCACTAACATTAAGGATAGCGCCACTTGGTGGATAGAT
>CANBEI010000037.1 GCA_947367565.1 uncultured Candidatus Saccharibacteria bacterium | reverse complement strand
CGTACCAAACGTAGCAAGAGGATAAGGAAACAAGGAAGGACAATACCACTTTTGGGAATCTCCGGCGACAACGGGAGCCGGACAAAGTGAGTAAGCCGCCTGTAACGACAGGCCGGCGCGAACGTGTCCCGAAAGTGGTATTGTCCTTATCTACTTCCTCTTTCCTCCATTAGGCACTACCTGGGTAGAGGCAGCGGAGGGGGAAAGCGCGGTTACGCATATTAGTATCAGAAGCATTGATGCCAATCGTATTCATAAATAAATATCTAGCATAATCGCTGGAAAGAGAACTTCGTGACCAATACCACCCAGCATAGCCCATATTATCCAAAACCCCATTACCTGCATAACCAGAGCCGCTACGGACAAAAGCCAATCCGATTCCCTCTTTACTTTTCTGCTACAATCAGTTATAATTACCAGAAGTAAGTATTTTATTAATTAACCTCGAGGAAATATTAATGCCGATTATCAAATCTGCGAAAAAAGCTGCCCGCCAGGCAGAGAAGCGCACTGCGCACAACCAGCAAATCAAAAAAGACATCAAAACCGCTCTTAAGGCTTTTAAAGCTTCCCCAACTACTGAGACTATGGCAAAAATCCAATCTGAATATGACAAAGCCGTGAAAAAAGGCCTCTTGAAGAAAAACACTGCCTCACGCCGCAAAGCTGCCCTCGCTAAGTTCGCTAAGGCTAACGCGAAATAAAAACACTCGTATAAACAAAAGACCTCTCCCGAGGTCTTTTTTGGTAGCAATAATTGCCTTATAGGCTCTTCGCCCGAAGCAAAAATGCTTTAATCAACATCCATGGTTCCAGTCCCGTTGTCTTCATCTCCATATCCAATTTCGCCAGCTCCTTCAATAGCCGCTTTTCGCGCACCCCACCCCTCTGTTCAAACTTCTTCAATGCCTGTGTCACCAATAGCCCAAAAAACATATATGGATCCTGTTCCAGCTCAATCTGTTCTACTTGTGCTACCGCTCGTCGCCCATCCCTCAACGCCATGTCCAGTACCCCAAACACCATTTTTGCCTCTGGCTTCGCTTTCAAGGCAAATTCCTGTATCTCCACCCCCGCTGTCTTCAAATTCTTATAACCCACCGACCGCTTATCAATCTTCAGTTCCCATACCACTACCTCATGCTCCGTCCCAACATATTCCGCAATTTTTTCCCAAACCGCCGCATTTTCACTCAAATTTTTCAATAAAATCCGCCGCTTCCCCGCCTCAAATAGCGAAGTTCCCCGGAAAATGCTTGGTAGATCGCCTACGCTCAAGTTCTCGCCTTCAAACACCTCATAATTGCCGCCTATTAAGCGTTTTAAGGCCATTTCCGCCGAAACCCTATCCTCACCCACAAAAACCCTTAACATAAGCTCTTAGCGCCTCCTAGACCCCTCTCCGGGAATTTTATCCAACGAGATCGGAGCGACGTTAGCATGGATGAGAAACAAGGCAGAAATGAGGAACGCAAAGGAACCACACTTAACGTACGGTGACTGCGTACCGGAATTTCTAACGCAGTAACTCGCCATGATAACTAGCTCTCCCTCCTCTGACATTTCGGACAATAATGCGTCCCCCGCCCCGCGCACCTCGTCTTCTCAATCACCGTACCGCACCGCGGACAGGCCTTCCCCTCCCGCCGAAACACTTGCGCAAACTTCTCCAGATAGTCCCCAGTCGTTCCATCTGGCCGCACGTATGTCGCCATCGTCGAACCACCCGAATCAATTGCCGCCTGCATCACCTTGCATGCCCCCTCCAAAATCTTCGCCACCTGCTCTTCACTCAAACTTCCCGCTAAACTTGCCGGATGCACGCCTGCATAAAAAAGCGATTCGTCCGCATAAATATTCCCCAACCCCGCAATAATTTTTTGATTCAAAAGTACCGCCTTGACCGGAGATTTCCCGTGTCGTTGACATTTTTTGAACAGTTCCCCTGGCGTCATCTCCCACGGCTCTTTCGCTAGCTCCGAAATAAATTTATCATTCTCTACTTCCGCCGTCGGGATCACCTTCACAAAACCAAATTTTCTTTGATCATTGAAAAATAATTTACCCTCATTAAACACAAAAGTTACTCGCGTCTGCTTATTCGGCAATTCATCCGTAAAATTCTTACTCGGATGCCCCGCCGCAAACTGTTCTGCATCATCAACCTTACCAATTTGCGCATTCTTCCCCCGCCAAATTAGTTGTCCAGTCATCCTCAAATGAATTAAAAGTGTATAACCATTATCTAGATCAATCAGCAACGCCTTTCCTCGCCGCCTTATCTCTGTTACGGTCGCCCCATCCACATTTTTTACTTCCCCCTGAAAACACTTTCCCGGCTCTGGCAGTGTCTGAACAATTTTTTTATTCAAAATAAACGGCTTCAACCCCCGCCGTACGGTCTCTACCTCTGGTAACTCTGGCATAATACCATCATTATACCACCCTATCCTTCAACATGATATAATTATCCTATGAAACGCACTCTCTTTAAACCAATCCTTATCGCTACGCTCTCCATTGTTACTATCTTAGGAGTAGCCATCGGCACTATTGCAATTATCAATAAATCTCCTAATCGGGACATCGCTACCGAAGTAGTCGATGTCCCTGGCTCAGAGCCACCCTATAATTTCGACTATAACTGGGTAGAAAACAATCCCTATATCGCCCATGCCTTCGGTGGCATCCTCGGGGATTCCTACACTAACTCTTATGAAGCTTTTCTACTCAACTATCAACTCGGTCATCGCGTCTTTGAAGTCGATTTCTATCTCACCGACGATGGCCACACTGTAGCCGCACACGATGATGCCAACTGGCGCAAGGTAGCAACTATTCCCTCTGATGCAGAAATCAAAAATTCTACTACCGACGACCAATTCACTTACGCCAACTTTATGTCTTCTCTCTGGTATGACAAATACCATCCCGTCGACCTCACCCTTTTATTCGAAATACTTCAACAATATCCAGACGTCTATATTGTTACAGACACCAAATTCTCCGACGAAGAGAATGTTCGCAAACAATTCACCGCCTTTGTCGAAACCGCCAAGGCCACCGACCTCGCTCTCCTCGACCGCTTCATCCCTCAGATCTACGTTCCCGAAATGCTACCTTGGATTATGGACATTTATCCCTGGAAATCCGTCATTTATACCCTTTATGGCAACCCTGATTGGACTCCGGAGAATGTCCTTACCTTCTCTCAAGATTCTGGCGTAAAATGTATCACCCTTTGGGACACCTGGCTCAATGAGCGACTCACCTCCGACGAAATCTCAAACTGGAAATCCGCCAACATCAATATCGCCACTCATACAATAAATAACTATGCTCGCGCCGAAAACTCCCGCACCCGCGGCGCTAATGTTATCTATACCGATTTCCTCTTACCATAGCGCCACCACCATAGTACAGTTACCATTGGCTTTTGTCCGTAGCGGCGTCATTAATCTCGGCTATGGTCAGGATCGGCTCGTCGGCGAGGTCGGCTACGGTTGGTCGCGTACGACTAAATCGTCTACTCACGTTTACTACCTAACCTTCTATCCTATGGTCGTCTACCCGTCAGACGGCAGCAATAGCTGGTACGGTTTCCCCCTCCGCTGGCTCTAACCCAACTTGTACACCACATACAAGTTCAACCACATCTCAACAGAGATAAGATTAATGTTTTATAATCCTTAATTAACCTATTCATAGCTTACTCTAGTCTAGTTTCTGGAATATAAAGGCGTTGAGTCCGAGGATACTTTTTAATTTTTAGTAAAAGTCAGCACGATTACGCTCGTGGAACTTTTACGTCCTGAAAGGAAAAATTAAAAAGTATCCCCGGCACGAAATGCCCCATTCCGGAAATTAGGCTAGAGTAAGCTAGGAATGGCTAGATAGTGAATTATGAGCACCAAGCCCTACAACTCTCCCCAATTCCCTCCACACGTCACTTCCACCGCCAACTTCACAGCCAATTCTGGTGCCACCCCCTCCATCTCACGCTTCAATATCTCTCCAACTTCTCCTTCCATACCCTTATCACATTCCACAATCAACGAATCATGCACCTGCATTACCATCTTCGCACCCGGAAAACCCTCCGATAACGCCTTATCAACCTGAATCATCGCCTTTTTCATCAAATCCGCCTCTGTTCCCTGAATCGGCATATTTTGCGCCGCCCGCTCTGCCCCCGTCCGCACTACAAAATTACTCGACAAAACATCTGGCGTTGGCCGCCTCCGCCCAAATAGCGTCTCGACATACCCTTCTTTCCGTGCTTTTTCCAGCACTCTCTCCAGATACACCTTAATCGGTTTTCGAATCTCGAAATAATTCTCGATAAACTCCTTCGCCTCTGCGAATGACATATCTGCCGCCTGCGACAATCCCCGAATGCTCATGCCATACAGAATCCCAAAATTAATCACCTTCGCCGCCCGACGTTGCTCCTTCGTTACATCTTCCATCTCCACCCCAAACGTCTCCGCCGCCGTCTTCGTATGAATATCTACATCTTTATTAAAATCATCAATCAACCCTTTATCCCCCGCAAGCGCCGCCGCAAGCCGAAGCTCAAATTGCGAATAATCCGCGCTTACCAACACCTTCCCCTTCGGAGCGACAAATCCCGTCCGAATCCGCTTCCCCACCTCTGTTCGTACTGGAATGTTCTGCAGGTTCGGATTCGTTGACGACAGCCTCCCTGTCGCCGTCACATTCTGATTAAACGTTGTGTGAATCCTCCCCTCTCGGTCCGCCAACTCTGGCAACGGCGCAATATACGTCGATAATAGCTTCGCCGCCTCACGATACCGCTTTACCGCTCCAATAATCCCATGCTCCCCCTCCAATTTATCCAACTCTTTCGCCCCTGTCGAATACCCCCGCGCTGTCTTTTTAATCCCTTTTGTCGGCAGCGCCAATCGCACAAACAGCACCTCCGCCAGCTGCGCCGGAGAATTAATATTAAACTGTTCTCCCGCATAATCCCAAACTTCGCGCTCCAGCTTTCCAACTTCTTTTTCAAACTCATTCTTCAACCGCGCAAAATATTCCCGATCAATCAACATCCCGTAGTTTTCCATCTTATACAATACCGGTATCAGAGGTAAATCAAACTGAACAAAAATATTATACAGCGCCGGAAATTTCTCAAATTCCCTCTGCTGTTTCTCATATTCCGCTTTTTCTTCCCCCCGTTCAATCGTCCGCGCCAACGGATCAAGCAAAAATCTTCCCTGGCCCAAATCCCAAAACTTCTTCCCCTCTAATACCGACAGCGCCACCCCTTCATTCTTATGCATTAAGTCCTTCACATTCCAAGAAACCAGCGTCCCATCCGCGAGCTCTTGTACCACTTCCAGTGTCTGCTGGCTCAAATCTGGCCCCAAAGCCACGATTTTGCCCCTTCTCCGGCTCGTAGACGGCTTTTTCTCGTCTTCCACCTCCATATAGTCATCCAAGTCCCCCAGCTCTCCTAAGGCCTCCTGCGCGTCTTTCTGAGCCTTTTTTGCCCGCTTCTTCTCTCCCCGCGGTTTTGCAAAGAACTTCCGCGCCAGCGACCGGAACTCCAGCTTGTTCAACGCCTCCAGAATCCTCTCCTGATTCAGCTCCAAATCTGGCAAATCATCCAACTTCACCGGTGCATCCGTCATAATCCGCGCCAGTGCAAGCGACATGTACGCATTATCCTTCCCCGCCTCTAGTTTTCGTCGCGTCGCCGGCAAAGTATCATCCAAATGTTCATACACCCCATCCAGCGTCCCAAATTCCGCGAGTAACTTCGCCGCCGTTTTCTCTCCTACCCCCGCCACCCCTGGAATATTATCCGACGCGTCACCTTTTAATGCTTTTAGGTCCAAAAACTGCGATTTTTTAATTCCATACTTCTCTTCCACCGCCGGCACATCCATCTCTTCCAGCTTTGAAAATCCCTTCAAAATCCGATACATCCGGGTATTTTCATCTACGATCTGCAACATATCCAGATCCGACGACACAATAATTGTATCCCAATCCCCCTCTTTGTCTGCCTGCAGCGCCAAAGTCCCAATAATATCGTCCGCTTCATAATCATCACACTCCACAAAACTCCACCCCAAAGCCAAAACCAACTCTTTCAAATACGGTATCTGTACATAAAAATCATCCCCCGGTTTCACCCGCCCTGCCTTATATTCCGCAAAAATTTCCTTCCGCTTTGACGTCGAACTCTTTGAATCCCATGCCACTACCACTTTCGTCGGGTCAAGTTGTCGCACAATCTCCATCGCAATCGCTGCGAACCCATAAATTCCGCCCGTCGGCGTACCGTCACTCGTACTGAGCGCCCCCATCGCATAATATCCCCGATAAAACACTGATTTTCCGTCAATAAGTACCAAACGCTTCATAGATACAGTATAGCACGTTCCATGCTATAATTACCTTATATGAAAGCACAAGACGTTAAAATTCTCGCCGTTGTTGGCATGAGCGGCAGTGGCAAATCCGTAGCCGTCGAATATCTTACTAAACTCGGTTATCCCAAAGTTCACTTCGGTAACATGATTTACCAAGAGATGGCTAAGCGCGGGATTGAACGCACCATTGACGGTAAAAGCGAAAAGGCCTTTCGCGAGATGATCCGCGAAACCGAGGGCAAAGATTGGGTCGCTCGCCAAGCTATCGCTGAAACCAAAGACCTGATTAAAGCTGGTCAAAAACACATCGTTCTTGATGGACTCTACTCCTGGACCGAATATCGCGCCTTCCAGCACGAATTTCCGGGCAGCCTCACTCTCCTCGCCATTGTTATCCCGAAAGCTATGCGTTATGAACGCGTCGCGAAGCGCCCCGACCGCCCCTTTGACACTCAAGCCATCCGCGAGCGCGACTACGGCGAAATCGAAAAAATGGAAAAAGGCGGCCCCATCGCCATGGCTGACTATTTCATTCTCAATGATGGTTCCGTCGAAGACCTCCAAGTCCATATCAAAGACATTCTCAAAACTATCGACTTCTAACCCTGGCGCCACCACCATAGTACAGTTACCATTGGCTTTTGTCCGTAGCGGGTATGTAAACGTCAATAGTGGAAGCGCTTTTGTCGTAGGTAGCTATGGATACGGTTGGTCACGTACAACGCGTTCGTTAACCAATGCGTATAGTCTAGGCATGAGCACTACAAGCACGGTGCCATCGGATAGCTATACTCGCTACTTTGCCTTTCCCCTCCGCTGCCGCACTTCCCCTTTTTCCTCCATTAGGCACTACCTGGGTAGAGGCAGCGGAGGGGGAAAGCGATGTAGCGATTCGTGGCGTATGTTGGAAAAATATCAAGAGATGTTGCAACTAGATAGTAGGCGTTAGATAACGAATGAACGACCCTTGACCAACCATAGCCTCTCTCGCCAATATTAAGCAACATGCCATCATCCAAACGGATAACTCCGCTACGGACAAAAGTCAATGGTAAATTCCAACTTATACAGGCTGTACAAGTTCAATCTTATCTCAACAGAGATAGCTTAGTGTTTTATAATCCTTAATTTAATAGACTATATTACTTTAGCTATACTTTCTGGAATATAAAGGCGTTGAACCGGATTTTAGGCTTCAGTTTTAGCAAAAAGTCA
>CANBEI010000036.1 GCA_947367565.1 uncultured Candidatus Saccharibacteria bacterium | reverse complement strand
CTCCATCTTTTAACTCCACACCCTACCCCACAAAATGACCAGCTACCCATTGCTCTGTAGCCAGACTAGCATAAAATTGAAAATTTTAACAAGCACAAGTTTGATGTTTTTCGTTTTTCTCCTTCCTCTTTCCTCCATTAGGCACTACCTGAGTAGAGGCAGCGGAGGGGGCGACCAACCCAACGCTGGCCGTAGCTGGAGGGGTAAACGTAGGTAGTATCCGAGAGCAGAAGGTAAGATTGCTCCGCAAACCAAGCGGTACGCGACCGGTAGCCAACTCCGTTTCCGGTATCGGCAATGGCACCGTGATCAAGATAGATATACCCACTACGGACAAAAGCCAAGAACACCTCTAGGCATATTTTAGCTAGGTTAAATTTTCTTTTAAAATTTTAACTCCACTTTCATACTCCGCCTCTGTTGTTATCATGGGTTGAGGTTAAAATTTTTCTAGAAATTTTAACGTCGCAAAAATAATACTAACGTAGGTCCTCTATAATATCATGAATTATTATAATGCTACTTCTGGCACTACCGGCGCCACCACCATAGTACAGTTACCATTGGCTTTTGTCCGTAGCGGGTATGTTAACTCGAATCTTGGACGTATACTTAATCCAGGAACCGAAGGTAACAGCTGGTCACAAACCGCCGCAACAGACACCGACGCATACTATCTACGCATCAACAGTGCACAAGCAGGAGCAATATATTACTACTACCGTTATTATGGTCGCCCCCTCCGCTGACTCTAGCCAACTTGTTCCCGTATTGTAAGTTGGACTCATTTTCAACAGAGAGAACTTGGTGCTTTATAAGGCTCAATTAATAATCAGTGTGATATTCTAGTATTGTCTTTGAGGAATATAAAGACACTGAACCCTAGCGAGCAAAAATAATTTAACAAAAGTCAGCGGAGTTACGTCTCCGGAACTTTTGTGACCCGCAGGGGAAATTATTTTTTGCTCGCTAGGCGTGAAGTGTCCCATTCCGAGAAGACAATACTAGGGCAGCATAGCCATTTAATTAGAGGATTATAAAACCACCCCTACTCTATCACCCTCAACTCCCCCTTCAACCTCTCAATCAACCCCTCTTTTTCCTTAATCCCATCCCTTGTCTGTTTCACCAGCTCCACCGGCGCCTTATCAACATAATTCGGGTTCATCATCCGCGCATTCAACGCATCTAGCTCCCGCCCCACCGCAAGCACCCGCTCTTCCAGCTTCTCACGATACTCTCTGACAACCTCTGCCGGCACATCGAGATAAACCTCATGATTCGCCAACGCCAGCCTTAACCCCCTCGGCTGGCCTTCGCAGCTAATCACCGCCTCGACGCCCGCGAGCTTCGCCACTAGCACCTGATTATCATCCACCAACGCATCATCGCCATACAGCACCGTCCACTTTTTGCCTTTAGAGGCCCCTGAGAGCTCGTTTACGACCCTTCTAATCTCCGACACGACAACCATTAGCCTTTCAAAATTCTCCGCGCTAATTTCGTCCCATACGAGCCTCGGTGGCCATTCCTGGACGATCAACATCCCACTCGTCCAACTCAAACTCTGCCAAATCGCCTCCGTCACAAACGGCGCAAACGGATGCAACATCTTCAGAATCATCTCTAGCGTCGCCTTCAGTAGTGGCACATTCTTATACATCTTCTGGCTCTCAATGAACCAATCCGCATACTTATCCCAGATCACACTATACAATGTCTCCACCGCCTCCGAGAATCGATATGCCGCCATATCGTCTTCAATTTCTTCCTTGCATTTCACGAGCTCACGGCAGATCCAATCCTCCCCCATATTATCCGTCGAATACGGCATCGCCCCGCCCGTCCGCACCGCATTCTCGTTCACGATCTCCGCCTTCTCCTCAGCTTGCAACATCTCCACTGCAACCGCACCCCCTGCCTGGCTCTCATCGACCATACTCTGCACAAACCGTGCTACATTCCACAGTTTATTACACAAATTCCGCCCCGAAACCACACTATTCTCAGAAAACGCCTGATTCATCCCTGCACTTCGCCCACGCAAAATCCCTAACCGGAACGCATCCGACCCGTATTTCGTCACGAGTTCCATCGGGTTAATCACATTACCTTTTGACTTCGACATTTTCTTCCCATGCGCGTCAAGTACCAGACCATGCAAATACACTTCTTTGAACGGCACCTCACCCGTCACATACACCCCCATCATAATCATCCGCGCCACCCACGCAAACAAAATATCACCCGCCGTCTCCATTGCATTCAGCGGATAATACGGATTCTCCTTACCCGCCAACCAATTCGTACAAACAATCGGCCAATGCGAGCTCGAGAACCACGTATCAAACGTATCCTCATCCCGATAATATTTCACCCCACCAACCTCAATCTTCGTGAGATTCGTCCGTGGGTCAAAAATCCACTCCGGCGCCGCCGCCGTCTCCGTCTGCCGGAACATCGGAATCGCGATCCCCCACGGAATCTGCCGCGAAATGTTCCAGTCTTTCAAATTCTTCAAATAATCAATCAAGACTTTCTTCTTATTCGCCGGATAGAACTTAATCTCACCGCGTTCCAATCGTTCAATCGCCCCCGCCGCCAGCCACTTCACATCAATAAACCACTGTGCTTTCAACATCGGCTCGATCACTGCGCCACATTTATAGCAGTGCGCCACCGCATGCTTAATCTTCTTCTCGCCTCGTAGCAGCCCCTGCTTCTCCAATTCTTCCAGCACCTTCTTCCGCGCTTCTTCCGTCGTCAGCCCAGCAAACTCCTCGCCTGCCGCCTCGGTCATCTTACCATCTTCACCAATAACCTTCAGCCTTTCCAGACCATGCCGTTCCCCCACCTCAAAATCATCAAAATCATGCGCTGGCGTA
This sequence comes from uncultured Candidatus Saccharibacteria bacterium, assembly GCA_947367565.1. GTDB lineage: Bacteria > Patescibacteriota > Saccharimonadia > Saccharimonadales > Saccharimonadaceae > Nanosyncoccus. The sequence continues at coordinate 4,874 of CANBEI010000036.1, read as the reverse complement.
ATCTTCACCGCCCCCGTTCCGTACTCCGGATCCGCGTGTTCATCCGCAACGATCGGAATCGTCCTATCCGTCAGCGGCAGCTTTACCAGCCCCCCGATAATATCCTTATACCGCTCATCTTCTGGATTGACCGCCACCGCCATATCTCCAAAAATCGTCTCCGGCCGCGTCGTACTTACAATAATCTCGCGCTTTTCAAAATCGCTCGCATCATCCACCATATCTTCCGGCTTCGATACTACTTCATACGCGATATCCCACAATTCCCCATCTTCGTCAACATGCTCCACCTCAATATCCGCAAACGCCGTCTGATGCTTCGGGCAAAAGTTCACCAACTTCTCCCCCCGGTAGATCATCCCGTCATTCCACATCTTCTCAAACGTCTGATATACTCGAGAAACCACGTTCTCATCCAGCGTAAACGTCAAATCCGGCCACGCACAGCTCGCCCCTAGCGCCCTGACCTGCAATTCCATATTTCCACGCTGCTCTTGCACAAAATCCCACACCCGCGCATACAATTCATCTCGCGAATACTCAAACCGTGTATGACCCTGCTTCTCCAACGCACGCTCATACACCACCCAAGTCTCAAACCCTGCGTGATCCGCCCCCGGAATATACCATGTCGACTTACCCCTCAGCCGATAATACCGCGCCAGGGAATCTTCAATCGCAATCGTCAGCCCATGTCCAATATGCAAATTTCCATTCGCGTTCGGTGGTGGCATGACGAGAGCATAACAGTCCTGCGTCTCCGCTTCATACGACTCCGCCACAATCTTCCGCGGCTGAAACACCCCCGCCTTCTCCCATTCCGCATAGATCTGCGGCTCAAACTCTCCCGGTTCATAACTCTTCGTAAACTTCATACCAACTCCATCACTTATTCCTCTAATTATACCATACATTGACAAAAACAAGAATCTGTGCTACACTGATAGCACGAGTGTAATTACACGTGTCCACCAGGCGGAAGCCCTGGCGACACATCTTCTATCAAAACAAACAAGGAACTAACTATGGGAAACCTAAAAATCACCTATTTCAATGACGACGCCGAACCCGAAGCCGTCGACGTCTCATCCACTACCTCAATCGTCGACCAACCCGGCGACGACCAGCATTTTGTGCGCCTGAACAACGCCAATTCTCAAGACAATAGCATTTACGACAAACTTAGCGAACCGCGCTACAATCCCGAAGCCGCCAAAATCGCCGAAGAAGCCGCCATCGGCACCCTCGACGACAATGTCGACATCACCGACCCCGACTACAACGAAGCCGAAACCGAGCTCATCGAACAAGAACTCGCCTCCGGCCACTACCGCGTCTAATTCATCCGTAGCTTTTCTTGCAGCGCCTTAAACTCTTCTTCCGTCGGCTTCATATACCTCTCCCCTGCCCAATTCTCATTCACCGGCAAAACATGCACATGCGCATGCGGTACATCAATCCCCACAATCTTGATCTGCATCCGCTGACCCAAGACTTTCTCATAATGTTTCGCTAATTTTTTCACGGTATCCATCACTGCCCGATAATCTTCATCGGGCAAGTCGTAGACTTTGTCTACTTCCAGCTTCGGAATCACCAGCGTATGACCTTCCGCCTCTGGCGCAATGTCGAGAAACGCCAGCGTTTTTTCATCTTCGTAAATCTTATAACAGGGAATCTCACCCTGTACAATTTTTGTAAAAATACTACTCATCTTCCTCCTTTAATAACCCCAGACGCCTCTCGCATCTGTCACCTTATCAACCGTCGTCGAACCATCACCCCAGAACCACATAATAATATCCTGCCCCTTATTCTCCAGAACCACCGGATCCGCATTCTCAGCCACTGGCCAGCCAGACGCCGCAAAGCCTCTACCCGTCCAAGTATTCATCTGCGCCATATACGGACGACAAACCCCATTCACTCGGTGCATCGCCGCCGCCTCCCCACTAAACGTCGCATCTGTCATCTCAGTCTCCGAGAACCAGTGCACCGCATAGAATCCCGTCGGGCCTACCGAGTTCTCGCATTCTATCTCCGCTGGCGACTTACTCGGAGTTGTCGGCGTCGCCTGACTCGATGCTACATCCTGGCTCTCATCCGCGTTTTCTTCATCTTCTTTACCCTTCTCATCCTCTTCTTCATCTTTCTTCACGCACTCCCCCTTCTCCAACTTTTCATCCTCCGCACAAGTCGGTGCCGCCTTGACCGTAAACTTCACCCCATATAGTTTCGTCTCACCATCCTCGACTACCGCCACGATCAGATCGTGCTTGCCCTCTTTCAACCCCTTCATCAAACTTTCCGTCAAGATAATAATAATGCTTCCGCGTTGTACTTCATAATCTTCACCCAGTTTCAACACTTTCTTGCCGAGCTTCACCTCGCTCACATTCTTACAACCATCCTCGCACTTAAGGTTAGAAAACCGCACCGCAAAGCTCTCTTCCGACCCAGCCTGATACTCCGCCTTAAACTTCCCGCCATCCCTATCCGTTACTTTTTGATCATAATCAACTTCCGCTTCATCCTGCGAAGTTTCAGCATCATCCACTTCTCCCGTCGCCGACTTCTTCCCACCAAATACCAGCACCAACACGACTACTAACGCCACTACTAGAACTGCCGCCACACCACAGATAATACCAATCTGTTTTTTACTTAGTTTGCGTTTACCTTTTTCGCTCTTGTCATCCGCGCCATTTTTATCGCTTGGCTTCTCCTGTTTTTTGGTCGCCTCAGGTTTAACCCCAGCAGACTTAACTCCAACAGCTTTAACTTCAACTGGCTTGCCTTTAGGAATACTTTTACCATTCTGCACCTTAGCTACCCTTGACGTATTTTTCGGCGCAATCTTTGGCGCGGCTTTTGACACAACCTTAACCTGACCCCCTTGCTGCGCTGACGGCTTATTTGTTTTCACTTCTGTAATCTTTTTCACCTTAATACTAGATGAACTCGCCGTTTTTTGATCTTTTACCATATTTTACCCTAATACACCCTACTTTAAGTTAAACTCCTACCTTCTATTATACTATAAAACTAAGCAAGTTACCGCAAAGATATTTATTCATACTATTGACATTATTACAATTCTGTGCTACAATAGAAAGATAGGGCAACGCCCTTTGTATTTTAACGTGTTACTTTTGTATTCACCACGGGATAAAAGTTTATCAAAACTGTAGATTTTTACCCCGCGGTGAACTAAATACCGCAGGAGACTAAAAAGGAGGTGCAAAATATGAACATTTTGCATTATGAAACCAACAACCGGCAGTATTATCTGTCTCTGCTTACCGCCATCCAGCGTGCCGCAAAAGCCGCCACCAGCGAATATGATTTTCTCGTACCGCGAGGCTGGCAACTGATCGTCAAAATGAAATCTGACGAGGAAACTTATTTCCATCTGCACTTGCAGGAAGGCGCAGGCGGTAGCTATGCCGCCGCTAAGATGTCCACTTTAGAGAAATTCCCGGAACAGGCTTACACAGGTGCCGATGCAACCAAAGACATCCTTTACATGCTCGAACAGCTTGAAAAAGATGATCACGACATCGTTGACGAAATCGTCAAGGCCGAAAGCCCCGCTCACCTTACTAAAATCCAGAGGGAATGGCTACGTGACACCTGCGGAATCGCCTCTATGTACGGAGGAATTCGTATACCGTACGAATTCCTCATCAATGCTGATGAGCCTCAAAACGCCGAAGGCGAAATCTTGATCACATTCTCTGGTGCCAGCCAGGAACAGGATGTCTTCTTTGCCACTTGGCTATTAGGAGCTATCCAGGAAACCTTGACTCGTACTCAGGAAAACATCCAGCATGACTATGATTTGACGGAACTGCGCAAAAATCCCGTCATTAATCATTGGCTGAAAATCATGCGCGTCCACAGCTACGACCGTTAACTACGACAACCCGGATGAAGTAACACAAACTGCACCTTAACATCTACTTTGTTACTTCATCCTCTTTCTATTCACAGGAGGGAATTACCATGAAAGTATTAGAATATAAGTCACAGTGCACACCTCAGCTTAACACCAGAATCATGCGCTCAATCGAAGCACTGGTCTGCCGCCATCGTAACATTTTACCGAACGGATGGCGCTGCCTTGTCGAATTCCAACGCAGCGAAAACGACCACCCCTACTACCATCTTGATATCCAGAGTAATCAGGGCGGCGGTGATTTCGCACCGGTCAAAATGCAGATGCTGAAACATTTCCCGGAACGCGCAGCTACCGGTGGCGATACACCCGAAGACTTCTGTAAAATTATGGAAGACTTCAGGTCAACTAAACGCCCGCCTGGACAGTATATTCCGGACGATATTGTTTGCCCGATCATCAACAAGCTAACTCATATGCAACGTTTGACTGAGTTGGACAACAGTTACTGGGATATTCTCTCACGCTATGGCTTGACGCATTGGTATGGTGGGATTCGCATCCCTTACGACATCCTTGTTACCGAAGACGATGATGCGTTACTTGCTGGCAGCGAACAGGTAGTGAACCAAACTACTGGTGAAATCCGCATCAGTTTCAGTGGCGCTAAAGAATGGGAAGACACTTTTTTAGCTTTCTATATCTTTGGCGACATCCAAAACACTCTCAACGAACTTTGGGATCAGGATCAGATTTGGTACAACCTGCGTGGCCTGCAGGTCGACCCCCATCTGGAAATTTGGTTAGATTTACTCGGCATTCGCGAAGCATAAGAAAAAGTAACAACGTAGACCAGCCCCACTCATACCTTTATAGTATTAGTGGGGCTTTACTTTTCCCGCCACCACCATAGTACAGTTACCATTGGCTTTTGTCCGTAGTGGGTATATCTATCCACCAAGTGGCGCTATCCTTA
>CANBEI010000035.1 GCA_947367565.1 uncultured Candidatus Saccharibacteria bacterium | reverse complement strand
TGGTTCTGTAGCTCAGTTGGTAGAGCAGAGGCCTGAAGAGCCTTGTGTCGACGGTTCAAGTCCGCCCGGAACCACCAGCGTTTTGACGCTGACCGTAGGTCTGCGACAAAACGCTGGTTTTTTATTGGAGTGGAAAAGAACCGGGAACCGGTTCTAGGTCGTAGGAGGCGAGTGAAACTCCCTCATTTAATGCGGGAGTTTCTGAGCCGACGCCCGACCGCTGAGCACCGAAGGTGCGAAGTTTTCCGTCCCCAATCCATGAACGAACGCAGTGAGTGAAGTTTCCGCCCGCTACGAAATTCATCTTCCAAAGATCGGCACCGCACCGCGGCCACCTCAGCGGAGGGGGAAACCGTAGTAACGATTGTTGGCGTTTGACGGATTGACGTTGGTAGGGTTTGAGTTGAGGTAATAGGCGTTGGCAGCTGAGTAGGCGGTACGCGAGCGCGTACTAGCCTCGTAGCCGACATTGTTCGCCTGACCATCCTGCAACCGGATATACCCGCTACGGACAAAAACAGCAACGCATGCTACGAAAAGAAGTCGGCTTAGTTTAACCCCGATCTTAATCGCGGCCAATTCCCATCCTTTATTTTCCCAAAAAATCCAAAGGGCGACTTCACGATCTTTGTTTTCGAGACTAATAGTAGCTGGAGCTTGACCTCATTTTGCTCTTTTTAGTCTCCATGGACGCCGAGTCCACCTCTTTATTTTAGCATTTCAGTCAATAAATCCGCTTATGCTTGGAGTTACTTTTTAGCCGTGATAAGATAGGCCTATGAACATAATTCCACTAGCCAAGAATTCACAAAAACCTGCCACTATCGCTCTTAGTGTTTTAGCGTTCGGCATTATCGCATTCGTCACGCTTATGACGCCTTCCCTGATTTATCCTGAGGCAAGAGCCAGCGCCGCCGAGTCAGCTGACGAGAGTATTGATACCGATACCGCCGAACAGTTGGATGATACTGTTAGTGAAGCAGATTCTAGCGCCAATAATCCTGATACTACTAGCAATACGCCCGAGCCCGCCAATACACCGCAGGGCGATACAGCCTCAGACTTTACGGCTCAGTCAGATACCTCTAATAACTCCACTACGCAGGATCAAGTCAGCACTAATGATGGCGAGCAACAAACTGCTCAAACCGACGCAGCAGCGCCGAGTCCGAGCTCTACTGCGGATGTGGCTGACAGTTCAACGAAAAACCCTGACGCCGACCCTGCCGGGAACATGCCCGGGAACGGAGAGAATCAACCTAGTGACAAAGAAGGAATACTGCAACCAGACGGACCGCTGGGCATAGACCACTCGTTAGCGGGTGGAGGTATTGCGCCCCTGCAGCCCACCGACTCGTCATTGTCAGATGGCGAAAACGCGGGACGCGTAGAATAGCAGTACGAAAAACCAGAGGGTCGCTGCGGTATGCTATAATCGATTCGTGGAATTTATCCATGGGACCTGCAGGCGATTCTTGAGGTCAAGCTCCAGTCGCCGAATGTTCTCATCTCGAAGATCGTGGAGCGCTCCTCTTAAAGTTCAAAAGGTGAATACGGAGGCTAGCAAATTCGGGTCAGCTACGGCCGGCTCCAAATTAAGTCGCTCCTGTCACTACTGCATGTCTAGTCGATTGGCTTTTGTCCGTAGCGGGTACGTCAACCTGACCGACGGTAATGCCAACAACGTCGGCAACGAGGTTGGCTACCGATCGCGCACTTCTTGGTCTGCGGAGCAAGCCTACAACTTGAACTCAAATCCTACGAACGTCAATCCCTCCAACAACGGTCAGCGTTACGTCGGTCGCCCCCTCCGCTGAGGTGTTGCCCGTTCGGTGCCGATCTTTTAGTAACAAAAATCCCCTCCAGAGGGGTATTTTTCTTGGTGCCCGGTATGAGACTTGAACTCATATGGATTTCTCCATTCGATTTTAAGTCGAACGCGTATACCAATTCCGCCAACCGGGCATTAAACTTATTATATCACAAAAAGTCCCGCTACCGCAGGACTTTCATTTTTCATAGCACATAATTTCACCCGGTGCTAAATTTAGTATTTCTGAAACTCAGGCGACCCTCAACGTCAGATCTCGTCCGAATCTCTACTCTTATTTTAGCATGACCAGTACGCTCGTCAATATTGATTTTGTAGATTTTTCATGGAATAATAAAACTTCCAACCCGCCAAAATTACAGGGGTAAAACACAAAAACCGAACAGCTTACCATTGACTTTTTTGACAATCTGTGCTACAATAGGGATATAAGGTGCGACGAATTTTACTCGCGCTTGTCTTTCTATGTTAAAATAGTAATATGACAAATGGAGGTAAGACTTGGCAACCGAAGCTCAGTCGCTGGCTAGATGAGTGGAAATTAGCCGGTTCGGGCATTGTTTTGGCTACGCGTGAGCGGAAATTCGTCTGCGCCGTTATTCTAGCTTTTGTTATTTTTGGCACGCTGATGAATCTTCTATCTGGTAGTACTGCTGCGCTTGGCCTCTTTTGGCAAGTTGACCTCGCTGGTAAATTCAAGATTATTTGGGATGGCTTCCTCGGTCTCTTTGGTGTTGGTCGGAGTTTCTGGGATTGGTTGCTGTTATTCAGTGTAACTATTCTACAGAGTATTCTGATTGGGCTCGTCGTGCTGGTCTGGCAGAAGCGCCGTCGTAGTAAGGCTGACCAAGTAGTCGCAGCCGCCACCAACGCCGACAATGTGCAGAACGCCGGTCTCGCCGCTGGACTAGCCGTTCTTGGCACCGGTTGCCCGACTTGCGGTACGACTTTACTTGCTCCGCTGATCGGCACATTATTTAGTACGAGCAGTTACGCCCTTGCTGGTGCGATTTCTGGCATTCTGACCTTCGCTGCGGTAATAGTCGCGCTTTTGACCCTGAAACGTCTCGGCAACGATGTCTACGCGCTCATTATTAGTGAAAAATATCAAAAGCGGCATGGAGCTGCGGACAAGGAGAAAAATCATGAATAAAATCGGTCGTACGGTTGCAATCGTCGGTGTCATCGTCGCACTTTTTGCTGTCATTATCCTCAATTCATCTACCAAGCAATCCGCAGCCGACCAGGTCTGGGACCAGGCTGCGACGATGGGTGACGCGGGAGCAAAAAATCTCTACGTGATGTATACCGACATTATGTGTCCATATTGTGTTGCATTTTCGCAAGTTGTTATGGAGAATGAGGAGAAATTCGAGCAATATCTCGCTGACAATCACATCCTCTTCGAGGTACGTCTGACCGATTATATCTATGAGGGACATGGCATCCAGTCTTCACGCGACTCCGCGGAGGCGACGTATTGCGCCGCTCGTGAAAATAAGTTCTGGGAGTACTACCATGGCGCTCTCCGCACTTTAGATAAGGACTATTTCTCCAAAGGAATTGGCATTAGTAAAACCGCTCCTTCGATCGGTGATTTACCTGACGATTATTGGCTGAAAATTGGTCACGAAATTGGCCTCGGCGAAGAGTTTGACCAGTGTGTCGCGAATCACGAAACCGCTGACGAGCTCGACAAGAATACCGCAAAAGCTGCGCAAATCGCCAGTGGTATGCCGTATTTCAAATTTAATCGCTTTACGACCGCCGGGTTCGACAACAACTGGGGTTGGGAATACGTCGAAATGTATCTCGACGCCGGGTTAGGGAAGTAGGCTGGCGGGCGAATCGCTATTATGGCATCGCTTCGTCGCCAGCCGCGCCCACGCGCCCTTCCTTGTCCTACTTCAACTCCCTTAGCTCGTATTCTCCGCTCTTCGCTTCATCTTCGCCAATCACCGCGACATATCGTGCGACGCGGCCTGCATATTTCATCTTGTCGCCTAGTTTCTTCTCGCTCAACACTAAATCCACTGTCTTTCCTGCACTCCTCAACTCTCGCGCCACTCGCTCTGCTGCCGAGACTTCATTCTTCGTAATCGGCACTACGCAGATCTCTACCGGTTTCCGCTCGCTTGCTGTCACCAGCTCGCAATCTTGCAGCATGAAGAACAGCCGCGTCAGCCCAATCGACCCACCCACTCCCGGCAACTTCTGGTCGGTATAATATCCAGCCAGATTTTCATAGCGTCCGCCCGAGCAAATCGACCCCAGCTCCCGCCGTTCCGGTACAATCGTCTCGAACACTGTTCCGGTATAATAATCCAGTCCGCGCACGATTAACATATCCGCCATCACCTCAGTCTCAGGCGACAGTTCTCCGATTAGCAACATCACTTCATCCAATTCCGCCACTCCTGCCTGGAAAATCTCATTTTCAAAGCCAAAACTACGCAGCTTCTCAACCACAGACTCGCGCGCGCCACTAATTCCGATAAATGTTGTAATTTTTACAACATTTTCCTCACCCAGTCCTAATTCTTCCAGTCGCGCTACAGTTTTCTCCATCGGGACTTTTTCCGCGTGGTCGACGATATCAAAAATCTCACTTGCTAAGTGTTCTAAATTCAGCTCCTCTAGCATTCCGCCAAGTAGTTTCCGGTTGCTAATTCGCACAACAAAGCCCGGCAGAGGCAACGTCCGAATCGCTTCCGCGAGTGTCGCAATCACCTCCGCGTCATACGCCACCGCGAGTTCGCCTCGCCCAATCACGTCAACATCGCACTGATAAAACTCCCGGAACCTCCCGCGTTGCGCCCGCTCGCCACGGAAATTCCGCGCAATCTGCGTCACCTTAAACGGAAACGCCAAATCATTCATGTGCTCTACGGTATAGCGCGCCAGCGGCACGGTATGGTCAAAGCGTAGCGCTTGGTCAGCGTCGTGCGCTGTTTCAGCGGTTTTTACGACCTTATAAATCTGTTTTTCTGTATCGCCCCCTGCCTTCGCTAGCAATACTTCCGTCCGCTCAATTATCGGCGTCTCGATATGCTGAAACCCATGCGCCCGAAAAGCCTGGGCAATCCCAGATTTTAGGTTGTCAAACTGCGCCTGCAATGCCGGGGTCAACTCCTGCATGCCGCTAATAGGGGAAGTATTAAATTTTTTCATAGCTTAATTATACTATATTTCGCGCCCCGAGTCTAACCCAAGGGAAACTAGCGGATATAATGGTCAAAAATAAACTTTGTCAGCCCGCAAAACGTCAGGATTCCTAAGATAATCAGAAAAACATTACTACTGGACTTTCTACTCCTAGTCGTCTCCTCACTCGAGGTCTCATTGGTCTGCTCGGTCCTTTGACCAACTTTTTGCGACGAATTATCGCTCGTAATCGTTTTAGTTTTATCTTCTACTACGTCACCTACTCCTTCCGACGCCTCCATCTCCGTTGCCGCCGGCGCGTAATCTACCTTCGCTTCTAGCGCGCCCCATATCGTCCCCGCCTCATCCATTACCGTTTCCCCGACTCCTACGCCCGCCCCAATTCCTGCTGGTTGCTCCACTACTGCGTCGTCTGTATCTCCGTTAACACTCCCGTCGCCAGCGTTGCTGTCGCTCGGCTTATTCACTGGCCGATCCTCGCTCGGTGTCTGGTCTGGCGCATCTACTTTTGTTTCAGAAATCACAATCGTTAGAGTAAGCTGCGTCGTATTCCTGTCGCTATCAGTCACAGTATATACTACATCATAGCTTCCCGGCTGTGTAAAATCTACATCCCCCTCGACGTTTAGATTCTCCTTTGCAATCTCCCCATCTTCATTGTCATGTATATCCAATAATTCCAATAAGTCAACCGTCTCACCCAGTTTATATTCTGTTGCTCCGCGATAAGTAATCACAGGCGCCCCGCCTTTTTGCAACTGTTCGACGAATTCGCTATAACTTTCTTTGTCTTGCGGTAGAAGCTGTGCATAGAGCCGCGCGATCTCCGACTTTTTTGCTGCATCTAGCGTCTTATTATATAATACATGTTCTGGAATGCTCGCCTGATATGCACTAATTTCTTGGCTCGCATAGCGCTTTAGCTGTCGATAAATAATCTCTTGCGCTTGCATTTCATTCCAATCTGCTCGCCGTAGTCCGCCAACCGTTACGATATAGGTTTCACTCTGGGCGCGAGGAGTATATTCCGTCACTTCCGCGCCATCCAGCGTACTATAGAATCGCACATTTTGTGCCTGCAACTCAATCTGCATCCCAGGAGTTAGTGCTACTTGATAACTTTTTGGTGTTTCCGGAAAGTAATACTTCACTCCCGTTCCCGACTCCTCGGTCGCATCTTTCGCTTGGTCATAAATCACAGTATATTCACCCACGACCAAATTTCCCGTAGCATCAAGTATCCGCACATAAGTTTCGCTCGCTAGGGAATTGGCGTTCACTTCAATCGTCGCTTGTTGAAAGTTATCATTGAACGTTAACTGATAAACCGGAGATTGCTTATCGTCTAAAACATGTAATTCCAGACCATTATCTATCGTTTTTACAACTGGAATCGGCGCCAGAGCTTCAGAACTTACAGAATGACGCTGTGCCGCGAAGCGATAGCCGCAGAATCCGCTCATAATTACGACAAAAAGCGCCACTAAAAGTGGCTTACGTCGCATTAAATAATCCCAGATTTGCAGTAACTTCACAACTCACCGTCTCCTTACTACCATTATAGCACACATTATCAAAAATGTCAATTATCGTCGCCATTCTGGCCTTCATGAAACAAAATATGCTACAATAATAATTATGATTAAGAAAAAACCGGATTTTGTTGATCGTATTGTAGAGTGGGGTTGTCATCTCCTTCACCTTGATAAATACGTCAAAGTTTTTCAGCAACTCGCTAAATTTGTTATTGTTGGAGTCACTAATACCGCAATTAACTGGGCAATTTATTTCTCGTTGGTACAATTTGCCGAGGTCACGCCGTTAGTCGCAAGCGCAATTGCTTTTGCGATCTCGACCGTGTTTAATTATTGGGCGAGTACGACTTGGGTTTTCGATACGACCAGCAACAAAACTCGCCGTCGACTTTTCGTCGAGTTCACGGTGTTTAATGGCTTTGCCTTCCTTGCGTTCGACGAAGGCTTACTCTGGTTCTTGATTTATCAGCTCGGTTGGAACTATATGATCGCTAAGGTCATCACGACCGCCTGCGGCATGGTCTTTAATTTCGTCACCCGCAAAATGTTCCTTGAAGACCATCCAAAGTCGCGTAAGAATGCTAAGATAAAATAGTGGACTCAGCGTCCATGGGATCCGGTGGCGATTATTGAGGTCAAGCTCCAATCTCCAGTGGCTCTCATTCTCAAAAGATCGTGAAGTTACTCTCGCACGCTTCTGATAGGGAAGATAAGAGAATAAAAATCCAGTGAGCTACGGCTCACTGCTGGTAAAGTTAACTTCTTTTGTCCGAGCTTGCGCGTGTAGAAGTCTTGGCTTTTGTCCGTAGCGGGGTCATCTATCCCAACAATGGTACGGCTGGCAACGTCGGCAACAACGGCAACTGGTGGGCGCGTACCGCTAAATCTTCTACCAACGCTTATGATTTGGGTATGAATCCCTCAAATGTCAACTCGGAGTCAAATAATAACAACCGCTACCATGGTTTCTCCCTCCGCTGCCTCTAGGTTTCCGGTTGCGGTGCCGATCTTTTAGCAATAAAAAACGGACATCCTCTCTTATAGAGTGGCTGTCCTTATATTAAACGCGGTTTCGCGAACCGTTATACTACTCAAAATCCGTGGAGGCACCGACCGGAATTGAACCGGTGTACGCGGTTTTGCAGACCGCTGCGTCACCACTCCGCCACAGTGCCATATTTTTATTTTAGCATAGTTTTTGGAAAAAGCCTAATGTGCCGTACTCCCTCTTTCCTCCATTAGGCACTACCTGGGTAGAGGCAGCGGAGGGGGAAAGCGTTGTAGCGATTGTAATTAACTGACAAATTAATACTCATAGGAGCCACGTCTGAACCATACGCAACAGTAGATGAATTTGCCGTGCGTGACCATCCATAACCATATTCACCAACAACTCGACCCTGACCA
>CANBEI010000034.1 GCA_947367565.1 uncultured Candidatus Saccharibacteria bacterium | reverse complement strand
TTGTTATTATATAGGACGGTTATGCTTAAGTCAACAAGTTTTTTGGACTTTTTTGTAGGAATTTTTGAGTTATGTTTTGCGGAGTTTTCCACAAAGTCACATTCTTTCGGTCTCAGAATTGTTTAGCTTCACCTAAATACTTGATTTCATAAATTTCACGTAAGTCTGAGCCTTCGAGATCACTGAGATATCTCTCTGTAACAGACTCGGTTGCGTGACCGAGTCCGGCTTGAATTTTGCGAGTCGGTATACCTAATAATTTCAAATCGGTCGCATAGGAATGACGTAAATCGTGCGGGCAGAAGTCCGTAAAACCAGCCCGGGTGAAAGCCCGACGTAGATACGAGCGTATAGTGCAAATTGCGAGAGGTCGATGCGGAAAAATCGGGCTAGGCCAAAGATAATTTCTTATTTTATTCTGGATAATCCAACTCCGTAACCGCTCTTGGACTTCTGGACAGAGAAAGGCGTGGCGTTTTTTCTGTCCTTTACCAATGACTGTAATCCTGTCATCCCGAATATGTTTTACCTGTAGACTCTGGAGTTCGCCAATCCTCAGACCGCAGTCGAAGCATAGGCGAACAAGTAGCCATTCAATTGTAGCAGAATGCTCTAATACCCTCTGAATGTCGCTGCGCGAAAAGCTACGTTTGCGTGGCGGATATTCGGTAACCTTATGAATTAAAGCAAGTTTAAGTTTTGGCATCATGAGTCCCATTTCCCTCTGCCAGCGCAACATTGCTCGGAGATGGGCGAGACGGTCATTAATCGAGCGCCCAGTATTGCCACGATTTTCTTGACTGTCGATCCAGTTATATATGTGTTGATTATTAATTTTGCGCAGGTCGCCTAAGTTGCTTTTACGAATAAAATCGTTAATGGCGTAGGTTTTACTAAGCATTGAGGCAGAGCTCATGCCGCGAATATGCTCGCAAAAATAGTAATATTGGTGGACTTGACGAAAAATTGCACGCCGAGGCGATGTAACTTTTTCTAGTTGGTAGTTCATCTTTTCTCCTGTTTAGATTACTCCAACATAATAACAATTACAAAGGTCAAACAATAAATATATCAAACAAAGACAAAAAGGAGAATTTATGTCTAAAATGTCAAAAGCTATCGCCGTGTTGGGCGTTGTCGCCGGCCTCGGTGTTGCAGCTTTGCCACTGAGTTCATATGCTGTGGAAAAAACCGCCAATGTCACTGCACAGGCTGTTATTGGTGATTCGATTGCTATCACTGTTACGAACCCGACAGTCACCATGGCGGGAGTGATGGCAAATGAAGAGGTCAAGGAGGCATCGACCGACGTTACGATTCAGACTAATAGTACTAAAGGCTATCAAATTCAGATTGCTGATGCTGATGACGACACCGCCCTTAAGCCTACTGGCATCGGCACCGCGGCTGGTATCGCAGCCGGCATACCAACTCAGGGAAAGAATGCCTGGGGTTTCAAAGCTAGCTCTAGCTCTAGCAATGTTACGATTACAGAAGAGGGCTACCGCGCAGTTGGAGGAAAGGCTGCACCGAAAATCGTTGGCACCGCTGCAGCCGCTAGCACTACGGACGGAGACGTTATTAGTCTAACTTTTGGCGTGACAGTTGATACCACTATTGCCGCTGACACCTATCAGGATGAAGTCGTTCTAACGGCCACGACGAAGTAGCCCAGAGTGATCATGGTTACCACCCCATTTAGGGGTGGTTTTTGGTCCGTACTCGTAAATTTTACGAAGCCGATAATGATTGGCTGACAGTTATTTCAACTTTAGCACATCCTTCAGATACTTCCCGGTGGGGGTCTTTTCGTCTTTCGCTAGTTGCTCTGGCGCACCTTCGGCAACTACCTGACCGCCGTGCAAACCGCCCTCCGGCCCCATATCAATCACCCAGTCAGCAGATTTAATCACATGGAGGTTATGCTCAATAATGATCATCGAGTTACCCCCGTCGACCAGTCTTCCAAGAATCTCGAGCAACCTCCGCACATCATCGGTATGCAGCCCCGTCGTCGGCTCATCGAGAATATACAAGGTCTTACCGGTACTGCGACGTGAAAGTTCGGTCGCAAGTTTAATGCGTTGTGCTTCCCCGCCAGAAAAAGTGGTCGCCGGCTGGCCGAGTTTAATATAGCCCAGCCCAACTTCTTGAATCGTCTTCAGCTTACCGGCAATCGCGGGGATATTTTCGAAGAATTCTACGGCTTCGTCGATCGTCATGTCGAGGACCTCGGCGATATCCCGACCTTTGTATTTAATCTCAAGCGCTTCGCGATTGTAACGTTTGCCATAACAGGTCGGACAAGTGACATAGACATCGGGTAGGAAGTGCATCTCAATCTTGTTCACGCCGTCACCCTGACAGGTTTCACAACGGCCACCTTTGACATTAAAGCTGAAACGTCCAGCCTTATATCCCCTGAGCTCTGCCTCTGGCTGCTTCGCGAACAGCTCCCGAATCTGGTTAAAGACACCGGTATAGGTCGCGGCGTTACTGCGCGGAGTGCGACCGATCGGACTTTGGTCGATGACAATCACTTTATCCAAGAATTCGATACCATCAATCCGGTCATGTTCGCCGGGGACAGTCTGAGCGCGATGCAACCGAGCAAGAAGTTCATTCGCCAAGATGTCGTTCACGAGCGTCGACTTGCCACTACCGGAAACACCGGAAACGACCGTCATGACGCCGAGCGGGAACTTAACGGTGATGTTCTTCAAATTATTCTCGCGTGCGCCGACAACGGCCAGAGTCTGGTCCTTTTTCGGAGTGCGACGTTTCTTAGGGATCGGGATTTCCTTTTTGCCCGACAGATATTGCCCGGTGATAGAATTGTCATTCTGCGCAACCTCTTCAGGAGTACCGGCAGCAATCAGTCGACCGCCATTTTTACCAGCACCCGGTCCAATGTCAATGATGTAATCCGACTCGCGCATCGTATCCTCATCATGCTCAACGACCAGAACGGTATTCTTCAGATTGCGTAAATGTTTCAGCGTACCAATCAGCTTATCATTATCGCGCTGATGTAAGCCAATGCTCGGTTCGTCAAGAACATACAAGACACCTTGAAGACCGGAGCCAATTTGAGTCGCGAGGCGGATGCGCTGAGCCTCACCGCCGGAGAGCGTATTCGCTGCTCGACCAAGTTCAAGATAACCGAGACCAACATCCTGCATAAACTGGACGCGTTCGCGAATCTCCTTAATAATCGGCTCGGCAATCATCTTCTCAGCGTCGGTAAACTCGAGGTCTTTCTTCAGAACTTCCAGTGTCGCGTCGACGTCAAGGTTACATATGTCGACAATATTCAAATCGTGCACAGTGACCGCAAGTACTGCTGGCTTCAACCTTGCGCCATGGCAAGTTTGACATTCATGAACGCGCATGAAGCGCTCGATATCCTTTTTGACAAAGTCAGATTCAGATTCGCGGTGGCGGCGCTCCAACGTTGGGATAACACCCTCGTAAGTACTCTGATAAGTCGCGCCATCACCCCATTTGCCGTGACCGCCAACTTCGACTTTGTATTTCACGTCACCAGTACCGTAAAGAATCTTATGAACTGCATCTTCCGAGAGATTACGAATTGGCTCGTGAATCGAAAAACCCTGCTTCTCGCCAACGGCAGCGAGGCGCTTGAGCCACCAGGATTCTTGATTAATGCGATTGAACGGACGGATACCGCCCTCAGCAATCGTAAGATTCGGGTTCAAGACGAGATTTGGGTCGATTTCCATACGCGTACCAAGGCCAGTGCAGGTCGGACAAGCACCCTGCGGGGCGTTAAAACTGAAAAGACGCGGCTCGAGCTCGGGGATCAGTTCATCAGGGTGAAGCTCACAAGCGTAGCGCTGGGAATAAGTCAAAATCTCACTGTTATCTTCACCAATTTTCTTACCTTCGACAGCGGTAGAGTTGTCATTAATCTTCAATAGCTTGATAATCCCCTGACCAAGTTCGAGAGCCTGTTCGATCGAGCCGGAAATTCGACTGAGGAGATCGGGCGAGAGAATGAAGCGATCGACGACAATTTCGATGTCATGCCGATCGTTTTTATTCAAATCTGGAAATTCGTCAAGCGCATAGACAATTCCGTCAACTCGGACGCGCGAGTAACCCTTAGCCTGGTATTGCTCGGAAATATGCATAAAGCTACCTTTTTTCTGGCTAACAATTGGCGCGAGGAGCATAAGTTTACTCCCGAGCGGCAGTTTCATGACCTCATTCACAATATCCTCAACACTGCGACGCTGAACTTCACGATGGCAAATCGGACAGTGCGGCACGCCGACCCGCGCAAAAAGTAGACGCAAGTAATCATAAACCTCAGTCACCGTCGCGACGGTCGAGCGCGGATTACGGCTGGTCGACTTCTGGTCAATCGAAATCGCCGGGCTAAGACCGGTAATGCTATCGACATCCGGTTTATCCATTACACCGAGGAACATGCGGGCGTAGCTGGAGAGACTTTCGACATAGCGCCTTTGGCCTTCGGCATAAATTGTATCGAAAGCGAGACTAGATTTACCGCTACCTGAAAGCCCAGTGATAATCACAAGTTTGTCGCGCGGGATGTCAACATTAAGATCCTTCAGATTGTGCTGACGCGCACCGCGAATTTTGATATAGTTTTCATCCATTAGACATATATTATACAGTAAAATATCTCTTGTTGCAATAACTGAAGGCCGCTGAGTTTAGTAATCCCCCGGTTGCAAACTTTCGTACCAGAGCTTCAACTCCTCGGCGAGGTAGCGACATTCATCTTCGCTTTTACCATTAAAGGTCTCCCCTTTAGCGAGTTTCGTATCAATATCTTTCAGTTCGGCGAGAAACTTCGGTGCTTGGCGCTGGAGACGGGCAATACGATACTCTTCCCACTGTCGAGTCTCCTCTTCATCGAGACTACTCGGGAAATTCTTCGCCTTATAATGTAAAATCAACTCAGTCAGCCGGCTATCGCTGACTTTGGGGCGGAAATTCCTTAGATCTTCAGCGCCATTGTTGCGCACCGCCATGCAGGTTAGTTTATCACGGTCATCGAGAAAGCCATCATAGAGCGCCGATTCGACATCGACCGCCGGCGGGAATTCGGGTTTACTGGCGAGAGTTTTCTGAACCCGTTCCATAAAATCAGGATGGTTCTGCAAACTCTTCAGGTTTCGTTCGACCTGCTCCGGGGTCAGTTTGATCTTCTGCCAGCCGTCAGCCTTGTCCAGCACACCGAGTGGAGCAACCGCCGGGCAATGATTATACTGCAAAGTTTTCACAATCGGGAAAAAGTCGCGGTCTTCGGGCTTAATCTTCTGCCCCACCCGCCACTTACGACCAAATTTTTCCTCATAACTACCATCCTTTTCCGCAGCTAGCAATTCATCGAGATTACAGCGCAAGTCGAAGACTAGGACATTGCCATGACGAGCCTCGGCAATCGGATAAGCGACCGTAGTTTTCTCGCCCTCCGCACTGAAGCGCCCCGACGCATAAACAAAAGGCTTCGGGTCTTTCAGATTAATTAGTTTCTGAACGGCGCGTTTGTTACGTAGATTATAGAGATAGTCAAAGAGCTGCGGCTGCTTTTGTTTAATTAATTTCGTAACTTCGATCAGCGCGACGACATCCGCTAGGGCGTCATGAGCATGTTCGTGCGAGATACCGTTGCACTTCGTAATCAGTTCAAGGCGATTCGTCGAAACGCCGTCAGCATTCACTGGCCATTCAATACCCTCGGGCCGCAGAGCGCGTGTCAACCGCACGACATCAAGCAAGTCCCAGCGGCTGCGGCCGTCACGCCATTGCCATTCGTAGGCGTCATAAAAGTTACGCCAGAGAGCGTTGCGGATAAACTCATCGTCAAACCGTACTGAATTGTACCCCATGATCGTCGTGCCAGGAGTGGCGACTTCTTCTATCATAAAACGGCAAAACTCGCGCTCAGTAATACCGTCTTGTTTCGTAGACTGCGGGGTGATGCCGGTCACCATAATCGCCTGCGGGCTAGGCAAGGTATCGTCAGCCAGTTCAATCAGCAGATTCGTTGGCTCACCGAGTGGGCGGAAATTCAAGTCAGTGCGCTGGCCAGCGAACTGCATAATCCGGTCGGTTCGAGAGTTCAATCCCGAAGTTTCCAAATCATAGAAATAAAAACTCTCGCGCATAATCTTATTGTAGCATTTTGGGTGATTTTGCGCGAGTAAAGAAAACTCCCGTCACCGATATTCTGGTGGCGGGAATTGAAAGAACGAAAAGAAAGATAAGAATATATCTAAGCGTGACAGACGACCTGCTCACTATAACGCGCATAGCGGGCATGGACCCTACCTTGATGCATACAGAGACTGAGGCGGACATGATTGTCGAGCGCCGCGCTATGAGCTAAATCTGGATGTGCATCCAGAAATTCCCGAAACATGGCGCGCTCAACATCAGAATCCGCTGTTGCCAAGACTTCTTCGACAATCGTCGCGACAATTTCTGACTCAGTGGGCTTCTTAGCCTCTTGAATGTCAACGATGCTGCCTACAGAGCTCTCGGCCTGTTCCGAATTCGTCACGATAGTAGGTTCTGCGGACATCGCTGCAGCAACTACAGATTCTTGCGTCGCTAATACATTATTAGCGACTCCGAGACTCTCGGAAACAGAATCTTTGGTAACAATTACGCCAGTAGCCATCCTATTGTCAATCGACCTCGTGTTGTTATTCGGAAACGGAATAATTTTACCTTCCTTATGGTAAACCGGAGGAAGGACTGGGCCGATCGCTTTGGTGGTCTGAGTCGGGTCATTTGTGGTGCGTCGCACGTAAGCGACAAATTCACGACGAGTGTATTCCCGCTTTATGGAATATGGGTCATCCGTCCCAATCTCGTCAGCAATGACTGCCATCATAATGCTTTTTGCGTCAATTTCATGACAAACCTGCCCGTCGGCGCGAACGTATGCGGTAGCCGGTACGAGATAGGTCCCTCTATCGGTCTTTACCGGCGTACCCAGGCGCTTAGCCTGGATCCTTTTTCTCAGATTACGCAGCATAAAACCCCTCCTTCCTCTGCGTAAAAACATCAATGTGCTACTGTGGACTGCTTCTTTCGACAGTCCATACTTCTATTGTAGCACAGATAGTCGATTTTGTCAATAGATAACGAACCGCACCTCTGTATTACCACTTGGCGTATTGTGCGCTTATTTCAGCCAATCAATAATTTCAAGCGCGGCATCCACACCGTCGCCGACAGCAACCGCAACCTGTTTCGTAGCACTAGACCGCACGTCGCCAGCGGCATACAGCCCCGGAATTTCGGTCGCATGTGCGCTGCGCTTGCGACCACCAGTCAAGATATAACCCTTGCTATCAACCAGTTCATGTTTTTTCGTGACCTCAAACTTGGCAAACTTCATCTCCTTATCGATGATTTTCTCATCTCTGAGACTCCTAAGCCACTTAGTAGCCGGTCTAGTTCCAATAAAGACAAAAATATAATCAAACTCATTTAGCATTTCAGCGGTCGGCTCAATATTTTCGCGTACAGTAACGTTTTTTAGCTCACAGACTTTATGCCGTAAGTACGAATCGGCTTTAATCTTGGAGTGGGAAATTAGCGTTACTTCACTCGCTATGCCTGCGAGATATAATACACCCTGAAAGGCGGAATTGCCGCCACCGACAACGACAACTTTCTTGTCCTTAACTAGCACGCCGTCACAGAGCGCGCAGTATGACACGGGTTTTGTCAGCTCGAGCTTGAGCTGACGTGGTTCCGAGCCGGTAGCGACCAATACGGCTTCTGATTCAATCTTTTCGCCGTCAATCGTCAACACAAATCTCTTGTCCTTGTTGCGTATAATTTTCGTACATTCGCCGTAGACGACTTCGGCGCCGGCGGCTTCAGCCTGCCGGCGCATCACGGCGGCGAGCTCGCGACCAGGTCCGGTAAATCCGGG
>CANBEI010000033.1 GCA_947367565.1 uncultured Candidatus Saccharibacteria bacterium | reverse complement strand
TATCACCATATATAATATATGGTGATATTTGAAATGGCTTAGTCTTTTATGCTAGTTGACTCAGGAAGAGCATGGCGCCTTCGGTAGCTTCTGGAGCCGAGACGGTGCTAATCGTGTTCAAGACGAAGTTGACGATAGCGAACGCGAGAACAGCGATAATGAGGCCAATAATGGCATAGAGAATTGTGTTTTTCGCGTCGGTGATTTTTTTACTGTCACCACCGGACATGATATAACGGAGACCGCCCCAGATCAACATAACGACGGAAATAACACCGACGACATAAAGGACGGTATTTGTGATCCGAGTAAAGACGCCGTCAACGCCAACTAACTCGGCAGGCATACCTTCGGCGCGAGCGGCTTCGGCGCCCTCGCGGACGGTCAGAGCCATAGCTTTGCCAGCGCAAAGCGTCGCCATTGTGCAGATACCTGTAACAATTTGTAGTATATTCTTAGTGAACTTCTTCATCCTAAAAATCTCGCAATTAACCCTTACGCATATGCGTAAAAACATGTATTATTTGCTTTATTATAACACAGAAATGAAAATGTGGGGTGATATTGTATTCTTATGATTAGTTTGTCTGTTTGATATGTGAAGGGTGGGAGAAGTGGATTGCTGGCGCAATCCTTGGCTGTCGGGCGTCATCAGTGATGGGAGAAACTTCGCAAAACTGTGTTTTGCTCAGCGGGCTTCGCCCTACGAACTCGCCTGGGAGTCCGAACCCCCGCTTCTCTAGCGAGAAGTAAAAAGCCTGCCGAATGGCAGTCTTTTTCCTTCCTGGCGGAGGGTGGGAGATTCGAACTCCCGCTCCAGGTCTCCCCAGACTAACGATTTAGCAAACCGTCCCCTTCAGCCACTTGGGTAACCCTCCGTATGAGTATATTATAGCATGAATTTGGAGAAAGTTGTTAATTCCCCGCTATATTATATGGAGTGTGTTATAATGTGCTTATGGTGAGTCAAACTAAAGACGTGATTACTTGGGAAGCAGAAGAGTATATCGTACGCGAGAAGAATACTTGGTGGTATGTAGGTTTGGTGGCAGTGAGTCTAGTATTGGTGGGGTTAGCGGTATTGGCACAGGCGTGGACATTTTTGGCGGTAATTGTTTTGAGTGTGGTAGCGTTGCTAGTTTATACTTTGAGGCCGCCGCGGATGTTGCAATATACTTTAACAAACAAGGGCTTGAGCGAGGGGGAGAAATTATATGATTATTCGGAGTTTAAGACGTTTGGAATTTTGCGTGAGGGCAATCATTTTGCGATTGTATTGACGCCACGAAAGCGGTTTTCGCCGCGAGTGACGGTATTCTTCCCTCAGTCGCAAGGTGAGGCGATTGTTGATGCGTTTGGTGCGAGGTTGCCGATGGAAGAAGTAAAATTAGATTTGTTAGATAAGTTAATAAAGTTCTTGCGTATTTGAAAATGGTTGTGTTATAATAGATAATATACGTTATGTAATATAAGGTAACAATAAAGAAGGTGGGCAATATATGAACCAAAACCGTAATAAAGACAACGATCTGCAACGAGCAATCGACGAGATTACCCAGAAGGGTGGCTCAAATAATCCGAAGCCAGCTGCGGCTGCGCCATCTAGCCAACCGCCAGTTGGTATGATGCCACCAAGCCAGGCTCCAGCTGCGGCTGCGCCGGCAATGAAGTTGCCAACGAATCCGATGCCACAGCCACAAATGGCAGCTCCGACAATGGGTATGAGTGCAGGCTTTGGTCGCGCGATGAGCTATGGTGCGGATATTTCGAAAGTTAAGGAAGCGGCGCTTAAAGAACTCTTCCCGATCATGGACCGGGTAGAAGTTGAGCCGGAAAAACGCTTCTTGCTATACCAGGAAATGTTGAACACGATGCGTGATAAGGCAGTGATTGCTCCAGCTTATGAGGCAGCACGGCAGATTCGTGACGATAAGGTAAGGGCTGATTCCCTACTTTATCTTATCAATAGCATCGACGAGATGAGCTTGTAGCCAAGCGAAGAAAAAGACTCCCGTAAGGGAGTCTTTTTGTGCTCATGAATCTACTAGCTAGGTTGGTGAATCTTTACTACGAGACGAAAAGTGGTAAAAAGGCGGCAGCACCACATACCCACTACGGACAAAAGCCAATGGTAACTGTACGTACTATGGTGGTGGTGCCGTTATTCTTTGGTGTCGTTTGGCGCACGATAAGATTGATACTCTGAACTGACGTTATTGTAGATAATATTGTAGTCGTTAGGGTTATAGCCAAGTTCTTCGATTTTTTGAAGGGCGATTTTATGACTGTTGCCGGAAGCGTCATTGATAATGAGGCGGAATTGGTTGTTTTCGTATGAGTAGTTTATGGTATATTGTGTGTGTTCTGCATAGTTATTACTAAAATATTCAACTTGGATGGGTAGGTATTTGAGGATTGGGTATTTAGAGATGAGTTGCTTGGTCTCTTTTGGCCCGGTGTACTCGTAAATAATTTCATAGTCATTAATGTTTTGACCACTGCTCTTTAAGTATTCTATCGCTTCATCTTGGTAAACGCCGACGTTGTCGGTGATTTTGATGCAGAAGTTGGACCTGCAGCCGTCAAAAATGCCATAGTCAATGCGATAATTAGTAAAATCGTAGCCGCGATCGCGATCGGTATTTTGGTAGGGGAGGACTTGGATAATTGGAAACTTGGCGATATATTCGTCGCTGCCTAATTGGTATGCGGCGTCATAGACAGCTTGACGGCGGCCGGATTCGTTGGGGTTATTATCATAATAAGTAGAATTTTCTTCGGTAGGTTCGAGTGCGATATAAAGATGCGATTCTTGATCGGCGATTAGTTCGATAGGCAATGCCTGAGAAATAAAACCGTCAGCGGAGATTTCGGCGGTGTAGGATCCGGGATAGTATTTGACGGTCTCTTTGGTTTTGAATTGATGTCCATCTATAGAGACAGTGGCGTTGATTGGGGCGATGACGATATCGAGGGTGGCGGTCTTTTGAAAATTGATGACCATTAGAATGATTGCGAGGATAATAAGACCGCAAAATCCTACGATAGAGAGGATAAAAAGGTTCTTGCGGTTATGCGCGTAGCTTTCTTCAGAATAAGTTATACTTGGTGGCATGCTTTTTCTCCTAATTTATGTTTCGTTGGCCGGGGTTTTACCTGTGAAGCGAAAGATATTATAATCGCCGCGCCAGTCGCTGAAATAAACGCCAGGGTTAAATTCACCGGTACGGCTGCCGATGGAGGCCGATGCGATGCCCTCCGTTCCGTCGTCGCGTTTAACGTACATCATGATATGGCCGTTAAGTACCATAATATCGCCGGGTTGCATGTTAGAGGTGTTATGTTCGTTGGGAATTTCTTGGTAGAGTTCGGGATGTTGGCGAAAATAGACTAACTGTTTGTTAGTGTTGCCTATTTCTACGTTTGGGTCAGCTTTGGCATAGCGAATGACTGTGGCGACGAAACGGTCGCAGCTACAACCCGGTACAGGTATGCCTCCACCGACGTCGCCAGTGCCAACTTCTGCCATGGCGGTTTTGTACTCTGGTTTTGCGTTGCAACCGTGTCCAGTTTCTGGCCAGGCGAGCTGTAAGGCAACCTCATTAAGGCTATTGCTACCACAAATTTCGGCAATAGCGGCATATTGAGTATAGGCTCCAGGGCGCTTACTAGTGGCGCTGGAATCATATACTCCGTCTGCGACATACATACCGCTCCAACGCGGGTCCATGTTGGGGCTAGTAGGGTCGCGCCGTTCGTCGAACATGTTCATAACATAAGGTGAACCTTCACCGTTTTGGGCTTCTTCTTGCGAAAATCCCATGGCGACAGCTTTATCGATGTATTTTTGTGCCGTGCCATTGTATCGGAAGAACATGCGTTTAATTCCCTCTGGTGTGGTGAGATCTAGTCCTTTGCCATAACTATCATGAATAAAACCGGCGGTGAGTTTGGTTTGACGGAGGAATTCGGCATCGCTGATAGAGTTGGCGGGAGGAAATACGATACCGTGGCCGTATAACTGATAGACGCCTTGGCCATTGCTTGGGTTGTAGCGGCGAAGGCTGGTTTCGCGATAGTGGATGACGGCCAGCAGGCGCCAATCGAAGCCATAAGGTTGAGCAGCTTCTTCATAAAAAGGGCGATTGGCTTCAATGGCGGCTAGGTCGGCTTCGCTAAAGACGTTGACCCCAGCATAGTTTTGGCCATTGGCGGCAGGACCATTAGGGCTGCAGTTGTCGCTCGAACCGCCAGACGGATTATAGTAGTAGACGCCATAAGCATACAGTTCATCAAGAGTTGTGTCGGTTAATCCAAGCGCTTGCTGGGGGGGGGGGGCGATTAGAAGGATGGCGAGAACGCAGGCGATAAGGTGCACAAAAAATTGACCAAGACTAAATTGAGCAACTTTCCCACTTTTCATTATTACTATAATAAGTTTTGGATGGAGAGTTGTCAAGAAAAAGCAGCTCCCTAAGGAGCTGCTTTTGGCGACTCTGCGGTCTAGTACATACCACCCATGTCTGGAGCTGCAGGAGCTTGCTTTTCTGGAATGTCGACGATGAGAGCGCCCATGGTAATAGCGGTAGCAGCAATGCTAGTTGCGCTTTGGATGGCTTCTTTGGTGACTTTCGCAGGATCAATGACGCCAGCTTTCTTCAGGTCGACGAGACCTTTTTCTGGGGTCATGACGTTAATTCCCTGACCTGGTTTCGCCTTCTCGACTTCGGCGAGCAAGGCTTGGCTGTTGAGTCCGGCATTTTCCATGATATGGATGAATGGAGCTTGGAGGGCACGCTTGACGATTTTGGCGCCGTCGGTGTCAGCTTTGAGATTGCCGGCGAGATTGACGAGAGTGACGCCACCACCGGTGACGATACCTTCAGCGAGAGCGGCTTTCGTAGCAGCAACAGCGTCGTCGACGCGATATTTTTTCTCGTCGATTTCGGTTTCGCTAGCGCCACCGACTTTAATAACGGCGACTTTACCGAGGAGAGCAGCAGCGCGCTTCTCGAGTTCTTCGCGTTCGTAGTCGGATTTGGCGAGTCCCGCTTGGCTCTGGATGAGCTCAATGCGGCTCGCGACGGCTTTCTGGTTACCGGCGCCCTTGATAATAGTGGTCTCGTCCTTGGTCGCGATGATTTTCGCGGCGGAGCCAAGAACTTCCATGCCAGATTCTTCAAGTTTCATGCCTTTGTCGGCGGAGACGACGGTCGCATCGGTCAAGATGGCGATGTCTTCCATGATTTCTTTGCGGCGGTCGCCGAAGGATGGAGCTTTCAGGACTAGGGTATTAAAGACGCCTTTGAGCTTGTTGAGGACGAGGACGGAAAGAGCTTCGCCTTCGACCTCCTCAGCGATAATTACAAGGTCTTTGCGACCGGCTTGGGCGCATTGTTCGAGGAGCGGCAAGAGTTCCTGAGCGCTGCTGATTTTCTTGTCAGTAACGAGGATGAGTGGCTTCTCGAAGACGGCTTCTTGGCGGTTAGTATCGGTGATGAAGAATGGTGAAGAAAAACCCTTGTCGTAGGTAAAGCCTTCGACGATTTCTTGCTCCATTTCGAGGCCCTGCCCCTGTTCGACGGTGACGACGCCGTCTTTACCGATTTTGCTAATAACGTCGGCGATCATTTTGCCGATTTCGGCGTCGCCAGCAGAGATGGAAGCGACTTCGGCGACCTTGCTGTCATTACCTTCGATTTTCTCGGCAGATTTTTCGATGCCCTTGATAATTTCAGCGCCAGCGTCTTCGATTCCCTTGCGAAGTTCCATTGGATTTACGCCGGCAGCGATAAGTTTGTTCGCTTCAGCGAGAATGTTATAAGTTAAGACCGTGACGGTAGTGGTACCATCGCCGGCGACTTTGTTGAGCTTTTGAGCGGCGGTCTTGATGAGTTTGGCGCCGATAGCTTCGCCAAGGTTTTCTTCGTCGCTAGGAAGTTCGACGGCCTCGGCGACAGTGACGCCGTCATGGGTAATGGTTGGGGCGCCGTAGGATTTTTCGATAACGACGTTCTGACCTTTAGGGCCGAAAGTGACCTTGACGGCGTCGTAGAGTTGTTTCGCGCCGCTCAGGACTTTGTCGCGGGCTTCAGATGTGTAAAAGATTTTTTTTGCCATTGTGATTCCTTTCTATAATGTTGCGAGGACGTCTTCCTCTTTGACGATAATGTAGTCAGTATCTTCGACTTTGATGTCGGTGGTTGAGTAGTTTTTGTAGACGATTTTGTCGCCAACTTTAACGGTTTTGACATCAGGGCCGATGGACTCGACGACGGCGTAAGCAGGCTTTTCTTTGGCTTCACCGAGAAGGATGCCGGATTTAGTCTGGGTCATCGCCTCTTCTTTGACGGCGACAATGCGATCTTGTAATGGTTTTAACTTCATATTAACTCCTTTTGTACCTCTATGATAGCGCAGGTATTTGGCACTGTCAATAGTTGAGTGCTAAAAATGGAGATTTATAAGGTGGGTGAGTTATGGTATATTAAAGGAAAGGGAGACAGGATGGCGAGAATTAAGATAGAATGTGAAACTCTTTCGGGGGCTCTGTGTTGGCTAGTGGTGTTTTTGGATGGTAGTAAATATGAAAGAATAAGTCAAAAGTCATCGACTGTGATTGAGATTGAACCTGGCACGCACACGTTGCGGTTTAAGGACTCAGGGATGTTTACGAAGTCCAAGGAGATTGAGTTTACGCTACAGGAGGATGACGAGAAGTATGTAACGGTGGGCTGTGGTATTTCGGGATATAAGATTAGAACTAATGATGGGTTGGATGATGAGATTGGGCGTGGCGCGTATTTGATAGACCAATCAGAGGAGTTGAAAAATATGATAGCTGCTGTGGTGCCGGATAAAGAGAAGGTCGAATTGGCCTTAAAAGGAGCTTTTCGGGAGTATTTGGTTTGTACGGATAAGAAAGTATATGTTCTAAAAAAAGGATATATGACTGGACATACTTTTGGAAGGGGAAATTTTAGCATACCATATGCGAGCGTTACGAATATTGAGATTGATTTTCACTTGGGGTCGGGGTATTTTGAGATATCAGCCGCAGGGCTTGAGAATAAGAGGCTGAGTTATTGGGCGAGTGAGACGGAGAGGAATCCGGCGACGCAACCGAATTGTATTGCTTTGACTAGGGCGTGTAAGGATAATTTTGAAAAAGCAAAAGAGTTTATCATTGAAAGAATAAGCGGTGTGCCTGTAGTTAGCGAGACGAAGAGCTCTAGTATACCGGAGCAGATTCGGGAGTATAAGGCGTTGTTGGATGATGGGATTATTTCTCGGGATGAATTTGAGACAAAGAAGACGGAGCTTTTGAGCAAATAAGGAGGTTAAAGATATGAGTTTGAAGAGTACAGTGGAGAAGATTCCGGGGTATAATTCCCTGGTGAAACCGTTGCACTATTTGCAAGCGGTACGGGCGGCGAAGAAGTTTGATTATCCGGCAAAAGATCTTAGGGTGATTGCGGTGACGGGGACGAATGGCAAGACGACGACGAGCTTCATGATTTGGAAGATGTTGAACACGGCGGGGCATAAGGCGGGGTTACTGACGACGGTGGGGTGGAGTGAGGACGGCGAGACTTTGCACGAGCAACTTGAACATATGACGACGGAGCGAGTCGAGGTACTGAACGAGCGGATGGCGAAAGCACGAGATGCGGGAGTGGAGTTTTTAGTGTTAGAGGTGACGTCGCATGCACTGAGTCAGTATCGGACGTATGGGGTGCCGATTGAGGTGGCGGTGCTAACGAATGTGACGCCGGAGCATTTGGATTATCATAAGACGTTTGAGAATTACCGGAAGGCGAAGGGGCGATTGTTTAAGGGGGCGAAAAATAGTGTAATAAATGCGGATGATGATAGTGCGGAGTGGTTTACGGAAGTTGCTAATAAAAATGCGTCTGGTGAGATAATTACGTATGGTATTGAGAATGGTGATTTGCGGGCTACAGAGATAGAGTTGGGGGCGGATGGTGTTCGATATTCGTGCGGTGATATGAAGATACGGACACAGATTCCAGGAAAGTTTAATGTTTATAATTCCCTGGCGGCAGTGGCGGCGGGAAAATGTGTAGGGCTGAGTTCGGTGGAGATTGAAAATGGGATTTCTGCTTTGGAGTCGGTCGAAGGGCGGATGACGCGAGTGCGCGCAGGGCAGGATTTTGAGGTGATTGTGGACTACGCGCATCAGCCAGATGCGTTGGAGAAAGTGTTTGTGAGCGTGGGGCATGGAACAGGGTTTAAGGGCAAGATCATTGCGTTGCATGGAGGTGCGGGGCGGCGTGATCATGCGACACGTGAGCCGCGAGGTGAGATTTTGGGGCGCGAGAGCGATATTGTGATTATTACGGAAGATGATACGCGAGATGAGGATCCGCAGGAGATTGCGCAGATGTTTGTCGATGGGGCGGTGAAGGCCGGGAAGACGTTGGATAAAGATTTGTTTGTTGAGTTGGACCGGGAAAAGGCGATTCGGAAAGCGATTGGGATGGCGAAGGCTGGAGATTTGGTGTTGATTCTGGGCAAGGGGCATGAGAAGACGATTCTCAGGGGGGATAAGGCGGTGCCGTTTGAGGATATTAAGGTGGCGGAGAAGGTGCTGAAGGAGAAGTAGTGTTTTATAATCTCTCTAGTTAACCCGGCTATATTACTTTAGCTATACTTTCTGGAATGGGAGCTTCGCGCCAGGATGAGGGTTTGAGTTTTACCTGACGGTCGCAAGAGTTCCACGGACGTAACCGTGCTGACTCTTGCTAA
>CANBEI010000032.1 GCA_947367565.1 uncultured Candidatus Saccharibacteria bacterium | reverse complement strand
GCCCACGGAACTTTTACGTCCTGAAAGGAAAAATTAAAAAGCATCCCCGGCGCAAGGCGTCACATTCCAGAGCTAGGCTAGAGGCTTATCCTTCTCTCCTTCCTCTTTCCTCCATTAGGCACTACCTGGGTAGAGGCAGCGGAGGGGGAACCCGTTGAAGCGATGACTACTGAATAATGGATAGATATCGGTAGAGTCTAAGCTGAGGCGATAGGCTTCAATCGAAGAGTCCGAAGTACGCGACCAATTATATCCAATACTACCTGCAGCATAAAGGCTACTATTACTAATACTCATATACCCGCTACGGACAAAAGCCAGCGCCCCAGCTATCATTTCCGCAACAATAGCGGATATCCATAAACACTATTGACAAAAACGCGATTCTGTGATACAATGAAAAGATAACATTTTTTGATGTTATAGGGGTGGACGGCAAACTAGGGTAATTAGACCAAGTTTAAACGTCTAAGCAAATTACACTTCGATTCTTGGGAAGGGGGAATGCGTATGATTTGAGGACGGACTTATGATGGAACATGGCTGGATATGGATTGCACAAGGAGGAGAATTATGTACAAGAGTTTATTCACAGCATTTTTTATGTCGGTAATCGCCGGCGTTACAGCTTTCATCGCTTATACTATTGCAACTATCAAGATAAACTCGAAGTAAGATTAAATGCCGCCAACTCGAGACCTTGACGGAATGCTCTATCCCGTAATCGCGCACCATCTCAAAGAAGCGTTGTTGCTTCAATTTAACTTCGGAAATCTCGCCATTACCACTATTTTGGCTGCGAACTATCTTGGTCCATTCATTAGGGCTTTCTACTACGGTAAAATGTGGTGCCGGCTTTGAATCGCCGATTCTATAGGCTTCCAGTTGGACGAGAAAGAAATTGAGCTTGTCTGATGAATTGGAATTTAAATACTCTACGGCTTGCTTATGTTCATCTCTGACATTGCGCGCAATCCAGATAATAATCTCTGCGCCCACTCCCGCAGCATAAGCTATGCACTTACCCAAGTGGTCGTGATCTGTCTTCTCTAGCTGATTTTCGATAATAATCTTACGCCCAGACAAGTCGCTAGACAATATATCTGCGCTGAAGTCGCCTATGCCAACTTCTTCTCGTATATTACCTTCGTCAAATTCAATCCCAAGAGTCTCACCGAGTTGAGTAAGATTCTCGGGCATCGCGAGCCATGGAGTAAAAGACAGAGCTTCATGCTCCCAAATTTTTCGTATATCAACTTTTTCTAACCTGCCCAAAGGCTGTGTCATAAGAATTCTCCGCAATTGACTGTTTTGACCTATTATAGCATGTATCTGGCTAGGACAGATACATGCTATCCCTTCGCTCTCGCAACGATTAAGTCTAAATCAAAATCTAGTTCCACCACATAAAATAAAAATAGAACCTCAACAGGTTCAATTTTTATTTGGTGCGCTCGACTAGACTCGAACTAGCACAGCTTAAAATCGCCACTACCACCTCAAGGTAGCGTGTCTACCAATTCCACCACGAGCGCATGGAACTAATCCTATTATACCAAAACTCTAAAAAAACGCAACCTCGCCGGACAAAATCGCGCAACCCAGCCAAAATCATAGAGAAAGCGCCCCAGAGGGGGCGCTCGCAAAAATAAAAACAACTCAGAATCCAGCCTTCAAACTTTTACCATGGTAAAAGTTTAGCGCTGCGCTAAACTAATCAACGACTCTACCCGTATAGCGGACAAAATCGCGATAGTCGCCAGTCAGCGATAGAAGTTCGATCCGAGCTGTATCCCGCACGGCATCTTTCTCAAAGGTCTCGTGAAACTCAACCTCAGTACCACTCTCCAGTATCGCCAGCGTCTCCAGAGCCGCATTTAGCTGCCCCTCGCCCCAGCGCTTCGTCTGATCCGGATGTCGCCATTCCTCCACGGCATAAATCTCCCTCAGCCACTCTTCTTCCGGAATCCCCGGATAGTATGTATCCGTTACCGAATAGAGGCTAGAGAGATTATTGCCGTTGCGTACTGCGACACTCCAGACAGTCCCTTTTAAGACCGGACCGTACTCATCGAGATCTATCTGGTATTCCTCTAATATCTCGTCTCGCATCAGACAATAAAACGTCCCATACGCGAACTCTGCCTGTACCTGATAGAACTCCTCGCCGTACACGGCACACAGCCAAGCCCAATCGTGACATAGGCCTTCCGCCGACTTCATCGTTGTCTTGTCGCCGTTTTTACGGTAATACCGCTCCAGTCCGACAAAATTCGCATCCGTCTCCGCCGCATAGCGTAAGAACGCTGGTAGGGAGTGTCGCGCATCCAGCTGAAACCGCCCATAGGCATTTCCACCGTCACCGCCAACTTGCTCCCAGCCGGCGTCTCCGCTTTCAAAGTAAGCCCATCCGGTCCAAATGGCTTCGCTCGGCGCTGCATCCGTCTTCGGTGAACTCGTCACCTCTGGTGTCGACGCATCCGTACTTTCCAAAATTGCCTGAGAATCTTCCGGCGGCATCGACGCTGCGTGTGGCGCCAGAGTGCCCTCGACAATCTGCTCGAGCTCCGCACTCACCCCGGCCGACGCCCTCGTCGAGCGTCCGTCCTGGATCTCCACTTCTTGCAACGTCTCATCGTTGCCTCGGCCGAACGCCAATATACATCCTGCCATCGCGAACAGCAATACCGACATTGCCGTGATTGCGGGTAGATTACGCTTTAACCAACGCAATCGTCTTCGAGCGCGTTTACGGCGCTGCCTTTTCCTGTAGTTTTTCCTTCTATCTCGTCTTTTTCTTTCCAAAAAGATCACCCTCTTTCCGTATTTTATAAATCTACAGTACCTTATCGTTGAACCGCTATAAGCGGGAATATCGAAAACCAAACTTCCAACTTTCTGAGTTGTGAAGTTACAAGGCCATCAAAAACCTGACCTCACCTACAGTTTAGCATAGATTTATATTTTTGTCAAGTGCTAAGCACTACCAGCATTGCAAAAAATTGTATTTTTGAAAGAAAATCTCGAAAAACCCTTGCAGAAAGCATAAAAATAATATATCATGGTGTTACACAAAGTCATGTATCAAAAATATAAAAACGAAACAGGAACATCAAAATGGAAAGGAAAATTGCCAAACTTCTAGCCTTCACTGGCGTGGCTGTTAGCGCAGCCGTAGCGTTAACACCGCTCACGAGCTATGCTGCGGTTAACCCGCACGGTTATAATTGCGACCCGTCCAAAGCGACTACTACCGGCACTGCCAATCTCACGACTGGCGGCTGCGCTGGCGCAACCACCGGCTCGAAAAAGGTCGCTATTACCGTCGAAAGTAATATTTCGATTGACGCCGTTAGCGGCATGTCAATCAATATGACCCCGCATGTCCTTGGTACCGGCGAGATTTCTGCCACCGTGACCAGCACTCATCCATATACCATTTCGCTCAGCTCTAGCCAGCCAAATCTGACTAATCCTGATAATGGCGCACAAAACATTCCTGCTAAGAGCAGTTTCACGAAAGACGACAATGGCTGGGGAATTAAGAAATCCGGCGCGAGTGACTATACTGCGCTAACCGGTGTCCCAACGGTCTACTACACCGGCGCCAATCCTGCAACCAAGGCCACCACAAAATTTGAAGTTGGCGTCGCTGTCAACGAGCAAACCGCTCCTGGCACTTACAAAACCGACGTCACGGTTACTGCCGCTACGCAAATTTAGTGCTATAATAAGCATAGGATGTTTAGGAAGGTAACGTATTTACTATTAGTTTTTATCGGTACGGTGACTTGTACTCTTAGTTTGATATCGCCAGCCTTGGCTCTTGAGGCCGGCGATATCGTTATGCAGGCCCGTCCTGCCGGACAAGAAATCGAACTTGTTCCCGGTGAGGTTGTAGAGGGCAGCGTGACGGTTGCTAATATCGGGCGCCTTCCGTTTAATTTTATGACTTCGGTCAGACCTTACCAAGTGCTCAATGAGGCCTACGACCCGGATTTTGTGACCGAGAATGATTATACGAAGCTCGCCAACTGGATTACTTTCGCTCAGACCGAGTACCATCTCGAAGCTGGCGAGGAGGTCGAAGTTGAGTTTACGATTGAAGTTCCCGAGGGAGTCCCCGGCGGTGGGCAGTACGCAGCTCTTATGTTTGCTACCAGCGATAGTAAGGATGCAGATGCCACGATGCAGACGATTAGCCAGCTCGCCTCAATTATTTATGCTCATGTTGAGGGCGAGGAACATATTGGCGGCGTAGTCGTGACGCAGAATTTACCAAGTTTTCTGCTTGGCTCACCGTTTAGTTCGACCGTTACAGTTAAAAACGATGGGAACGTCGATTTTCGTTTCGAGCATACTCTGGAAATCCGCGACTTTTTCACTAATCGCGAAGTTTTCACGCCCGATGCTGTCGATCTTGACGATCAACCGCTCGGCACTGCGAATCTCGTCGTTCTTCCGACGACTTCACGCACTAGCACCCTGACTTGGGATGGCGCCCCGCAGCTCGGCGTCTTTCGGGCGGTTAGCCATGTGACTTTTCTCGGTGAGGACAGCGTGAAAGAGCAAATCGTCTTCATCTGTCCGGTTTGGCTCGCCGGTATTGTCGTGTTTTTCGTCGTTTTGATGATTCTCTGGATTATCTTGCGCATCCGTAAGCATAAGCAAAACCGCCCTCAAGTCGTGTAAGCCTCATTATTGACTTTTTCGGCAATCTGTGCTACAATAGAAAGATATGATAGATAAAATTCGTAATGTAGCGATTATCGCCCACGTTGACCATGGCAAAACCACTCTCGTGGACGGTCTTTTGAAGCAATCTCATACTTTTCGCGACAACCAAGCCGAAATGTCGCAAACTCTGATTATGGACTCTATGGATCAGGAACACGAGCGCGGGATTACGATTACCGCGAAACAAACCTCGGTTTTTTACAAAGATTACAAGATTAATATTATCGATACCCCAGGGCACGCCGATTTCTCTGGCGAAGTTGAGCGCACGCTCAATATGGCTGATGGCGTGATTCTCGTCGTCGATGCCCAGGAAGGCCCGATGCCGCAGACGAAATTCGTCCTCCAAAAGGCCCTCGCGATGCATCTGAAGCCGGTCGTCATTATTAACAAAATTGACAAACCGGCCGCCCGTATCGACGAGGTAGAAAGCGAAATTGCCGACCTCTTCCTTGAGCTCGCTAGCGACGAAAGCCAGCTGAATTACCCAGTTTACTATGCGGTCGCCCGCGACGGTAAGGCTGGTAAGACGACTGATTTGGACGATGATTTGCATGTGATTTTCGATGCGATTATCAATGACATTCCTGCTCCGAAGATTGACGCAGACGCGTCGAAGGGCGCGCAGCTACTCGTTGCCGCTCTAGCAGCTGATAATTACCTTGGTAAGTACGCCATCGGCAAAATCTTCCGTGGTAGTTTGAAGAAGGGCGAGAATGTAAAAGTTCTGCAGGGCGAAACGTCATCAAACGCCAAGATTGACCGTATTTTCGTCTACCGTGGCCTCGGTAAAGAAGAAGTCGAGAGCGCCAGTGCCGGCGACATCGTAGCAATTTCTGGTATTGCTCAGGCTAATATCGGCGATACAGTCGCTACGGGTGAGAATCCCGAGGCGTTGCCGACGATCGAGCTTGAACCGCCAACTTTGAGCATTTATATTGGGCCAAATACCAGCCCGCTGAAAGGTCAAGAGGGTGAGTTTACGACTTCGCGCCAGATCGCCGAGCGGCTTGAGCGCGAGCTTGAGACGAATATCGCCCTGAAGATTGTGCCAGATGGTCTTGGCTACAAGGTCTCGGGTCGTGGCGAGCTACACCTAAGCGTATTAATTGAAACTATGAGGAGAGAAGGATATGAACTTGAAACGGGAAGGCCGGAAGTGGTATATAAGGAGATTGACGGCCAAAAGTGTGAACCTGTCGAGGAGCTCACAATCGAGGTCGAGCCGGAGTTCGTCGGGGCAGTCAGCCAAGAACTCGGTGTTCGTAAGTCTGAACTAAAGAGCCAGGAGCTGACGTCGAGCGGCAGCACGCGATTCGTCTATGAGATTACGACGGCGGCGCTGATCGGTCTCCGGAATAACCTGCTCACGGCGACCAAAGGTACGGCGATTATGTCGTCTCTGCCGAGCGGCTATCGCCCGGCCGAAGGGAAGTATAAGCCCGAACGCAATGGTGCTTTGATTGCGCACGAGGCGGGTACGAGTACCGCTTATGCTCTCGATGCGGCGCAGGCTCGCGGAGTTCTGTTCATCCCGCCTGGGGTGCCGGTGTATCAGGGTATGATTGTCGGTCTGAGTAACAAGAAAGATGATCTCGATATTAATATCTGCAAGGAGAAGCAGCTCACGAATATGCGCACGCATTCCAGCGATGGCGCGATTCAGCTGACGCCTTATACCCAGTATTCGCTCGAACAGTGTATTGATTTCTTGCTTGATGACGAATTGCTTGAGGTGACACCGAAAAGTCTCAGGTTGCGCAAGCGCGAACTTGACCCAGTGAAGCGCAAGCGCGCCGCTAGAGCGTAAGCTATGCTATAATACGGTTATGAACTTTCGTAACCCTTTTAAGCGCTTAGCTTCTAAAAAATCACCCGAATCTGTGAGCCCAACCGAGCTCTCTGATCAGCCTTCCGAGCAATCTTCCAGTTGGGATGATCTTGTCAAACTTAATCCTGATGCTTCTGACACAACATTTGACGACCTCGCCAAAGTTCCATTCGCTGGCACTGCCAGCGTTACTACGGCTTCGGTAGTAACGCTGGCACTGCCAGCGTTACTACGGCTTCGGTAGTAACGCCAGACGAAATTATTAGCGGCCCTTCTCCAGAAGAGCTTAACTCAGATACCATTAAAGATTCAGCAGAGCGGGCTACGAATTCTCCAGAACTTCACGCCCTCAAGAATTTCTTTAAAACCGACCTCCGCATTAAGCGTGAGCTTATGCAAGCCGCACCTCAGTCTTCCGATGATTACGACGAAGCTAGTCGCATGGACTACGCAGAGAAAGCTTATCGCACTTTCCGGGACTTTCGTTCTGATTTTGCTAGTATTGACCGCGATTTCGGTTTCAGTTCAGATGTTTCCGAGGCGACCCAGGATTTCTTCCAACGTGGCGCTGAAGATTTTGCTCTTGGTAATTATAATTCTGGAATCACTGGACAGATTTATCGCCAGAAATTTACCGACCTCCGCCCGGAATTTGTAGAAGAGGTCAAGGATAAGTGCGTGGGGTACACTTTTGGCGGTAATCTTAGCTCTCTCGTTGATGATTCTCAGACTATCAATGAGCTTTTGCATGCTTATCATAGCTATATTATGAATAACGAATCTATTCTCCAAAAAGTTCCAGTCGTAGATCAGAAGGGAAACGATTACGGATATTCCATTACTTTGCGCGGCGATGAGTCGCCACTGTCGCGTCAAGTTTTTGACGCTCTCCTGACCGACCTTGATGTGGGCGATACGGACATCATCGGTGCTGACGAACATGTTATGATGATGGTGCGCGATCGTGGCCACGCTCTGACGATTAGCGCCGAACCTGACCAGTCAAAAGCTGACCAAATTTGGGTAGAATATAATATCCCGAAGCTTTGCAATGTTGAGATGATCAAATCTTTGCCAGGACTATCGGGTTATACCGACAACGGCGCACGCGGCGGATTTTTCGCTGATCGCAATGAATTGGGCACAAAAGTCGCCGATTTCATTGGTCAGGTCCCGACCGACGATGACATGTCTAAGCCTGGCGGCGCGCTGTATGGTCGTTTCTAGCTTTTCGGCTTGTCATAGTATATACTTAATATAAGTATGCTGATCGATTCTCATTGCCATCTTCATGACCTTCAGTGGTTTACGCCTAACCAACAGGCCGAGTTTTTGCAGGACGCGCATGAGAATGGCGTCGAGAAAATCGTCTGCATCGGCACGAATCATGAAGATTCTCTCAAAGCCCGCGACTTTGCGGCTACGCACGACGGCGTCTATTGGACTTACGGCATCCACCCCGAATTCGCCAATACAATAAGTGAAGTTTCTGAGCTAGTATCGTCTCCTTTTCAGGAATCTCCGGAGGCCACGGCCGAGGACGAAGATGCGCGGCCCCCGCAACGGCGGGCGGACGCGACATCGTGTCCTGAAAAGGATGGCAGTGTTGGCTCAGAAACTTTGTTAATTGCTATTGGCGAAGTTGGTTTGGATTACCACTATCCCGGCTACGATCGCTCTGCTCAGATTAAACTTTTTGAGCAAATGCTTCAACTCGCAAAAGATTATGACTTGCCGGTTTCGCTCCACATCCGCGAAGCCTTTACTGACGCTTTTGCCGTTCTAGATAATTTCCCCGAAACTCAAGGCGTCGTCCATAGTTTTACCGGCTCAAAAAAAGAGCTAAAACGGGCGCTCGAACGCGGTTTTTATATCGGCGTGAATGGTCTCATGACTTATACGACGCCACCTCTGCCTCCGCTTGAGCGGATTTTACTTGAAACCGACGCGCCTTTCTTGACTCCAGTGCCGTTCCGTGGTACAATAAATAAACCAGGGTACGTTAAGCAAATTGCGGCGTACCTCGCCACGAAATTAGAAGTGACGGAGTTAGAAATTGCGGAGCAAACTACGAAAAATGCGAGACAAATCTTCAAAATCTGACAGCTATTTCGCGTCTAGTCAAGACCTAGGCTATGATTTTGAGACTCCTGCCACTTGCGAAGTCTATCGCGAGTTGATGGCGATTGCCCGGGAGATAGAAATATGCCGTGCGTCGCTCTAGGTCAGAAAAAGGTCTATCGTGCTACGCCTGCGCGTAAGCACGACCGTAAAATTCGCAACACGCAGCCAGTCACTGCCGAAAAGGCACTCAAACCCGAGACCAAAGAGCTGGTCCAGACCGCTCAAGCCGCGGTCGAAATTGCCGCGCCAGCTAAAACTCAGAAAAAATCTCGTTCACCAAAGCCCAAAACTCCGGGTAAGGTCGCACAAAAACTCAAAAATCTTAAAACTGCAACCTTGCGTCGCTCCGCCGTTAAGGCCGCTCGCACGCCTAAAACTTCCGTGCCTGCAGCTTCGGCTAAGATCGTGACCACTTCAACTCCCGGCGCATCGCAGCCCAAGGCAAAGACTGCTGCCATCCGCCTGAAAGACGGCGACCAGATTCAAATTCGCCAGCATCGCGCTCGCCCGACTACTAAGCCTGTGCCTGCTCCGGCTGTAGTTCCAGCGACGACCGGCAAGCCTGCTCGTGCTCTCAAGAAAAGCGCCAAGGCGACTGCGAAGCCAAAACGCCGTTTGCGTTTCCGTCGCCCTAGCCGCGCCGAGTTGAT
>CANBEI010000031.1 GCA_947367565.1 uncultured Candidatus Saccharibacteria bacterium | reverse complement strand
CTCCTATTTCCACTCAAGCCACACTACAGTTTTCTGAGCTCCGCGATAGCCTCGTTATCATGAAAGACGGCTCTTTCCGCGCTGTCGTCGCCTGCCAATCAATCAACTTCGACCTCATGTCCGAGCAAGAGCGTGAAGGTGTTGAGTATAGCTACCAAAACTTCCTCAACTCACTCAACTTCACCGTCCAAATCCTCGTCCGCTCCCAAAAAGTCGACATTGGTCCTTATATCGAAAAGCTATCTAAAATTCGCCGCGACAACGACAATATGCTGCTTGGTGTCCTGATGGATGATTATATTAACTTCATCGACATTCTTTCACAAGAAGCTAACATTATGGACAAATCCTTCTTCATTGTCATCCCGTATTATGGCTCTGCCGATCTAGAACGCGCCGTCGAGCAAACCAAAAACCTCTTCAAGGCTTTCGGCAAAAACAAAGCCCCTGGCGTTACCCGTATCAACCGCGATACTTACAACAAAGCCATTGACGAGCTAAACAACCGCGTTGAATCCGTAGTCTCTGGCCTCTTCCAAATCGGCATCCAATCCGTCCGCCTCAACACGAAAGAACTCAGCCAACTCTTCTATAACTTCAACAACCCTGACACTGCCGTTCGTGAACCACTCGTCGATTTTAGTAAACTAGCAACAACATATGTCAAGAAGGGAGTGAAATAACATGGGACGGAAAGCCAAAAAAGCCGCCGCACAGGACGCAGCCGCGATCGCCGCACAATCACAAGCCGCCGAAGAAGCCGAAATCCAGCGTGCCTTCGAGCAGGGAATCACCACTCTCCGTGACTTGATTTCCCCTAGCAGTATCGAGATTCATTCTAGCTACTTCCGTCTCGGCACGAAATACGGTCGTACAATTTATGTCTACGGTTACCCCCGTACTCTCTATACGGGCTGGATCTCCGGCCTAATCAATATCGACGAAGTTCTTGATGTTTCGATGTATATTTACCCGGTCGAAACCACCGTCGTCATGAAAAACCTCCGCAAGAAGGTTACTCAGCTCGAAGCCAGCTACAGCGTCAATGCCGAAAAAGGCAAGATTCGCGATCCAGAGCTTGAAGCCGCTATCAGCGACGCTGAAGAACTACGCGACAAACTCCAAGTCGGCGCCGAAAAGTTTTTCCGTTTCGGTCTCTACATTACGCTTTGGGCCGACTCGCTCGAAGAACTTAGCTTCGTCCAACACAAAATCGAGACCCTACTTGGTCAACAAATGGTCTTTAGCAAAGTTGCCAGCTCCCAGCAGGAGCAGGGAATGAACAGCACTATGCCGCAATGTACCGACCAACTCCAGATTCGCCGCAACATGAACACTGGCGCTATCAGCACAAGTTTCCCATTCACCTCTGCCGACCTTACCCAAGAAAACGGTATTCTGTACGGCGTCAACATGCATAATAACGGTCTCGTGATTTTTGACCGCTTCAGCTTGGAAAACGCTAATCTCGTCGTCTTTGCAAAGTCCGGTGCTGGTAAATCTTTCGCTGTAAAGCTCGAAGCCGTTCGCTCTATGATGCTTGGCTCTGAAATTATCATCATCGACCCAGAAAATGAATACCAGAAACTCTGCGATGCCGTCGGTGGCAGCTATATCCGCCTCAGTTTGAACTCTGACGTCCGGATTAACCCATTCGACTTGCCGAAGGTCGTTGATAGCGAAGACGCAAATGACGCTCTGCGTGCGAACTTAGTCACTCTGCATGGCCTGTTTCGTCTCATGCTCGGCGGCTCTGTCGCCGGACAAACCGGCCTAACCGCCAACGAGGAGGCCGACCTCGACCAAGCCCTAATCGATACTTACGCTCGCGCTGGCATCACTAGTGACCCTCTTACCCACCAAAGCACCCCTCCGACCATCATTAATCTCTACGATACTCTTCTTCATATGGGCGGTACCGGCCCACAACTCGCTCAACGCCTGCGCAAGTATACTTCCGGTACTTTTGCTGGCATTTTCTCCCAGCAATCCAACGTCGATATTAATAATAGTATGGTCGTTTTCAATATTCGCGACCTCGAAGACGAGCTTCGCCCAGTTGCGATGTATATCGTCCTGAGTCACGTCTGGAATGTCGTTCGCGCCGAACAGAAAAAACGCCTCCTCATTGTTGATGAGGCATGGCAACTTATGCAATATGAAGATTCCGCTAACTTCCTCTTCAGTCTCGCAAAACGCGCCCGTAAATATTATCTCGGACTAACGACCATTACCCAAGACGTCGAGGACTTCATGAGCAGCAAGATGGGTCGCGCGATTGTTGCCAACTCCAGTATGCAGCTGCTACTAAAGCAAAATGTCAGCGCCGTCGATGTTTTGAGCGACATTTTCAAACTCACCGAAGAAGAAAAGAAACGCCTCGCCAACTTCCCAGTTGGCCAAGGTCTGTTCTTCGCTGGCGCCAACCACGTCCATATTCAGATTATCGCCTCCGAGACCGAAGAACAGTTAATTACCACTCGCCCAGGAGATAAAAGGTAATAAATATGCCCACCGAAACCGCCTTACGAGAAGCTGAAAACAACGCCCTATCTAGCGGCGAGCAGTCTTTTTATCGTGGCAACGGCCGACCCGATGATGACAAGGAAAGCAAAAGTAAGAAAAAAGGTGGCTGGCTCAATGCTAGAAAAAAAGGCTTCGCCGGGCTTATCCTCAGTCTCGCCCTCATGACCGGCGGTGGCGCTTTCCTCGGTAGTACAAACTCTTTACTAGCACCAGCCTTTAACGAAGTTGTTACGGAAGTTACAGATTTACAATACGCCTCCGACTCCGCTCGTACCACTCGCATCGTAAAATACATGATGAAAGGTGATGACGTCGTTACTACTAGTTGGACTGGATCCAAAAAATACGCCAATATGACAAGTACTTTCAAAAATAATCTCGCTCGCAACAATATCGAAGTTGAAGGTCGCGGCAAAGGTCGAATCCTGAAATTTACTAATAACTCTGGAGAAACCATTGACATTAGCGCCGATGATTTTGCAAAATTTTATAATGAAAACGTTGAATTCCGCGACGATTACAATCGCGCTCGCCGCGGTCGCATTATGGGCTTCTTTGATAATATCGCAAATAAAGTCTATAGCAAACTCGGCATTAGTCGCAATGCCTTCAAGGACTATAAACAATCTGGTGACTCCGATGCCGACACGAAGGCTTTCCGTGAGACCATGACCGAGGAATCCGATATTAATAGCAAGGCCGACACTAAAACCTCTGGCATCGACGAAAAAGAAGTTGAAGTCGAAGATCCAGATACGGGGGAAACTAAAACAGAAGTCGAAAAAGTCCGAGGTGAAAAAACCACAAATTCAAGTGGCACTAACGGTGATACCGCCGAAACCAAAGCTAAAAATTACATTGACGCCAGCGTCTCCAAAGTCGAAAAAGTTTCCAGTATCGCCTCGCAAGTCACTGGTTGGGGCTGCACCTTCATGAAACTTGCCAACATGATTTCTATCGCCGTTGCCGCCAACGAAATTTACCAATCTATTAATTATTTTATGGGTCTCGCCGAAAACCCTAGTAAAATGAAAATGGGCTACGGTAGCGAATCTGGTATCAATAGTATGCTTAATTTCCTAACTACTGACGCCAAGGAAGTTGAATATGACGACTACAATAAAGTTAGTTTTAGTGGCGATGTTCTCACAGCCGATGACAACTCCGGTATTTCCAGTGAAGTTGGTACTAGCAAGATTAGTGGCGCTCCTATTGAAGCAAATGGTATGCAAAAAATCATGACCGAAATGTCCGTTGATACCAATATGGCGAACAATTTTTCTCTTGAACGCACTATTAATGTTCTTGGCGGCGCCGCTACAACCACCGCTGCCGCATTTCATACCTGCGCCATTGGAACCACCGCTGCCGCTGTCGTTTCGATTGCCGTCAGTATCGGAACGCTCGGACTTAGTACTCTTGCTTCCTACGCCATGAGTGCAGTCGTCGGTATTGGCATGAACGTTGTTATGGGTGCCGCGCTTGGCTTTCTCGTACCGGCCGTCGCTAAAGCCCTCTTTACGAATATTTTCGAAGACGCTACTGGCATCCCCGCCGGCGAACTTCTCGCCCGCGGAGCTTTTGCCGCCAATACTCGCATCGGCCGCACCGGCAGCGCCCAAACCCCGTCTTCCGAAGAAGCCATCATAGCCTACAATAAGCTCAATAACGAAGTTATCGCCATGGACGCTGAGGTCGACCGCTACAATCGCAGCCCATTCGATATTACCTCTAAGAATACTTTTCTTGGTAGTATCGCTTATAAATTCGGCACCACTAGCTCCACCAAGTTAACAGGGAAAATTAAAAACCTCATGCGCACCACATCAAGCTCAATCTCTAGTATCACCAATAAGGCCATGGCCGCCAGCGAGAAAAAGTCTTATATTACGACTTTTGGCAACTGCCCCTTACTCAAAAGCCTAGGAGTAGAGGGTGACATGTATTGCAACCCAATCACCACTACAGACACAACAACATTAGACATCGCACCAAACGATACTACTTACGTAAACGTCATCACGAAACAACTAGAGGACTGCGATGACGAAGGTAACTGCAAAATTAAGAAAGACGGCAACTTGGCTAAATTCATTAAATACTGCGATGATCGCGACTCTCCTTATGGTGCAGTCGATGCTGGAATTTTAGGGGAATTAGCGAAAGGAGGTACCATATCTACAATCCTCGGATCCTTACCAATCATCGGCGACCTCGTTGATATTTATGATGCCGCCAAAGATGAAGAAAATATGGATTGGGCAAGCGGACAATATTGTACAAATAGCGACGAAAATACTAGATGGGGTACATATAAATACTACCAACGCTACATTCAAGACCAACGCATCCTCGAACAGTTAGGTGCATATGAAGACTCAAAAAATCCAGTCATAGGTTACCTCGAAGAATACGAAGCTGAGAACCCCCTCGACAATTCTCCTTCCGGCTATCTTGCTCGTATTTCTGGACTTAGCAAAGATGACGCGCAACTTATTCTCGACGTCGCCTACTATTATAATTTCCTCGATAGCTACGACGCCGGTACTCGCATCGCCATGGATGGTGATACCTCTGATACTTTAAACGAGGAAGAAGTTATCGCGAAACTCGACTACGAATTCCGCTACAAGGGCTTCGAGAAGAACTTTGAATCCGATAATCATGCCAGCGAAGCCATCGTCGCCGAACATGCCATCTACGCCGACATCCGCAACCGGAGTTATGCCGTATGATTAAAACTAAAATCAAAAATGTCTTCAATCTCATCATCAGCTTCCTATTAACAATACTTATTACATCTCCCGTCTCCGCTGGTATGTCAAATACTACCCTCGACGAGCTATATGCCAACGGAGTCTACTACTACAATCCTGAAGGAATTATCGGTGCCTGTGCTACTGGCTCAGTCAACCTAGCTGGCTCTAATTATGAAGAGTGGGTCTGGTCTGGACTTATTAGTATAGGTTTTACCGAAACACA
Source organism: uncultured Candidatus Saccharibacteria bacterium (assembly GCA_947367565.1). Classification (GTDB taxonomy): domain Bacteria; phylum Patescibacteriota; class Saccharimonadia; order Saccharimonadales; family Saccharimonadaceae; genus Nanosyncoccus. The sequence continues at coordinate 3,884 of CANBEI010000031.1, read as the reverse complement.
AGCCGCTGGCATCATGGGGAATATGGATCACGAATCCAATTACCTTAATCCAGTCCAACATGAAGCCCAGTTTCAAAACAGGGGATGGGATACAACCTACAATGATGCTTCAATATCTTATGGTGTTGGTCTAATTCAATGGTCCTGGGGACGCCGAGTTCAACTTCTTCATTCCATCAACGACAACTATCCAGACTTAATCCAGTATTTCAAAAATATTGAAAGATATAGTAAAGGCTATACCATTGATGGTAAGAAATTCGTCGAACTCGTTGGAGAAAACATCGCCAAACAAATCTACGCCGCAGAACTTGACTTTCTCAAAGACGAATCCGAAAATAGCGAAAAATCCAGTTACGAAAAATTTCGCAACGAAAGTTCAACTCCTGAAGAAGCCGCAAAATCATACCGCAAATACGTTGAACGTGGAGGCTATACCGATACAGGACGTATTGAATCAGCTCAAAAATACTATAATAAATTCAACGGACAAACCTTCGGTTCTTCTAATGGTTGCGTAGATAGCGGCAGTTTACAAGAATTTGTTCTTAAGTACGCTTGGCCAACCTACCACAAAGCAACCTTCACAGAACGTATGCCAGACTATGCTTCTGCCGTTAGCCGACGCCTTTCCGAAGGAAAATACGTTGGCGGCTCCGTAAATGGTGTAGCCGGAATCGACTGCGGCGGCTTTGTTACTACCCTACTCCAAGACAGCGGATTCGAACCAGAATATAATAACAGTAAAGGCCCTACTGATACACAAGAAAACTGGGTTAAATCCAATGGCTGGACACTACTTAATGGCTCCGCATCAACCCGTATTGATTCCAGCATCCTCCAGCCCGGAGATGTCGCTTTCGTTAATGGCCATACATTCGTCTATGTCGGAGAAATCAGCGGTTTTGAATCTAAAATTGCCTCCGCATCCTACGGCACCAACTCTGGTCGCGCACCTATGGCTGGACATGAAGATTTAGTATATGATAGCTGGCGAGGTGAAATTGTCCGCTGGTATCGTAAGGGTTCAAGCTAAGGAGAACACGTTATGGAAGAAAATCCGACAAAAAAACAAATAATCGCTATTGCCAGTATTCTTGGTACTATATTAGCTGTAGCTCTCATTATCCTCACCATCCAAACACTTAGTAGGGCGGGAAAAGTAAAAATTACTGTCAAGTACGCCCCTTTTAGTGCAGAAGTAACATTGAATGGAAAGAAGCTCAAAAATAACGCCCAAAACTATATCACTCCTGGCGAATACCAACTAACAGTTACAAACCCCGACTTCGCTACACAAACCGATACGGTTACGATCGACGACGGGACAGAGTATCTTTTTGGCCTCTTATCCGCGACAACCACACGCGGAGAAGAAATCACTCGCGAACGCGCAAAGGAATTTTACGAAGCGCAAGGTATTGCTGGTATGTTATCCAATCAATATGGAGAGCAACAACGCACAGATTACCCTATTCTCAAGCAACTGCCTTTCACTAATAGCCTATACAAACTTGGGTACACCTATAATAGCGAACAAAATACGCCAACCATTACAATCAATACATATTCTGTCACCTCTATTGATTCCGCTATATCTAAACTCAAGTCTCTCGCAACTTCTACAGAAGATCAAATCACCAAATACGATATAACCATTAATGAGTTCAATAATTTACTCGAAAACCAAATTCAACCAAATGAAAGCTCCAACCCACTGGAGTATCTAAAAAGCGGATTAAAGGATACAGACTATCAAGTTCAAACAGGGAAACAGGAGAACGGATACTATTACACGAATATCGTCACCGGCTCCGAGGAACGTTACACTGTTGTTACCTACAAGGCAATCTTAATACAGGACGGAAACTTTTGGCGTCTTACATCAACCCCTTACCCTATTCTCACCGAAATCAATACCCCTAATGTTCCATCCAGTATCCTCGAGGCCGCAAATAATTTTTCAAATAACTAATTCTTCCCAACATAAATAGCCAGATTATTTTGACTTCTTGTAGAAGTCAAAATAATCTGATTCTCCCGAAAATTTCTCACCAAACATCTCTGTCTCACATCATCCAATTCCGAAAACACATCATCCAGCAGCACAACTGGCATTTTTCCAGTCTCCCGCATCACCATCTCCGCCTCAATAAACTTCAACGCAATTACCATCGACCGCACCTCGCCTCGACTCGCTGAACCATCTGCTTTTACACCGTTAAACACAAATTCATAATTATCGCGATGCACCCCAAAACTCGTATACCCAAGTATCCGATCTCGCTCAAACCCCTCCTCTAGCCTACGTAAAAATTCGCTCTCACCATCCACCTCACTCACATACTTCATCTCCACCTCGTCATCATTTTCCGCAATCGAACGATAAACTTCAGTCAATCGCTCATTTACGTCTCGCACAAATCCATCCCGCTCCGCCTGTAATTCCGCCCCATACCTCGTCAACATTACATCCCAAGAAAACAAATCTCCACTATTCACCACCTCCTGTTTTAATAGCTCATTCCTCTGCTTCAACGCTTTATTATATCTCGCCAGTGCCACCCCATACTTCTCCGATAACTGCCCAAACATCCGATCAAAATAATTTCTCCTACCCGTCGGGCTACTCCCAACTAAATTCAAATCATCTGGCTCAAACAGCACTATTGGATATTTATTTTTCTTCGCAAGCCGTCGCATTTTCTTATCTTCCGCCAAAAACTCCTTCCGATCAGTTCCCGCATCATACACTACCGTCACAATTCGCCCATCTCCATACTCCAGCTCCACTCGGTAAAACTCCGTATCTCGCCGCACAATTTCCCGATCTACCGCCCGAAAACTTTTCCCCTGCATCGCCTCGTAAATCGCCTCTAAAACCGATGTTTTTCCACAACCGTTTTCCCCAACCAACTCCGTCGTCTGCGGATTACACTTCAAAACAAAACTTTCATGCGACCGAAAGTTCGCCAGCTTCACGCTCCGAATCACCATACCGGGGAACTATCCTTTAAGCGGCATCACAATATGTATATACTTATCATCACCTTCCGCTTTTAACACTACCGGATCTAGTTTATTAGAAAAACCAAACCTCACCGCATTACCATCCAAAACATTTAAAGCGTCCAGTAAAAACCTTGAGTTCAATGTCACCTTACCATCCGTCGCCACCTCGGTTTTAATCTCCGAATTATTTTCCCCCAACTCATTCGCTACTGACGCAATCGAAAAACACCCATTTTCCACGCTAGTTTTGCACACAATCGAACCACCAACCTCTTTCGCAAAAAGTGCAGCTAGTTTTGTAACACGTATTAATTCGCTGCGACCAAGCTCTAGACTAATTTCTGTAGTTTTCGGAATCAGCTGCCTATAATCAGGGAATGAACCATCAATTAATTTTGAAGTAATCTCCACATCGCCCAGACGAAAGCGTACTTGAGTGTTATCAAATAATACTTCAATCTGCTCAACCTCTTCACTAAGTGAACGTAAAACTTCTTGCAAAGAGCTAGTTGGAACAATTGCGGAAACTTCTGCATCGGTTTTTTTCACCAAACACCGTTCCGCCAATCTATAACCATCCGTTGCAGCAACATACAAATTACCTTCAAAAGTATTAAAATACACGCCAGTTAAAGCTGGGCGAGTAGTATCGTTGCTAGCCGCCATCATTACTTGAGATAAACCAATCTTAAAGTCTTCTGTTTTAACATTAAATGATACGACCTGATCCTGTTCTAACTCCGGTAGTTCCGGAAAATCATCCGCTAGAGCACCATTAATCATGGAATGACAGCTGCCAGCTGTAACATCTACTTTAGTGTTTTCCGCCTTAATCTCCACCTGTTCACCGCGTGGTAAATTACTAACGAATT
>CANBEI010000030.1 GCA_947367565.1 uncultured Candidatus Saccharibacteria bacterium | reverse complement strand
TGCAGGAAGAGGAGATGAAAGGAAACGTCTTTGATGTGGTTCAGACAGGTTACACCCTCAATGGCAAGGTTATCAGATTCGCTAAAGTTGTTGTCGGAATTTAATTATGGCAAAAAGAGATTATTATGATATTTTAGGCGTTTCGAGGAACGCATCGGATGATGAGATTAAAAAAGCTTATCGTAAGCTTGCGATCAAGTATCATCCTGATAAAAACCCAGGCGACAAGGAAGCCGAGGCGAAGTTTAAGGAGATTTCTGAGGCGCATGAGATTTTGGCGGATAAGCAGAAGCGCGCACGTTATGATCAGTTTGGTCATGCTGGCGTCGGCGGCAATGCCGGGGGTGGCAATCCTTTTGCTGGCGGTAATTACAATTTTAACGGCCAGAGTTTCAACTTCGACTTCGGTGCTGGCGGTGGCTTAGACGATATTCTGGGCTCGATTTTTGGCTTTGGTGGTGGACAACGTCGCCCAGCTCGTGGCACCGATTATCGTACGACCGTGGTCTTGAACTTTGAAGAGGCTGTCTTTGGTGTGACAAAGATTATTACGGCGGATGGTAAGGAGCTGAAAGTGAAGATTCCTGCTGGCATTGACGATGGTATGTCGATTCGTTTGACCGGTAAGGGTGGTGCCGCTCCAAAAGGCGGTACGAAAGGTGACCTGTATGTGTCGGTGCGTGTGAAGCCGCACAAGCATCTCACGCGTGAAGGCAGTATTATTTTGTCGGAAAAAACGATTTCTATGGTCGACGCTGCACTTGGTACAGAGGTGGATGTTGAAACTGTTGATGGCAACGTGCGTATGAAAGTGCCAGCCGGCACGCAGTCTGGTACCCCGTTCAAGCTTTCTGGCCACGGCGTACCATTAATGCGCAGTGACGGTGATCGCGGTCCGCATATCGTGACCGTCATCGTTGACACCCCGAAGAGCCTCAGCAAGCGCCAAAAAGAAATCCTTGAAGAATTCCGCGACCCAAAGAATAAAAAGCGCGGCTTCTGGGGATAATTCAGCATGATTAATTATTACGATTTGCCAGAAAACGATCTGCCGATGTCTATGCGGTTCTTCCGCGAAAGTCTAAAGAAGCGCGGCTGGCAAGCCGAGAAGCTATGCGCGGAGAGCCAAAATAATTTAATTTTGACACGCCCAGACGGAACTACTGTGCGCATAGCGTCGAGTACACCTCCGACGACCAGCGTGTACTCTCTCCGTCTAGCGGATAATAAGCTAATGAGTTATGAATTATTGCGCGAGCTAGGAGTTCCGCAGCCCGAGGCGGTCGCGGCGCGGACGGCAGCTGAGGTTCTTCCAATGATTGAAAAATATGGCTCGGTCGTAGTTAAGCCGATTGACGGAGCGCATGGCAACGGCGTGACGGTTGGTGTGAAAGATGCGGCAGGGGCCGAAACGGCGATCGAGAAAGCGATGGAAGCTTCGCCCGATATGAAGCTCGCAATTGTCCAGCCGCAATTACCAGTGGATGAAATTGAACGACGAGTGATTTGCATTGATTATCAATTCGTTGTCGCAGTGGCGCGCATTCCCGCGCGGGTGACCGGCGACGGACAGAGTACGATTGCTGAATTGATCAAACGGGAAAACGAGACGATTCGTACAGCGCCGTATCAAGGTGAATTAGCGTATATCGACTTTGAAGCGGCAGAACGGTTTTTGGGAGATAAAATCCACCTCGTACCAGCCGCAGGAGAGCGGGTGCGAGTCGTTGCGAGCTGCAACGTTGGCCAAGGCGGCACAGCCGAAGACTATTCTGGTGATTTTTCTGCCGAGCAGCGCGAGCTAGCCGAGAAAATCGCCCGTGCGTCTGAGCTTCCGGTAGTAGGAATTGATTATTATGGCGACCAAGTGATTGAAATTAACGCTTGCCCCAGTCTATATTATCCGACTGGAGACGAGTCGGCTACGCGAGCCGTCGAGGCGTATATCGAATACCTTGCAAAGATTTAGTAGAATTAGTAGAATAAACACTAATCAACCAAACTTAAACCCCGCCTCTTTACGGAAGCGGGGTTTAGCATTACTAAATTAGTGATTATTTGGTCGCAACGTTGCCGGTCTTCGTATCGCCAGTCCCAACATACTGCGCCTTACCGAAGGCAAGAATCAGTGAGAAGATCGGATTGAGTAAAATCAAGCCAACCGCAAAAGCGCCAGACTGTCCAAAGGCTTTCGCCAAATTAATATAAACCATAATCGCCATCACAATATTGACAATCGGTACCAGGAGCAGCAAGAACATCCAGCCATTCATCCCAGCGACCTCAAATAGAGTGTACATGTTGTAGAACGGCACGATGCTTGCCCAGCCCGGCTTACCTGCCTTGGTAAAAATCTTCCAGTTCGCAACGATCATAATCACCATCAGAATCAACGCGAAGACCGAAGCTACCCCCATCGCTGCTCCTAGTGCTTCAGTATCCACTGATGTGGTCGTGTAATGATGTAGTGTTGTAAGTATACATGTTTATTACTCCTTTATTGTGTTCTTATTACTAAGATAACTTATTTTCTATAAATACACAATTAGTTTTTGAAAAATTATCTCCAGAGACTAAAATTAGGCGATAAACATTGACTTTTTACGCTATCTGTGCTATAATGGGAGTATGAGTACACGAAAACTCGAAATTATTGGCAATAGCGCTTTAATCACCCTCAATGGGATTAAAAAAGTCCCTGCGAAGATTGATACTGGCGCCGAAAGTTCGTCCGTCTGGGCGAGCAATATTGCGATGGACGCCGATAATCGACTGAGTTTTTGTCTCTTTGCGCCCGGCAGTGAATTCTACACGGGTGAGCGTATTGTCGCTGACGACTATAAAGCCATGTTAGTACGCAATTCTACCGGTCAAGCTAAGGTGCGCTATCGCGTCCATCTCTCGGTGAAAATTGGCAAGAAAAATATCAAAGCCGGCTTCACTCTCGCTGACCGTAGTAAGAATAATTTCCCCGTCCTGATTGGTCGTCGTCTGCTCAAAGACCGGTTCTTGGTCGACGTCTCACAGCTAGAAGTCCCGTACCCGCCACGCATCCAAGATATGGAATTGAATGTAGAATTAGAGCAGAACCCCCAGGCTTTTCATCAAAAGCATATGTCTAGTTGAGCGCCTGCATATAATTAATAACTAAATATGGTAAAATAAAATCATGAAAATCGCAATTTTGTCGAACGGAAACGCAAACTACTCTACGCGTCGCTTAGTCGCTGAGGCTGAGCAACGTGGGCATCAAGTGCGCGTGATTAAATACAAAGATTGTTATCTTTCACTTGACGAGAAGCATCCAAATATTTTCTATCGTGGGGAAAAGTTGCCGGGGTATGATGCTATTGTTCCGCGTATTGCCAACAGCATGACCCGTTATGGCTGCGCGATTGTACGCCAGTTCGAGATGCAGGGTGCTTGGACCGCCTCAAGCTCGATTGCGATTTCTCGCTCTCGCGACAAACTTCGCTCGCAGCAAATTCTGACCAAGGCTGGTATCGATACTCCGAAAACTCTCGTGAGTCGCAACACCGCTGATATCGACGACCTAATTGAGCAAATCGGCCTCCCGGTGATCATCAAACTCGCCACTAGTACGCACGGTAATGGTGTTGTTCTGGCCGAGACCAAGAAGGCCGCAAAGTCTGCCCTCCAAGCTTTTTATCTTTATAACGAAGACGGTACGAACATCTTGCTCCAGGAGTACGTCAAAGAATCCGCTGGGACCGATATTCGTGCTTTCGTCGTTGGCTCACGTGTAGTTGCTAGTATGAAACGCCAATCGCTAGATGACGATTTTCGCAGTAATCTTCATAAGGGTGGCGAGGGAACGAGCGTCAAGCTCACCGCCGAAGAAAAACGTATTGTCGTCAAGGCCGCCAAAGTCATGGGCCTCCATGTCGCTGGCGTCGATCTAATGCGCTCCGAGCGTGGCCCGCTTGTCCTTGAAGTGAACGCTTCACCTGGATTTGGTATCGAAAAAGTTACCGGTCGCAACGTTGCCGAAAAGATTATCGAATATATCGAGCATAACGCTAGCCGTAAGAATTCCAAAGATCGCATTGGCGCTTAGTCTTGCCGAATTGTCAATAATTTGCTATAATACTAGACAATAACCGGCAGAGTTATTGGAAAGGTGCGAGGGAAGTAATCTAATGCGAGAAAATCAATTTCTCGGTATCCTAGCACTCATGTTGGCGCTAGGGATGCCGCTCCCGTTTGAGCTTTTTGCGTGTGTCGTTTTGATCGCAGAAGGCAAGATTTTTGATGCTGAAATTCGTACCGAAACCGAGTTCGTCTCCGCCCTACAAGATTCTCGCGTCTTTCAGATCACGCTCAAAAACGACATCGTCACGACCCGCAATCTCGAAATTTCGCGCCATCTCATCCTCGACCTTGGCGGGTTTAATATCACCTCGCTCAAAGAGAATATTTGCGTGCTTGACATTAAGCACGGGAGTGTTTTAATTACTGGCAAGGGAAGCATTGTCGCTTATGGCCTTAAGGGTACGGCAGTCTGCGTCAAAGGTGCTACGACTTCCGATAATGAAAATTATGCCGAAGTCTTGATTGATGAGAATGTCAAACTTTTCGCTCCGAACTATTACGGGCTACTCGTTGCGCCCAATTTTAAAGCGGCTTACGGCGTGACGATCGACTTTCGCGGGACGATGGTGGCGCAAGATGGTTTCTGTATCAATGGCGGAATTCGCGGTCGCGGCAAAAATATCCCATTGATTAAAATCGCCGACCAAACAAGAATCACGGTTGACGAAAATACTGGCGTTGCAATTCATGCCGCTGGCTATGGGCGCTGGGAAATCGGTGCTTCGGAAATCACCGGCGCTACCGGTATTGTTGCTCAATCTGGCAACTTGACTTTGAACGGCACTAAAATTATTGCGACTGGCGAATATGTTGAGGCGGACTCTGCCGATGATAGCCTCACTATGATTGGCGCCGTCTTGCAATCCGGCAAGGCCATTAACCCGGATCACTCCGTCGAAGTAACCGTTAACGGCGGCGAATACACTAGCTTGCGTAGTTATCTTTTTGCCGAAACTCGCCAGAAGAAGTCGAAGCCTGCTCTCCAAATGCTGATTATTGAAGGCGGGGAATTCGCTGGTAAACTTGGCACTTTCTATGGGCTAGCTCCACGCAATACTGAACATGCTGTCACTGTAGTCTATGGCGGCGATTTTACCGAAAATGTCCAAGACTATATTTCCTCCAGCTGCCATATCGACAAGGTTCGTGGTCAGGGAATTTACCACGTCATTGAGGACAAAGTCGCAGAAGAAATTGACGAAGCTACCCGGCTGGCGCGTGCCGAAGGTCAACTTCAGGCCCTCATTGAGGAATCAGCTGTCTATACAAATGGTTATGTTAGCGGCGACCTCGGTAAATGGAAACCGGTCGCTACTAAGGCTATCGCTTCGATCAAGCGCGCGATTACGCTCGGCAAGAAAGCACTTAAACAGCATCTTGAATATGAACGCATCGTCTCGGCTGAGCAATCCCTCCAGCGCGCCCTCGATAATCTCGAACTTGTGAACGATGCTATGCGCGCCGAACTCGCCGAATCAATTGCTTCGGTCGACGCCATCGACCCTGGAGATTATACTAAGTATAGCTATCAACAACTTACAACCGTCGCCGCTGCCGCCGATGAACTTTTGCAGAGGGAAAGCGCCTCACTCAAGGATTTATATTCCGCGATTCTTGACGTTGAAATCAACATTGACTTGCTCGATGGCATCGACGAGGTATCAGCAGAAGAGCTTGATGAAATGTTTGAGGCTCCTGCGCCTACTCCGCCATCCGTCCTACCTCCGAAGCCACAAGAATCAATTTTGTCTCCTGAAATGTTTGAAACGGAACCTATACCCGAGGTAGTGGAAGCGCCAATAGTTCAAGAACCGGCTGTCCAGGAGCTGCAAACCTCTCTCGAGTCGGAATTATCCTCGGATGAGATTATTGATATTTCCGAATTTCTGGCTTCGCTATTTTTGACACAGTCGGCTGCATTTTTCACGCCGGTTCAATCCGCTGCGCCGCCCGAGTCTGAACCGCGAGCTAGTATCGGAGCAGCTCCCAAAGCGCAACCGTTCGTAGAAAACCCTGTCGAAGTTACACCAGTCGAACCGGTCATTACGCCCGAAACCGACCCCGCCTACATTCTTTCACATAGTGTTGATTATCCCGCTGAAGCCGCTTTACTCGAAGCGAAGGGGAATCTCTATTCTATGCTCGAAGCTGTCCAAGATTTGACGCTCGGCGACTACGAAACTGACTTTGCTGAACAGTTCGGCGAACTTCAGGTCGCCATCGTCAAGGCTCGTAGTATATTATATAGGCCAAACGCCAACTTCGTTGAGCTAATGTCAGCCATGGATGATCTCGCCGAGAAAACTACCGGGCTGAAAGGCATGACCGAAGTCGCTAGCACTGAAGATGTTCCGACTGAAGCTATTGCTTCAGCAGAGACGCAGCTCGCTCCTAGTGCCCTTGAACAAGCCGTGCAAGTTGACTGGACTGGGCTTAGTGAGGTTGTAGCTGAAATCTCCCGCCTTAACCCCGATGACTTCACTGCTACGAGCTATGCGCGCGTTCTCTCGCAGCTTGAAGTCGCAAAATCATTACTCGGAAACTCTGATGCCACCCAGTCTACGGTCGAGGACCTAGTTTTTGAAATTAACCTCGCCCTGCTCGCCCTCGAACATGCCCCTCAGGCTCAAAATTTCACCACTGCTAACCCTGCACCGGCAGCTGGCGCTGAATCCGCTGTCTATACTCCATCTCCAGCCGTTGAGCAAGATCCGACTGTGACGCCGAACTGGATTATGAGTATGCTTGCTGGCGCCTATGCCGGTATGGCGACCTATCGTCGTAGCCGTCTAATCGCTAAACAGCAAAAACATTCAGCTTTGTAAGAAACTTATGCTTGTTAAAAATATCGAAACTATGCTATGCTCCGGTCATGCGTTTCGCGAAAACTATTTTTGAGCAATCTATTCACTCGTCCTGGATTTTTTATGCTGCGGTTTGGGGAATTATTATTGGGACTATCGGTAGTTTTATTTTCGAGATCATGATTTTTAATCACTGGCTCTGGCTCGTCGTCGCGATTTTGATTCTGATTTTCGCTTTGCGTCACTCTACTTGCATTATGCTAATATTCGCCATTTTTTCTGGAATGATGATTGGCAATCTGCGTGTCGCTCCGGAGATTATCGGCCGGGCCAATCTCGCAAACCTCGTCGGCGAAACGGTTACTTTAAATGGCAAAATCGCGGATGATCCTGTGGTTGCTTCTGGGCAAGTCACAGTACATCTTACTCACCTTGAACTTCATTTGCCGCGCGACGAACTCGTCGAGGTTGCTGGCACAGTTTATGTTCAACTTTCTAACCCGCGCATCGACCTTGAACGCTCTGATAAAATCGCCATCACGGGCAAGGTTGGCACTGGTTTCGGTATTTATGCCGCGAGTTTTTATCGTCCCGAACTCACAGAAGTCACGCGCTCAGAGACTGGCGACATTTTTGCCCGACTAAAAAACTGGTTTGCCGAACGTGTTCGCGATTTTATCGTTAGTCCGGCGGTCGATCTTGGTCTTGGTTATCTCGTTGGCATGAAGTCTGGTCTTTCGGAAAGTTTTTCCGATGCTCTGAGCGCGGTCGGTATGACGCATGTCGTCGTTGCTTCGGGTGCACATCTCGGCATTCTCATCGGCGCCGCCGGGAAACTCTTTGGCAAACTTTCTAAATTTTCCGGTCTCATGCTTTCGCTTCTTCTCGTCTTGGCTTTTGTTCTAATCGTTGGCTTTACACCCTCCATGACCCGCGCAGCGCTCGTCACCAGTCTCAGTCTCATGGTCGGCTATGTTGGTCGCAAGTTCACCCCGCTGCGTTTACTTAGTCTCGTTGCTGCGCTCACCCTTCTTCTTGTTCCAATTAATTTTCAAAATCTCGGCTGGCAGCTCTCATTCGCTTCTTTCTTTGGCATCATGATTCTTGCGCCTTGTCTACAAAAGCTACTCTACGGCGGCAAGAAACCTCCCTGGCTCGCTGGCATGCTCATCACTAGCATCTCCACCAGTCTCATCTGTGCGCCGATTTTGATTTATAATTTCGGCAGCCTATCTTTTCTCTCGCTTATTGCCAATCTCATTATTCTACCTACTTTGCCCTACGCTATGCTCCTAGTTTTTCTCACTGGTAGTTTTAGTTTCTGCACTGCTATCGCTCAAGTTTTCGGCCAAATTGCAACTTATCTGCTCGATTTTCATATTTTCATCATCAACTTCCTTGGCGAGAAGAAAATGTTTATCCTTGAACTTCCGCCGGATGATGCACGAATCTTTCTCTTATATCTGCTTATAGGAGTATTGTTGGTCGTCGTGCAATATCGACATTATAAGAAAATATGTTATAATGAAAAACATGAAGATAAAGTCCGAATCCGAGATGCTTGAACTTGGTCAGAAAGTCGCCACGCACCTACAGCTTCCTGCTGTTATCGAATTAGTCGGTGACGTTGGCGCTGGCAAGACAACTTTTACGCGTGGCCTCGCCGCTGGTCTTGGTATTTCCGAACCCGTTACTAGCCCTAGTTTTACGATTTCTAAACGTTACAGCTTCCCCATAAAACGTTGTAATTTTTACAACACCTCTAGTGAACAACTCTCAGCTGGTGGGGAATTAGTTCATTACGATTTTTACCGTCTTGGCGATCCAGGCATCATGCGCGACGAACTTGCCGAAACCCTGCGCGAGCCCAACTCTATCGTTGTCGTCGAGTGGGGTGGCGATGTTGCGGAGTTACTTCCAGAAGAACATCTGCGCCTCGATATTACGCTAAATGCTGACGGCAGCCGCGATGTTACCATGAACCAATCGGATTTTTTGGAGAAATTGTCATGAAACTCTACCTCGATACCTCGACCGACACTTGTATTTTGCGGCTCAATGATCGAGAATATACCCGCGTCGGCCGCTACGATTTAGCCGAAAAAATCTTCACTTTCATCCACGACAAGTTGCAAGAAAACGGCGCCGACTGGCAAGATATTTCTGAGATTACCTTCATGAGCGGCCCCGGGTCGTTCACTGGATTACGTATCGGCGCTGCGGTCGTGAATGCGCTTGCCGACCAGCTTCAAATCCCGCTTTACGACCATCATGGTGAGCAGCACAAGATTATTCTTCCGGATTATGGCCGCCCAGCTAATATCTCCGCGCCGAAAAAGTAGCATTTTTATCTTTTCTATGCTATAATTACAATAGAATTTTATTAATTTATATTTATTTGTTACCCCGTCGGTATAGAGAAAAATATCGACACAACAATTAGGAAAGGTACTTGAGTGAACGTAGTAGGAATAATTATTGCCCTCGTGCTCGGGATGGGTGCGGGCGCTGGTGCGCTTTTTGCGTACAATAAAAAGAATGAAAATGGCGGCAAGAATAAAGCCGATGATTTAGTTCGTAAGGCGAAGAACGAAGCTTCGGATATTGTATTAAAAGCGAAGACTGACGCTGCAGAGATTA
>CANBEI010000029.1 GCA_947367565.1 uncultured Candidatus Saccharibacteria bacterium | reverse complement strand
TGCAGAGTTTGATGATTTTGATGACGCAGTAAATTATTATAGTAATAGTCGCTTGGATAAAAATTTACCAGCGAAAATACAAATCGGGAAAAAGAAATATGAGTTATTGAATATGGATATTTTTGGCAGGATTATGTATTTGGAATTGGATTTTAATAATCTTCAATTTATGCTTACGGCGATTGAAGTATTGTTTATTATTATCGCCGTGCTGATCGCGGTCTTCACTTTTGCGCATTTGATTGATAATGATGCGGCGACGGTGGCACTGTATCGGTCAATGGGGGCGAGTACCGGGGATATTTATGCGATCTATTTCTTGTATCTCGTGGAGCTTTGCTTACTGGCGGTTTTGTCCTGTGTATTGATAGCATTTATGATTGTTGGGATGATGTGGCTAGGTAATGCTGAGGCGCTGGCTGAGAGGCTGAAAGGGTTTTATATGCTTAAAGATTTGCCAAAAGTTAATTTATTCGGATTTAACAATATGCTCTTCGGGATTGCTGGGTCGATTATGCTGGTCGCGCCACTGTCGCTACTTCTGACGATGCGTCGTTTCTCAGCGAAGCATATTGCGAAGAAACTAAAAGAGGATTAAGAAGTGCGATTAGTGGATTATTTGAGGCTAGGGTTTGCCGGAGTCGAGGCACATAAGAAGCGCGCGTTTACGGTCGTGATTATCGTCGGGTTACTGTTTAGTGTGATAACGGCGGGGGTGCTCGTACTACAAGGGCTAGAAGATAGAGTGCTCGGTACAATGTTGGTACCGACCGACGGTAAGGTGCTGGTCATGAGTATTGTGGACACTGGCGTTTGCGGAGAAGATTGCGATATTGAGGTGGAAGTCAGGGAGATTAAGCAAAATATAGAAAAATATGGCGGAAGAGTAATTGAAACGGAAATTAGTCGGACGACGGAAGGGATGTTTTATAAGTTGGGGGAGGGGGTGTTTGAGGCTAATACTAGCAATGTAGATAGAAGTGCGACGGAAGTGGTCGTGCCGTTAGGTATGACGGCGAAACTTGCGGGGGTAGAGATACCGGAAAGAGATGCGGATTTGACGGAGAAACTGGGAGCGATTAGGGATGTGCGCGAGAAGACTCTACATAAAGTAGTGGAGAGTAAGGCGGGTAAGAAATACTATATTGCCGAGATCTTGCCGGGCGGGGTGTATGCGAGCGATTTGTCTTTTATGAACATTGGACAGAGTGGTAATCCGCTGGATTTAATCTTGGGGCAGATGAGGGCTGGGGCAAGCCAGAGTTTTATCACGGAGGTGGCGAAGGAGAAGGCGGAGACGGATGACGGTGATGTAGGGCAGGTCTCAGGATTTGTACCGGCGGAAGATATGGATGCGGAAGATGTGGGGATGGTGTTCGCGAGATTTCCGGATGTCGAGACGGCTTATAAGTACTATCGGGATAAGGTAAACTATTGCTCGGAAACTGACCGGATATTTAGTATGTGCGGTAAAGATTATAAGTATCAGGTGATGTCGGCGGTGGGTGACCCGATTATGACTTATGAGAACTTACAAAATATCTGGCTGGTATTCCGGATTGTCGCGGCAGTGCTGGCGGTAATTGCGGTGATTGTCATGGTTAGTACTTATGGACGATTGATTGGCAAAGATATGAAGATTATCGCGCTGTACCATGCAATGGGAGCAAACAAAGTGCAGATTAAATTAGTCTATCTGACTTATCTATTGATGCTGAGCTTGATGACAGTGGGGTTTGCAATAGTACTTGGGTTGGGGCTAGCAGGACTACTAAGCATGGTAAATATGACGGCGCTGAAGCAGGTGTTTACTCTGGGATTTGGAATGAAAGTAGGCGAAATCTGGCTAGTGGGGTGGAATAATTTATCATGGAGTATGATAGGAGTTATCCTAGTCGCGACGGTATTTGCGATTGTGCTTGGGAATGGTAATTTCGAGGCAAAGAAACTGGCGCAAAAGTTGAAATAATAAATATAGTGCTGTTATTTGTATAGTATGGCGGCAGTCGTAGCTTCAAAAGGCTTTTGGGGGTTATAGAGATTCAGCGCGAGGACGCGGGCGGCGAGTTGGCCGCTCCAGAGCCCGATCGGGCTGTATTCAGTATCGACTAAGTGCGTCGTAGAGATGTTCCCGCTGTGGGCGACGATGATATTATCTTGGTGAAATGTCAGTAAAGTAACTGGATAGGTTAAGGTGAACTTGTGTAAAGTTTCTAATACTGGCAATAACGGTTGTGAGAGCAAAATCATGCGCGGGTAGTAGATGCTACGGAAAAGTTTTTGGAGCTGGAGCATGGAAGCGACAACGAAAGTCTGGGGGCGGAGGAGCCAATTTGCACCCTCAGGGGCGAGCAAATCGACACTGTCGCGGGAGATGACCAAGGGACTAGTGGATTTTGGGTCGATCATGCCGCTAAGGGAGATTGCGGTTTCGGAATTACGTGATAAGTCTCCGGCAAGTAGTACGCCGTCGCTGCTTTCGAAAGCGGATTTTAGTAAGGCGGATTTTGCGAACGAGCCGCTGGTAGTGGAAATTGCGAATTCGACTCCGGGAAGATTCGGTAATTTGCCGCGAAGGGCATCGGGGAGGATAGTTGTGAGATTTGAAAATGGAAAATTTTGATTCATGAATTCAGAAAGTCGTACAACGCTCGAAAAGCCCTGGGCATTACCGCCAATGACGGCGACGCGGCCGGTTTTACGCTCAGGTATGTTCCAGGCGAGGTCGGGGTAAAGCGGCTGAGATTGCTTCTGCCAATAAGATAAGTCGGAATTGATCTTTGCGAAAGCCATAATATATTGTTGTAAAAATTACAACACTTCTCCTTCGGTTGTTTGTTGCATGGCGGTCTGTGGCGTCTGGGCGCTAAAATCTAGTTCAATCGAAATCGGACAATGGTCGGAACCCATAATGTGTTCGTGAATTTCGGCGGATTTAAGATATGGTAGGAGGCTGGGCGAAATAAAGAAATAATCAATCCGCCAGCCGATATTGCGCTCGCGACACTTTGACCAGTGTGACCACCAAGTGTAACGCTGGACACTGGGATAGAAATAGCGAAAAGTGTCAATGAAACCAGCGGAAAGTAAATTTTTAATTCCCTGGCGTTCTTCGTCAGTGAAGCCGGCGCTACGTTCATTGTCTTTTGGTCGAGCAAGATCCAGCGGGGTGTGGGCGGCATTAAAATCGCCGCAAACGATAACGGGTTTTGTTTGTTCAAGGTTTTTCAGGAAACGTAAGAAGGCAGGATCCCAAAGGTCTTCGCGGAGTTTGAGGCGCGAGAGGTCGCGTTTGCTGTTTGGTGTGTAGACATTGACTAGATAAAATGGCTGGAACTCGGCAACTTCAATGCGTCCTTCGTTTAGCGGGCTACCATATTTGTCGTCTTGCCAGTTGTAACTAATCGTGAGGTCTTCGGAGAAATTGTTGTAGACGTTCTGGGGCTGGAGCTTGGTGAAAATTGCGGTGCCAGAATATCCGGGGCGTTCAGCGCTATTCCAAAGCTCAAGATATTCGGGAAAATCAATTTCAGCTTGGCCGGGTTTGGCTTTGGTCTCTTGGATGCAGAGAATATCGGGTTGCTCGCTATTAATAAAACTTTCGAGTGCACCTTTTTTTACTACGGAGCGGAGACCGTTGACATTCCAAGAGTAAATCTTCATATTTATGATTATAACATACAAAAAGAGGCCCCGATAGCTGTGCAATCGGGGCGCGAGTCAGTTCAGAAGATGGCGCGGTGTTGAGGGCGATTTAAGCGGCTGAGCGTCGCTCGAATTCATCGCGGATGCGGGTAATTAATCCGTCGTAGTCCGAAAGTATGACATCATACTTTGTCTTAAGCAAATAGCTTAAGACATTTTCGGGCAGCTTAGTGGCAGGAGTAACGCTGCGACCGCATTCGATGCGTAACAATTCAAGCGCCGGGAAGTCGAGTTGGATTTCGCCGGTATTGCATTCGTCCAGAATGCCTTTAAGAAGCTCAACTTCGCGTATGTCGGTATAGTGACGACCGATCAACTCCCTGAAAGTACGTGAAGTGACTTCCGGATCGCCGCACTTCGTCCAGGTGCTGGCCAACTTCTCTTTTGACATGTTATTAAAGTCCTTTAGGAATAATGTATTCATATACATATCCCCCTTTCCTAATATTTTAGTTTCGGGCAATGCCCATACTTCTATTGTAGCACAGATTTCATTTTTTGTCAAGTATTTTAGCGCCTAGACGGCTTGTTGGCGTTTGAGACTGCGATCAATGTCGCGTTTTTTGATAGTTTCGCGTTTGTCGTATTTTTTCTTACTTTTGCCGGTAGCAACGACGAGTTTAATATAGCGGCCGCCAGCGAGGAGGCGTACTGGAACGAGCTGGAAGCCATCCTGCTTGGCGCGGGCAAGTTGATTGATTTGTTTACGAGTGGCTAAGAGTTTAATGTTGCGCTCAGTGTCGGCGCCGAGAGTGAGATTATTGAGCCAGAGTTCGTCGCCTCTCAGTGTGACGAAAGAGCCCTTGAGCTGGACATGGTGATCGCGAATCAGCCGAACTTCGGCGCCACTAAGGACCATGCCGCAGTTAAGCTCATCCCCAAGCTGGTAATCAAAACGGGCGCGGCGATTGATGGTAATACTATCAGGAGTTTTGGACTTCTTCATAGATATAATTATAACACATTATAGTGGTGGCTCTCGAGATATGGTATAATTAGGAGGATGAAAATTGCAATTACTTCGGATTTGTATTACCCTATGACGAATGGGGTGGCGGTATTTGCACATAATTTAGCTAAAGGTTTGGCTCAGCAAGGGCATGAAGTCTTGGTGATTTGTCCGAGCTTTAAGGGTAAGCCGTATCGGGTGAAGCGGGATGGGGTGACGACGGTGTATTTACGTTCGATTCGGTTTCCGTTTTATCCGGATCAGATTAACGAAGTGCCGAACGGTAAGGAGTTCCTAGGGATGCCGCTGCCGCGGTTGGCATATCGTTATGGACTGTGGATTACGGTCGATCCGTATCAGGCCCTGAAAAAGACGCTGAATAAATTTCATCCGGACGTGATTCATTTGCAGACGGCGGAGATGGTAGCGATTGCGACGCGGCGTTATGCGAAGAAATATGATGTGCCGCTAGTAAGTACTGGTCATGCTTATCCAGATAATATTACGAGTCAGCTAAGGGTATTAAAACCGTTAAAGCGGCCATTGGATGCGGTGCTCAGGACGTATATGGCGAGTTTTTTGAAACATTCGGAATATGCGACGATGCCGACGGAGATGGCAATTGATGATTTGGTGCCGAAGAAACGTAAACGGTTCAATGTGACGGTGGAGCCGTTGTCAAATGGGGTGGATTTGTCGAAGTTTGGTCCGAAGAAGGCTCCGGCGAAGATTTATAAGAAGTATCATTTACCAAAAGATAAGCCGATTGTATTGTATGTGGGGCGAGTTGATCCGGAAAAAAGTATTGGCAATGTTGTGACGGCGTTTGCGGGAGTGTTGGAAAAAGTGCCGGAGGCGGTATTGGCGATTGTGGGAGACGGAACGGATCGGCGGCATTTGCAGGATTTGGCGGAGGCGCTGGGGATTGAGAAATCGGTGAAATTTTTGGGGCGGATTATGCCGCCGGATGTAATGGAAATTTATCGGACGGCAAGTTTGTTCGTAACGGCGAGCGAGACTGAGACGCAAGGTATTGTCCTGATTGAGGCGGCGGCGACAGGATTACCGATCGTAGCGGTTGATGCAGGGGCGGTGCGTGAACTGTGTCAGAATCGGAAAAATGGGATTTTGTGTTACCCGGGAGATGTGAACGCGATTTCGCAGGCGGTCGTGAAGCTACTGCGGCACGATGATTTGCGGGAAAAATATGGTAAATATAGCCTTGAGGTAGCAAAGAAGCATGATTTGAATCATACGCTGAAGCGATTTGAAGAGATTTATGAAGAGGCGATCGCACTTAAGGGACGGAAAGTGCCGCGGAAAAAGTGGTGGCGGAGGTAGCTACTAGCTGTCGCGACGTGTCTTTAGCTGTTAATAGTTTTTAGGATTAGCTGAGTGGTCTCGTGTGGTTTTTCGTAATTATGTAAATGTCCGGAGTCTGGAATAAGCTCTAGCGATGCATTGTACCTTTTTGCTAATTCCCTGGTTATTTTCTGGCTAATTAGGCGATCTTTTTCACCAGCAATCATAATAATATCTTTTTGTAGACCGCCAAGAAAATCGGCGACGGAGTAGCCGGTCGAGAACTTCATGGCGCCAGTAAGCTCGGACTTGCTGGGTGGCTGGTCGCTACTGCAGTGATGCGTAATTTCTATAGTTTCTCGGAAGAGATTTTTATCATGTGGGATGAACAAAAACTTGGTCGTCACATAGTCAACGATTTTCGGTGGGAGATAATTGGCGAGTGGTGAGATTCTAGCGATTATACGCGCCGGTTTGGCAGAAATTGGTGAAAGTAAGACTAATTTTTGGTTCACGAGTTCAGGGTAGCGCTGCGCCGTAGCGGCGACAACGATTGAACCCATGGAATGTCCGATGAGAATTGGGCGTACGAGATGCTGGTCTTGGATGTAGTCGCGGAGGTATCGAGCGTAGGCCTTGGGTGAGTACTCGGAAGCTATCGGAAACTTTGCACCAGCAAAAGGCGGTAAGGCTGGAATATGAACTTCAAATCCAGCTCGACGTAAGTCGTCCGCGATAGCTTCCAGCCCCAACGGTGACCCACGAAAGCCATGCACTAGAACCAAGGCCGGTTTTTGGGTAGATTCAAGGATTTTTGCCGGCTTAGGCGGCATCGGAGAGTTCTGCTTTTTCATCGTCAGCTAGAGCCTGAAGGGCCTTTTTGAGCGCGGGGCGATCGAATCCGACAATGCGCTCGCCATTGATTTCGGTGACGGGCACAGCTTGGATGTCTGGCATGCTCGATGCGTCAACCTCTTCATATTTGACGCCTTGTTGGTCAAGCCAATCCATAAGTGCATGGCAGTATGGACAAATTTGTGTAGTGTAAACTTTAATCATATATTCATTATAGCACGGTTTTATGGATTATGCTTTTTGGCGGCGTCGAGCTGTGGGTCGCGGCTGTGGTTGGCGTCATCGTAAGTTAATTCGACTTCAATATCTGGTTTAATTCCTTCGCCATTAATGCTATTACCCTTCGGGGTGTACCAGCGGGCGGTAGTAACTTTTAGCAGTGTATTTTCTGGTAAATCGAGCAAGGTTTGCACGACGCCTTTGCCGTAACTTGTTTCGCCGAGAACCGTAGCCTTACCGTAATCTTTTAGAGCTCCGGCGACGATTTCCGAGGCGCTGGCGGTGCTGCCGTTAATCAATACGACGGTTGGCATGTCGCTGAGTTTAGCCTGTCCGCGGTTGGCGCGAGTGGTTTCGTCAGCGAGATTGTTGCTCTTTTGGATTAGCACTGGCTCCCCGTCAATCCATAGCGATAGCAGGTCTTTTGCCGCTGAAACGTAACCGCCGCCGTTGTTTCGGAGGTCGAGAATGACTTTCTTGACTCCTTTTTCTTCAAATTCATTCTTTACGATATTTTGGACCAAAGTGCCGGTGTCATTATCGAAACGCGTAACCGTAATAATTGCGGTTGATCCGTCGTAAGTTACATAAGCTGAGACGTTATTGATAGTTTCGCGAGTAAGTTCAAAGCTCTTTTCCTCGCCATCGCGAGCAACAGTAAGCTTCACCTTGGTACCAGCAGCACCACGGAGTTTTTGGGAAATTTCGTCGGTGGTTTTGTCATAGACTTCTTCGTCGTCGACCTTATAAATAATATCGCCAGCTTTAACTCCAGCTTTTCCGGCAGGGTTGTCAGGCAAAGTCCGGATCACGCGGACGTAACCGTCACGCAGCCCCATTTCGATGCCGATGCCGGCACCAACGTCGCCGTGTAACGCTGCTTCATAGGCTTCAGCTTCTTCGGCGGTCATGTACTCGGTATAGACGTCGCCGACGGCAGCGACTAAGCCTTTCTTTGCGCCTTCGATGATAACGTCTTTGTTGATTTCGCCGTCATAGTTACTAACGAGCATACTGTAAACATCATCAAGTTCGGACCAATCGTTTTTGATACTAGTACGGACGCCGAGATAAGGTAGGAATTTTGGAGCAAGATTATTCCAGTTCATGCCGAGGAAAAATCCTACGATTAAGGTCGCTACGCCAGCGATAATTGTTCCCCCGAGACTAACTTGTCGTTCTTCCCATTTCTTTGCCATAAGACTATTGTAGCACAAGATAACGTGCAAAAGTGGACTTTATCTATTGACTTTTTGAACTATCTGTGATATAATGAGAAGATAGACTATTATCTTGTGCGCTGATCGAAGTGGATGTATCTAAAACCGCTAGCAGGAACGTTATTACGGGCACCGAAATCGCCCCATTGACCGCTGGCAGCGCTATAAGCGTTGTTATACTCGGTGAGGTTGATAGTGCCATTGCCATTAACGCTCTCGACCCAGACGACGTGTCCATAGTACCCAGCTTCGCTATATCCGACGCTAAATGGCGTCGGATTATTATCAACGACGTAACCATTGGCTGCGGCGTATCGGCCCCAGTCGGAAGCGTTTCCCCAGTTTGAAATATAGATTCCCCAGAACTCCTGGACTTTCCAAGCGGTGTAGCTCACACATTGGCAGACGTATCCGCCAATGACGATATACATTGAGTCATCACCTGGACAATTACCGGCGAAAGGATAAGTATTGTAGCCATTCCCAACGGTACCATTGCCTTGAGTACGGCGCATCTCTGCGCGGATTTCTTCTTGCATTTTCTCGCGAGCGGCGACGGCGTCACGAGCATAGGCTTCGCTGTCGTTTTGGTATTTTTCTTTGAGGGCGTTTTGCTGATTGCGCTTTGTGGTCGCTTCGTTCGCCATGAATTCGGAAGAAGCGATTAGGCCG
Source organism: uncultured Candidatus Saccharibacteria bacterium (assembly GCA_947367565.1). Lineage (GTDB taxonomy): Bacteria > Patescibacteriota > Saccharimonadia > Saccharimonadales > Saccharimonadaceae > Nanosyncoccus. Next base: position 1,166 of record CANBEI010000029.1, on the reverse strand, counting down.
TCAACTTTGGCTTTTTGAGCTTCTAGTTCTTCTTTGAGCTCGCGTACAGCTTCGGCGCTGGCGGCGACTTGTGTTTTGGCGGTGTTTTGGCGTGATTGGCGTTCGGCATAGTCGCCAAGTGAACTACTGCCAGCGAGAAGTAGAATGGCGTCAGGTTCATCCTCGAAGTGCATATTGACGAGCAACTTGGCTAAGGCTGCCTGCTGGAGTCCAAGTTTTTCTTCATTAGTGCCAATCTGGGCGGCGAGATCATTCGCGATGGCTTGGTTAGCGGCAATATCGGCTTCGAGGGCAGCGATTTCGGCGTTCAAACGTTCGACTTCTCCTTCAAGAGTTTGCGCACTGGCAGCGGCACTGGCTGCGGCCTGCTCAGCAGCAGCGGCAGCGTCGGCAGCTTCACGGCAGGCTTGGGTCACGCAGTGGGCATCGTAGGCTTGGACGGCAGATTGGCTTTGCGCGATAAAGAAAGCGGCTCCGAGACCGAGGCAAGAAACTACGGCAAGAGCAATAAGTGCGCCACGGAGACCAAAAGTTTTGTGTTTAAAGATAACCATAATTATTATATATCACAACTAAGCATAAAAGTAAACTGCTTGGATTATTTGAGGTACTTTTTGATGGCGAGTCGAGCGGAAATCGTGCCAATAATCATACCGATAACTACCATGACAGCATAGACCGCGATAAGCAGGTTCGATTCTAATAGCTCTGATACCGCCGAAACGTCAATCCCGTATCCTGATAAGTTCGGCTCAAGGAATCTGAAACCGACGACGGCGAGTGTGGTAGCGAGTAGGCCTGAAATGACTCCGCTGATTTCGGCTTCAACTAGGAAAGGTCCGCGGATGAATCCGACGTCAGCGCCGACGAGTTTCATCATATAGATTTCTTCGCGACGCGAGAAAATTGCCATACGAATCGTGTTGAAAATGACGAGAATTGAAATCACAAGGAATACGGCTCCGAGGATTAACCCACCATTTTTGGCGATAGTTGCCCAAGAATTGATGGTTTCAATCTCAGCCTGGTTAACGTTATAGGTTGGTTCTTTTTCACTATCAAGGTGATTTTGGAATTCGACGTCGTGTTCGACGAGATAACGGACGCCGTCGAGATTATTCGGATCGGCAACCTTGACGCGCATGGTGGCTTGCATTGTATTAAGC
>CANBEI010000028.1 GCA_947367565.1 uncultured Candidatus Saccharibacteria bacterium | reverse complement strand
CCTTTTCAAGCAGAAGACGGCATACGAGATCCTGAGATGTCTCGTGGGCTCGGAGATGTGTATAAGAGACAGACTAACATCACTTCCGTCAAATCCTATGCTCGTGAGAAGTACGAAAGTCAACGTTATGGCTACTATGCTAAAAATGTACTAAATACAAGCGGCAAACTAATGAGTGCCACCAATAAACGCGATATTATGTTTAACTGCGTACAGATTGGGATTACGGCGATGATTCTCGCGTTTCTGCTCACGGGGCGTGAATGGCTGGGGATTTCGGTGGCAACACTCGTGCTAATCGTAAACTATGCGCAGACGATTCAGGGTGAGTTATGGAATATCAACTCGATTTTGAAGAACTTGAATCGGGTGTTTGGCGATGCGCATGAGATGACATTAATTCTGGATACCGTCGACGATGTCGTCGACGCTGCGGATGCGCAGCCGCTGGTAATGCGAGAGGCAGGGGTGGATTTCGACAGTATCAGCTTCAAACACAAGGATGCGAAAGAAGAGATTTTTCATGATTTCAATCTACAGGTAGCGCCGGGTGAGCGAATTGGGCTAGTTGGCGTATCGGGGAGTGGAAAGACGACGCTGACGAAACTATTACTAAGGTTTGCGGATGTGAACGCTGGGAAAATCACGGTGTCGGGACAGGATATTCGCGAGATTACGCAGCAGAGCTTACGTGAAAATGTGGCATATGTGCCGCAAGAGACGTCGCTGTTTCACCGGACGATTGCGGAGAATATTGCGTATGGGCGACCGGGGGCGACGATGGAAGAAATCGTCTGGGCGGCCAAGCAGGCAAATGCAGATGATTTTATCCGAGACTTGCCGGAAGGCTATGAGACGCTGGTCGGTGAGCGCGGGATTAAGTTGTCGGGCGGACAGCGACAGCGGATTGCGATTGCGCGTGCGATCCTGAAAGATGCGCCGATTCTTGTGCTGGATGAGGCGACGAGCGCACTTGATTCGGAGAGCGAAGCGCTGATTCAGGGGGCGCTGGAGAGACTAATGAAGGGGCGGACAAGTATCGTGATCGCGCACCGGTTGTCGACCGTGGCGGGGCTGGATCGGATCGTGGTCATGGAGAACGGAAAGATCGTCGAGGAAGGCGCACATCACGAACTGCTAGAGAATCCGGATGGCGTGTACGCGGGGCTGTGGGGTAGGCAGAGTGGGGCGTTCATGGAGGAAGAATAGCAGGGTGAAGGGTGGAAGTAACAGCCAGAAGATAGTAAAGTTTTTGTTGACTTTATTGATATGCTTACCGGTATGCTGGTGGCTAGTGTCTGTTGCTATGTCAGGGAGCGAGGTAGTACAGGTTACTGGACGCAGTAGGGGGTTTGGATTATTAGAGATTGCTCTTACTGTCGCCGCTAGTGTGTCGATTGCATATGCAAGCCTAGAGGAAAAGCTAGAGCGTCCAGATTTCAGAAACGCCAAAGCGCACCGAACATATCAAATTCTACGATCTCAGCGACGGGCGAAATTCTTTATGGTGCTATCTGGATGTCTGGTCATTAGTTTAACCTTGGCGACGATTGCAGACTTATTGTTTAATGCTGATCCTGTGATAGCTGCTGATCTCTATTTGCACCTAGTGGTATTTTCGCTAGTATTACTAACTTTTAGTTTTGGACTAAATGCCTTAGTGAAGAAACGGAAGTAGCAAACAAATATCACCGCCAAAATAGCGGTGATATTTGTTTCGTGAGTCAGCCGTCCGTTATTGATTGTCCCAGCGGTCGATAGCGTCTTTGATGACTTTTTTCGCCTCGTCGGTACCAGCAAATTCTTTCACTTCGGTCGTGCCTGGTTTCTTCAAATCTTTATAATGATTGAAGTGGAACTCAATCTGCTCAATCAAGCGCTTCGGCAAATCCTCAAGAGATTTAATCGCGTCACCACTATTACGGTCATCAGCGACTACGGCGATAATCTTATCGTCAACTTCACCATCGTCGACGAATTTCATGACACCGAGAACTTTCGCCTGGGTATAAATACCGGTCGTAAGTGGCTGGTCGGTAATCAACAAAACGTCAAGCTCATCGCCATCCTCATCCAAAGTTTGCGGAATGAAGCCATAGTTGCACGGCTTCGCAAAAGCAATCGGCTCAATCCGGTCGAGCATGAAGCAAGCATTTTTGCGGTCCCACTCGATTTTGTGATTACTGCCAGTCGGAATCTCGACGACGACATTAATTTCACCATTTTCGTAATCCCCCGGGGTCAAAATTTTATTGAAATCGGCCATAAAACTCCTTTAGTTATGAAATAATTATAGCATACTTCAGACATACAAAAAACAATCCCCGCCAGAAGCGAGGATGCTTTATCTTTTGTAAAATATCATCATGCCTGAATCCTGCGACGCTCCAGCAAGCCAACGGCTATAGGCCCGAGAATACCGATGATGAGCGCAAAGATAGTGAGCGCAAGCACCGATCTAACGTTAATTTCGCCATAGGGCGGAATTAATAATAACTCGTCTACCCTATCTCCATTATGGCTAACCGTCAACGATGAAGCTGCCTGGCCGCTCAACCAATCTTTACGACTAAACTCGTAGGTTCCGACTGGTATGTAACCGATATACCGATATACCGATCTTCGGACGCATATTTCTGACCATCAAACTCCGTAGGAGCGAAACCATCGGTCGACATAAATGATAGCCCCTCCGGGCCAATATTGCTGGAGTCAGCCGAAGCGATGCGAAAGCGCACCTCGATATAATCACCAAACTTAGCCGCAACCGCACCGCGATACCAGGTGTCATCACCAGCAATTCGCGCTTCAAGGTCATAGTCCACGACGTCGCCGGTGGGATGAGACTTTTCTGGCGCCATGCGCGATTTGTTTATCGTCTCAACCATAGCATGCGCCCACTGAGATTCCTGTATCCCTGCTATGAGCGTTGCGACGGCTATTAGCGCCAATATACCGCCGAAGATACGTAGTACCCATTTTGCTAACCGAAACCCTTGGAATATCGCTCTGTTTTCTTCCATACTTTACCCTCCTTCAGTAAAAAAGATAGACTGTAACGCTACAATTCTTTGGCATGCCAAAGAACAAAATGGTATAGATACCATTTCTCTTCCTATTGTATCATAGATTGCGTAAAAAGTCAATAGTAGTATAGTTGATTCGGCTATCTTACGATAAAAATCTGAGATTTTATACTATTTCGCATTATGATTGTATGGCTTCTGGTCCGGGTCTTGGAAAATCTTTTCATGCGCCACTTCGTCGGGGAGATAACTCTTATCGAGATGAAAGCCAGCCTCCCATTTCTGACCTTCACCGAAGCCGAGATCTTTCATGAGTTTCGTCGGGGCATTACGCAGCCAAGTTGGCACCGGGCAACCCATACTCTTCTCGGCGACCGCTTGGGCGCGTGCCCAGCCATTATATGTGTCGCGGTTTTTCTTGGCCTTCGCCAATACAACCGCAACATGGCTCAAAATAATCCCACCCTCGGGCATGCCGACGCGTTCAATCGCCTCGAAACAGCTCACGGCGAGATTTAATGCACCATTTCCGGCCAGGCCGATATCCTCAGAGGCGAAGATTACCATGCGGCGAGCAATAAACTTCGGATCTTCCCCACTGGCGACCATACGGGCGAGATAATACAGGGTGGCGTCAACATCGGAACCACGCATGGACTTAATGAAGGCGGAGATGTTGTCGTAATGATAGTCGCCAGATTTGTCATACAGGGGCATTTTCTTGCCGACGGCAGTTTCAACGACGGATTTATCAACTTTTTTCGCTAAGCTCAGTGAAAGTTCGAGATCGCCGAGGGCAGAACGGGCATCGCCAGCGCTAAGGTCGGCGATATATTCCAAGGCTTCGGGGGTGACACGCTTTTCCGCCTTTTCGGCTTTCACGGCGCGTTCGAGAACTTTCATGATATCCGGTTTCTTCAAAGCCGAGACAATAACAACGCGGGAGCGCGAAATTAGCGGCGAAATCACCTCGAAACTGGGGTTCTCGGTCGTAGCACCAATCAAAATAATCAGACCGGATTCAACATGCGGCAAAAAAGCATCCTGCTGAGCCTTGTTAAAACGGTGGATTTCATCCACGAAGAGCACAGTACGAGTCTTCAGATTCCAGTTGACTTTCGCACGCTCGACGACGGTCTCGATATCAGCTTTTTTCGCAGTGACCGCCGAAAGTTCGACGAAATCAGCCTGAAACTCCTTCGCTAGAATCCGGGCGAGCGTCGTCTTGCCGGTGCCAGGAGGACCCCAAAAAATCAGGTTGACTGGCTCGGCTTTTTTGACAATTTCGGTGAGAATTTTTCCCCTACCGATAATCGCGTCTTGGCCAATCACCTCGTCCAATTTTTGCGGGCGCATACGCTCCGCGAGGGGGACTCTGCTCATAGAACTATTATAACACCCCTAAGCCTATATTCCCTGCGTAAGTGCCATTAACGGAGGTAGTATCGAGTCAACATTCTCCACCCGACTAATCGCCAAAAGCTTACTACTTAGTATCAGCCGGGCGAGTTTAATTTCGCGCGATGATATATCACCGGATGAATATTCTTTGAGAGCAGCCTCAGAAGTATCCCAGATATAGTGCAATTCTGGGTCTAATTTCTTGCCATTTATATCATATATGAGATTAAGCTCTTCGCCCCCAATGCGAGCAAGGTTAAGTAAAAACCAGGTGCGTACAAGGTTGAGGTCGAGATGGCGGTTAAGACCATCTAATCCTTGGACGAGAAGCGAAAAATATTCGGGGCTGGTCACCTGCTCAGTGGCGCGTTCAACTTTCTTCATCATGAGAGCGGCAAGTTCCAAGCCTTGGACATCAGTGAGGATGCTACTAAAAAACTGGAGCATCCGGGCGCTAGTGAGGACGGCGAACTTCGACTTGCCCTGGCGTACGACGACATCGGCGACTGAAAAGAGTTCGATACTACCAGCGAGACGGGATTTTTCCTTGCGTACGCCTTTCGCAATAACGGCGAATTTGCCTTCGGGCGTCAAAAGATTCAAAATCCGGTCGGATTCACCGTAGTTCGTGCGTCGAAGGACGATGGCGCGAGTACGGAGGTCAGACGGCATTAGACTCCGGGTTCGTAGGTTCACTAGGCGCTTGAGTAGGCGTATTTTGAGACTGGGCCGTAGGTAGGCTTCGTGGCGTCTCATTCTCGATCTGGCGCAACTGCTGATTGAGCTTTTGGACGCCAAGCTCAGGCGCGCTCATTTTTTTCTCGATTCCCTCCAGGACGGCGTCACGAATATCCTCAGGAGTCATAGTTCCTTTATCAAGCGTCCGGAAGACGCCGTAATGTTCAAGATTACGGTCAGACATATCAAGGCTCGTGATGAGGACAACCGGGATTTTCGCGGTGTCGTGATAAGAGATTAGCTCATTGAGGAAGGTAAAGCCGTCAGGTCCGCTAAGCAAAACATCGAGCAGAATAACGTCGGGTAACTCAGAATCCATCTCGGAAATTGGCTCGACGGCGTCATTAAAAACCTGGACGTCGGGATGAGTTTCTTGACCATTGATATCAAAAAGCACGGTGCTACGCGCCGCAAGCGCGACGACATCGGCCATCGTCGGGTCGTCTTCAATTACATAAACTAAACTCATATAATTCCTTTCTAAAAATTAAAACTAATCTGTTTGGAGATGGGGAGGTCAACGTAAAAACTGGCACCATCGCGGTGACGCACGGCACCGATCTGGGCGCGCATATGGGCGGCGAATTGCGAAGCAATATAGAGGCCGAGGCCAGAGCTACCAGGACGCATCGCAATCTCAGTCGGGTGATCTAAGCCGCCAGCGTTTAATTCACGCCAGACTTTCGTCGGCAAGGCTGGACCATAATCGCGCACTGAAATACGCAGCCTACTACGACGCTCAGAAATCACCATTTCGCTGACGCTGCCGCGCTCGGAATAATGCATTGCGTTGACGCAAAAGTTATAAACAATACTATATAGTAAGTCATGATTAGCGACGGCGAGACGTGATTTATTATGGAATTCAAGGTCGATACTACGCCCTTCAATCCGAAAAAACGGGGATAATTCGCTCAACACGGCTTCGCAGACGCCGCGCACACTAACCGGCTCGGTCTCGAAGAAGCCATCCTCAAGGCGAGCAATCTTCACGAGATCGTTCACTTGGCGCAAAGCGCGCTCGGAAACGTTAATGAGCTGACTACGATAACGTTGGCACGTAGTCTCGTCGGCGAAGTCAATGGCGAGTGCAAGTTGGCGCATAAGACTCAAAGGAGCCTTCAGCTCGTGCGCCGCAACCAGCATACCATTAACCTCCACTGCCATATATGTATTATAGCACGGCTCAGGTTTATTCTCGATATACGTTAATTATTCGACGAATGTGACAGTATCGAGCAACTTGTAATACTCGTCAGCAAATAGCTCGGAGTCGGTCTGCAAGACGACTGTTTTGTCGCGCACTTTGAAAATTGTCACAATGCCACGAATATTATTTGAGATATCACCAGTATAAACATTGGCAACAGCGCCACCGATATTGCGCGTTACCATGGAAAGCTTACCGTTTTTAACCGAGCTTTCGTAACTCTTTGCGACGGAATCGAAAGCCTTGTCCTGAATCGTAACGCGTAAGGCATTGATTGTCGTATTGCTGACCGGTAAGACCTCGCCAGGGTTCAGATAGGCTTCGTAGTTGCCACCGTTTGCGGCGTCCTTAGCGACATACAGGTTCCAAGTCTTAGGATATTCAAAGGCGACGCTACCATAATCGGCTGGACCCATAAAGGACTTATACGGGTATTTTTCACGCTCAACGAACTCGTCTTCGAGTTTGGTCGTATTCTCGGAGACGGCGACGGCAATTGCGGCGTCGATTTGACCGTCGACATCAGTCTTGACATTGTCCCATTCAAGATATTTCCAGATAAAAAGTCCAATAAAAGTCACGGCAACCAGACTCACGATAACGAGAATTACGGTTTCAATCACATTGCGGCGATTGTTAATCGGCGCCAGACCAGAACCAGGCGAAGCGAGCGGAACCGCAGTCTTCGAAACTGGCACAGTACCCGGAGCAGCCGGGGCGAAAGCCGGGACTCCAGTAGTTGCAGGCTCAACAACACTGCCAGTCGCAACCGTGGCATTAACTGCCGCGGCTCCCAAACCCGGGGCAGGACTAACCGGAGGAACACCAGCGGACCCTGGGGCCGCGGCTGGATTTGAACCGGCAGCGGGGTTCATCCCCGCAGTTGGGTTCGGAAAAGAAGAATCATTCTGCATGAGTTTATTATAACTTAGAGAGCAGGTTTTTGTAAAGATTTTCTATTCTGACTGAGCGAAATTCGCAATCACTTCGACCTGGTTTTTGAGTTCTGCTAAGTCTTTTTCGATGTTTTTGGCCAATTTTTGGGCGTCTTGATACTTTCTTAAGGCTTCATCTAGTGAAAAATCGTCACTATAGAACCATTCGACACTCTCGTCTAGCTCTTTAATCTTGGTCTCGATGGAGGTTTTAGATTGAGGTGCGTTTTTCGACATTTTTAATCTCCGCGGTTAGTTGTTGTTTAAGTGTTGTAATTTTTACAACACTTCCGACATCGAAGTCGTCATTGCGACTTTTTTGATTAGTTACAATAGCATATCCTCGCTTTAAGACATTCTCGGGGTTAAGCGAAGCCAAGATCTTTGACGTCGCGGTAACATGTTGAGATAAGCTATCGAGGCGACGAATAATTTCCTGTTGAATATTGTCTAGTCTAGCCTTTAAGCCGGCTTGTTCTTGTGTAATGACATCTAGCAGGCGTTGGCTCATGCGGTCGACTGATACTCGGACCTGGCGCAGGGCGACAGCACGGTCAGGGGTGAGACGTTCAGCGGCATTAGAGGGCGTGGAAGCGCGGACATCCGCCGCGAGGTCGGCGAGACTTTCGTCAACTTCGTGGCCAATACCCGTAATCACGGGGAGCCGACTCGCGGCAACAGCTCGGACGAGCTGTTCGTCGTTGAAAACGGCGAGGTCGTCCGCGCTTCCTCCACCGCGCAAAATTGCGATGACGTCCACGTTTCCGCGCTGATTGAAATAATCAAGTGCTCGGATAATTTGATCAACGGCAGCTAGACCTTGAACCTGGGTATTAATTGTTGAAACTTTGAGACCACCCCAACGATTATCAAGAATCTTCAAGAAGTCGATATAGCCAGCAGCGTTGCTCGAAGAAATAACACCAATCTTAGCCAAATCTTCTGGCATTGGGCGCTTCTTCCCTAGATCAAAAAGCCCTTCGGCGGCCAACTTGCGCTTCAGTAGTTCAAAGCTTTTTTTAATATTCCCCTCTCCGAGTGGCAAAATACGCTGTACGGTGAGTGAGAATTTTCCCCAACGCGTCAATCCTGGCGTAGCTTTGACCCGAACGGTCATACCATCCTGGAGCGCGACATTGAGTTGACTAAGCGGTAGAAAACAGCCGATGCTGTTGTCACCCTCCTTCAAATCAAAGAAAACCCATTTACCTTGATTAACCTTAAAACTAGCAACTTCCCCCTCGACATTGATGCCGGTGAATCCGTACTCGATGGTCTGATTGCAGACTGCGATAAACTGCGAGACAGTGAAATTAACTTCGGGAGTCATGCTCGATTTCCGCTTTTTCGCGACGACCAATCTTTGAAATCGAGTGCTGATAGAAACCGTAACCACTAATAATCGTGCTGGCGAGAACAATTACCCGAGTCATGAGGACAACGAGAGCCGACAGCCCGGCGTCGACACCTAAACTCGCCATAATACCAACCATGCCAAGCTCATAGAGCCCATATGGAACTATCGCACCCATGACCGAGCCGATTGCTTCGCCGATCATAATCTGAGGTAAGATTTCGGGGTGACCAAGGCTCGCCGCAACAATCCAATAGGTCGCAATTTCAAGAAAACTATAGACGATACCCCACAAAATCGGGCGAATTAACATTTCCTTATGTCGGCGCGCAGTCATCAAATCGCCGTGGGCATCGCCAAGATATTTGTCGACAACTTCGCGCTGCAAAATATCAGTTTTATGACCAAAAGTCACTTTTTTGACCAGCCAGTTGACGAAATTGGTGCTAGTTTTCGCAAACCAATCAATACGTTTCTTACTACTGGCGATCGTAATCAGAATTGCAATCGCCGCGATAATACCTACGCTAAGCAAAGCAGTAAAGCCAATTACCCAAACACCGGCAGCCGGTACAGTACTAAAAATCAGCAAAGCAATAATCGCAAGAATTGTCTGGAGCTGATTAGCACAGATTGTGATGATATAGCGCAAAACATACATAAAACTCGCTTGTCCGGCAGTCGCACCAAAAGGTTTCAAGCGCCACGTGATATACCCAAGACCACCGAGACCGCCCGCTGGTACGGCGTGATTTACGAAATTTAGCTCCAGCGAGACGCGCATGAGAGTCCACGGCGAAACTTTTTTCGCATCTTTCTTCGCGCGCATATAAGAGAAGAACATCTGCCCGCAACAAAAATACATAAAAAGTTGCTCCGGAATTAAAAGCATGAGGGCAAGAATGTTCGTCTCGCCAATATGCGCAATTGCCTCACGAATATCATTCCAGTTTGAATAGACAACGTAAATAATTAAAACAAGTGTCAGAATTGTCAAAATCGTACGGAAAGAAAGTTGAAAATGTTTTTTAGGTTTCGAGCCGTCAGAGTCGGAACTCATTGTAGTTTTTGTCATGAAAATATTATACCATAGCAGATAAAGTGTGAAGTGACAATCTTGTGACTTTTTTGATCCCTGGGAAATTTTGATGAATATAAGTCTAAAACATGTTATAATTATATTAGTATGAAATACCTTGCGGTTTTGGGCAGACAACCACTAATCTCAGTAGCGGAGCTAGAGAGTTTGTTCGGTGATGCGAGGTTAGTGGCGCCAGAGCTGGCGGAATTTTCGACGGATACGAGACCGGAAATTCGGCGCCTGGGCGGAACACAGAAGCTGGCGATCAAAATTGATGGCACGGTGATGGATTTTCTGAAAACTTTGCCGAAATCAGGTAAGATTACGCTAGGATTGTCGGATTATTCGCGCGGAGCGACGGCATTTAAGGCACAAGGTGAGGCACTGAAGTTAAAGCG
>CANBEI010000027.1 GCA_947367565.1 uncultured Candidatus Saccharibacteria bacterium | reverse complement strand
GCCTCTACCCAGGTAGTGCCTAATGGAGGAAAGAGGAAGGAGACTAGGCTAAGACAAAGATGAGCGCGTAAGGCGCTGGATTAAAAAAAGAGGCTGACTCATATAAAGGTCAGCCTCTGGTTTTTTGCTTTTAGAAAGTAAAAAACCAACAATGTGCTATTTAACTGCGCCCATGAGACGCAGCGACACGATGGGCGAAAGCTGCAAGTTCGTTAGGTGTTGCACCAGTGGCAGCATATCTGTCGTAAGCGTCTTGTGCAGTTGCACCAGTTATACCGGTAACGCTATCGTGCGTTAATCCGATACCGCTCAGGTATGACTTATCGCGAGCGCTTTCGCTGAGTGTAGGCTGTCCGCCGTATCCCGAAAACCATGACATTCATCTTCACCCCCTTTCGTTTTGTGATGAATGCAAGTTTAGATTCACATCTGTATAGATGTGTTCTTATTATACTCTTTTTTGAACAAAAATCAAGTGTTATGTAGCTCTAGTAACTTCTCGACAAACGCGCGTATATCTTTCAGGGTATTTTTCTTATCACCGGGAATATTAATCTCGGGATTTTCTATAAATTCAAGACTAGTGATTTGCCGATAAATTACCTTGGCGAGTGCACGCAACTCTTTTGCGCCGGCGTCGTCATATTCGTAGACTTTATCATAAACTTTCCCTTCGACATTGGGTGAAACGAACAGGATATGGCCCTTCGTGATCTTATAATTACGATAACTCGGAGAAAGACCTAGTAGCAGCTTATAAAATTCAAGCTGTAGGGCATATTTATATAGCGTTGGGTGACTTTGCCATTTACTATCATGGTAGTTACCAGTCTTAAAGTCATAAACTTCAACAGTTTTCGCCGTACGGTCGATATGAATGTGGTCGATTTTGCCGGTCACAGGAACGTCATCAAAGCTAAGATGCTCGGATGACAAGTTAACTTCGCCCTTTGCTCCGTCAGCGCGCAAAATATCCTGGAATTCGTCGAGCACAATCTTCAAACTAGCTTCGCCCTTTTCTTGCAACTCGCGGATTTCGCGGGTTTGTAACGGAACTTCAGCGGCTTTCTCGCGAAAATGTTTCAGTGCGGCAGCTTGGTCAATTCCCTGATTGGTAACCTGTTCAAGCGTACTGTGAATTAAGTTTCCGTATGCAAGCTGCATAGTTAACGGTTCATCGGGGGCGAAGAGTACTCGACTTTTATAAACTGCTTGTGGACCAGCGTAAATAATGTCAATAAAACTCGTCAAGTCGGTCGCAGTTAGACGGTAATTCGCAAGGCGCGCTTGTAATAACAATTTAAGATCCGGCGTCAACACCTGGTAACTTGAAATCCAGTCTTGGCGCAGCTCGCTCAGGCGGATCTCTTCGTCGAATTCGTCATAATGAGTATGAATTTCCTGTGCACCTTCGGGCAAATACGGCGAAATCTGTATTTCTGCCTTTTCGTCACGTACTTCGTTAAGATAGCCTAGCCGAGAAACTTGTTTCTCGGAAAAATCTTGCACTGAGTTCGTCATAACTAGATGCTCTTTCGCGCGGGTAATCGCGACGAAGAGCAGGCGTAATTTCTCATCATCAGTGACGCCGGTGTGGCGAATTTGGCTAAGGTTACTCGGGAGGCTGAACATGTTGTTATTCCCCTTCGCCTTGCCCCAGGCGAGCTCGTCAACGGTAATCATGAAAACCCATTTGAACTCAAGACCTTTACTCTTGTGGGCGGACATGAGCTGGACGGAGTGATCGGCGTCACGATAAGGACTGGTATTGATAATGCTGGCGTCAGCCTCTTCGTAATCGTGAATCATGTTAATAAAATCGGCCAGTCGCGGATTTTGATTTTGTGTATGTTGGACGACGGTATTTTTCAGCGCGTTAAGATTTTCGTAGAATTCAAAAACTTCGCTCTTGCTGCCGTGCGCCTCATAATACGCGAGATAGGGTGAACAAAAATCATCCAATTCGCGGGCACCAATTAAATAGTCGAGCCATAGCTCTAGCGGTGCTTCAAAACTTTGCATTGCGAGATCAGCGATCCACTGGGCGATACGTTGCAATTTCGTATCTTCGCTCTCGCGTAAGTATTCGAGTAATGATTTTTCGGATTTTTTTGCGTTATGCGTAACCTCAAGAGCTTGCAAGGTATCGATTTCGAGCCATGGAAAACTTAAAATTTCAAGCAGGCGATGGCCGGGTTGTTTTTCGTTTGCGAGGTCATTCGCGAATTTGGCAACTACAATTAGCTCATGGATTTTCGGATCTTCAAGTAGATTCGATTTCTTCTCATAAGCAATATTGATATTCTGATTCTTTAAATACGGTAATAATGGTGTGAGATGTTTATGTTTCGGGGCAATTACGGCAATCTCGTCGGGATTTTCTCCGGAATCAATCAGATTGCGAATACGCTCGGCAACCCAATAATATTCGTCGCTGGCGACACTAAACTCATGACGTTCGATCTGACACTCCACGGGCTGTTTCTTGCCTAATAATTCAAACATTGATCTTAGCACCTTCGCGACGCCGTGATGTTTGGCGAAACTATCACCGACTTGTTCGGCGACGCGATGCGAAAATGCCAAGATTTCGCTAGTGCTGCGATAATTATCTAGCAAAGTAATAACTTTTGCGCCGTAATGATCTTGATAATCTAACAAGTTGCTGGCATTTGCACCCTGGAACTCAAAAATCGCTTGGTCGTCATCGCCCACCGCCATAACACAAGGACTCTCGTAATCAGTTAGGAGTTTGATGAGTTCAAACTGCGAAGGATTAGTATCCTGAAATTCATCGAGTAGAATATACTGGAAAATCTCAGACAGGCTGAGGCGGAAACCGCGATCTTCGCGCAGGGCTCGAATCGCTTCCTCGATCATGTCGGCGAAATCGAACATCCCCTCGCTACGCAGTTTTTCTTCATACGTGCGCATAACTTCGCTTAGAGCAGCGAGTTTTTTGTTCGCGATATAATCTTTGAGACGATAATTCCCCATGCTGTCGCGTTCAAAGCGTTGATTCTTCCACTTCGTAAGCGGGCTAACGCTAGGCTTGTCTTTTGTGCTTTCGGTCTCGATAATTTCCGCGAGTTCACGCACGAGACCATTGGCGCTCGGCTCAACATTGCCAACAATTGGCTCGCTGCTAGTGTACTCACTCAATGCTTCAAGTAGTGGTTGGTAAACTTCCGCCACGGCGAGTTCGTATTTCATGCGCGGCTTAAGGTTTTCTAAAATTTCGGTACTTGCTGCGCTAATCTTTTCGCTATCGGCGATATTGCGCGTAGCGATTTTCGCGAGGTCATCTGCGCTTAATTTAGCGGCTTTTGCGTGGCCAATTGTCTCGATCAGGTCATTGACCTTGGTGGTCTTCAGAATATTAGTTGCTGCTAGGCCGTCTTGAATCTCACGCACATACTTGTACTGCGTAACGCTATCAATTACATTATCAAGTTCACGGTTGAAGTCCTCGGCGTAATTTTTGTAGCGTTCGAGGATGTTTGAGCCAAAAGCATGATAAGTAAAGATATTGACGCTACTCGCAGCCTTGCCAACCATGCTGCCGAGGCGTTCGCGCATGTTGCTGGCGCCAGATTCGGTAAAAGTTAAACAAAGAATATTTTCGGGATTGGTATCGGTATTCTCGAGAATATACGCAACTTTAGCGGATAATAACTGTGTCTTGCCCGTCCCTGGTCCGGCTAGCACTAGTAATGGTCCGTCTAGATACTCGACCGCTTCGCGCTGTTCTTTGTTTAACCCCATGTTATTTATGCTCCAAAATGACTAAGTTTTCGAGATGTGGAGTACGCGGGAAGAAATTATAAGGTGTTACGCTAACAATATTATATATATCAAGCAGCTTGCTGATGTCGCGGGCTTGCGTTACTGGATTGCATGATAGATAAATAATCGTCTTCGGCTCGGCTATGCGAAATCTTGCAATTACTTCCGGCATACAACCGGCACGGGGTGGGTCGACGATCACGGTTTGGCCAGGCGCGATATACTCTAGTGCGTCTTCGGATTTTGCTAGTACCGGGGTAATATGCGCCGAACTATTGCTCGATAGCTTAACCTTTTCGACATTAGCTTCGAGTTCACGATAAGCTGACTTATCGCATTCGACGAGTACGAGATTTTTGTTGCGCGCTACGCTGAGTCCAATCGTGCCTACGCCGGAATATAAGTCTAGGACATCGTCCGTCTTGACCCAGCCTTTTATCTCTCGTAACGCCATTTCATAGACTGGTAGGTTAATTTGGAAAAAACCATTTGGCGAATAAGTGTAAGTTTCATCCATAATGATGTCGTTTAGGCTCGCGAATGCTTGATGCGGTTTATGATTTTCGTACAACCCACCGCTAACGTTGCCGCTTTGATCGCACCTGAGCAATAAACTCTGGTATTTGCGTGCATCTTCACCTCGCGTGTTTAGTTCATCAATAATCTCTACGGCGCGCTGCCAAATCTCAGGATGCTCAAGACTGGATTGTACGACTGGGACTTTGCGGTGACTGCCACGACCGTGAAAAGCGGGATAGATTTTCTCGTCTGCATGGTCGTAATACAGGGCGTATTCCATTTTGTTGCGATAATGAAAATCTTGGCCGTCGGTCTGAACTGGGTTAATTTTTGCCTCGTTGAGATTAATCTTGGCTTGGTGGTAAATCTCTTCAAGAATCGCAAATTTCTGCTCTAGCTCATACTCATAAGTCATAATTTGCCAAGGCGAAGTCGCAAGATAGCACTCGTCTTTCGGTTCGATGCGTTGTTCGGATTTTTGGGCGATTTCTTCGGCAACACCTTCGCAATAGCTTGACTTTTCTTTCGTAACACGGACTTTAGTTACGATTTCGCCCGGTAACGTGCCCCAGAGCATAATCTTCTTTCCATTTTCGAGTGTACCGAGAGCCTGACCACCAGGAATAAGTTTCTCAATTTCTATATCATTCATATCTTAGGGCGTCGATTGGATTCTTATGAGCGGCTTTCCAAGCCGGAATGGTGCCGGCGAGGAAGGCGATGAACATGATGATAATCATGAACGGTATAATATTGCTGGCGGTAAACTCAAATAGATTGAAGGTCGGAAGTTCTGCGAGGAAACCGCCTGGTGCATGTACGGCGGAATTCGCGAGTGTACCGATAAACATCGCGACGACTACGCCGAAAGCAGAACCCCAGAAACCTAGACTAATAGCTTCGACGGCAAATTCGGTGAACACGCGTCCGCTTGACATGCCAAGAGCTTTGTCGAGGCCGATTTCGCGGGTGCGTTCTTCGACGGACATGAGTAGAGTATTAATAATACCGATGGCGGCGGCAAGCAAAGCGATACTGCCGAAGATCGTAAAGACAATCATGATTGCGTCGAAGAAAGTCCGAATCATACCCATCATGTCGGAAACGGTCCAGGCTTCATAGCCTGCATCAGCAATAGCCTGTTTGATCTCGTCTTCACTAAAACGATTCGTATCGTATGTTGCCATGATATAGTAATTCGGCTGATTGTCGCGATATTCGCTCGGATAACCTTCGTAAACTGCGTCAGCAAGCGCATCGTAGACAGCGTGCGAGATAAGTGTGCCCATGCTACTTGAAACAATGCCACTAGCTTCGACGCCGACAACTTCGACGTCGATCGCTGTCCATTTGTCGAGAATCTCATTCTTAATGCCAATAGTGATGGTTTGACCGATAATATCTTCATCAGTTTCGTAGCCTAGCGCCTCGCGGTAGCCAGGAGCGAGTACGACTTGGTTTTTCTTTTTTGCTTCCTCATTCTGGTCAACTAGCTCACCGGCGGCGAGCGGAATTTTAAAATTCCCTGGAGGCAGAATCATGAGGTTTTGGATTTCATATTTCTTGTCGGTTTTATCGCTAGCATAGTAGCCTGTACCGCTGAGAGGGGCAGGAGAATAGAATGAGTCAGCGTCGATGCCGTCAATTTGTTTTAGTTTTTCAATATCTTCATCAGAGAAAGCGCCGACTTCGGTTTCGCCAGTCTTTTTCTCGACGAACTCCACGGGCTCGCTAGAAGCGACCATACTTGAAGCCATCTCGGATGAACCGGATGGCATAAGCATGATGAAATTGTCGCCGCCGAGGCTAGCAGTCTGTTCGTCGATAAATGAATTAACGCCGGTATTAATTGCGACATTGAGAATAATCGTAAAACTACCAACAAAGATTGCGATGACGGTTAGCATGGTGCGAACCTTGTTGCGAAAGAGGTTGTGGTTCGCAGTGCGCAAAATATCAAAGAATTTCATTAGTTTTCTCCTTTCGCGGTTTGGTTTTTGGCCGTCTTGGTCTTGGTAGTGGATTTTTTAGGCTTTTTCGTAGACGTTTTGCTCTGACTGGCGGAGTCTTCGGTGACTTTGCCATCGGAAATGCGAACTTGGCGATCGCACATCTTAGCTAGGTCTTCGTCGTGGGTAACAATAATCAGTGTAACTCCTTTTTTCTGTAAACCGAATAGTAGCTTAATGACTTTTTCACCGGTCGTAGAGTCGAGGTTGCCGGTCGGCTCGTCGGCGAAGAGGATTTTTGGGTTGTTGACAATGGCGCGGGCAATGCAGACACGTTGTTTCTGGCCACCGGATAGGTCATTGGCTTTGAATTTTGCGCGATCGGCTAGACCGACAGTACGCAGGGCTTTCATGGCGAGCTCGCGACGTTCTTTGCGGCGTTTGCCAGCAATTTTGAGCGGCAAGGTGACATTTTCTAGGACTGTGTCTTGCGGGTTCATGAAAAATTGCTGAAAAACAAAGCCGAAATCATCATTACGTAAAGTATTAAGCTGTTTGGTTTTTAGCTTTGTCGAATCGATTCCGTCGACTATTACATTACCCTCGGTCGGACGATCGAGCAGGGCGAGCAAGTGCATGAGTGTGGACTTGCCGGAGCCAGATTTACCAATAACGGCAACGGATTCACCTTTTTGGATTTCTAAGTTGATTTTTTTCAAAGCCGTAAAGGCGGTCGAACGTTTGCCGTAGACTTTGACTAAGTTTTTGACCTCGATAACTGGTTGTTCCATTCTACTATCATAACACGCTAGCGAACGTATTGCCAGACTTGACCGTCCGGCGTGTCGAGTACGGCAATATTATATGCGGCAAGTTTGTTGCGTAGCTCATCTGATCGAGCGAAATCTTTCTTAGTACGAGCCGATTCACGTTCAGCGAGTAGTATTTTGCACTCTTCACTAATATCCGGAGTGTCCTCAATTAGACCTAGACCAAACAGCCCATCAATTATTTCCCAGCCCGCTAGATCTAGCTCGGTATTATCAACTAACGCAAACCCGGCTGGCGACCCAAGGTCGTCGCTCACGATGGCGACAATATTTTCCGGGTTTTCACCCTTGATCTTAGCTTGTCGCGCTTTCGCAATTCGGTTGCGCCATCCGAGCCGTCTCACGCGGGCAGCTTCTAGTCCCTCCCAGCTAAAGTCACGTTCGGAACGATAATGACCTTGTAGAACCCACATTTTGTAATCAAGCGGCGAGTAGCCTTTTTCTGCTAGATCCTTCAGAGTATAGCCGTTGCCGAGACTTTTGGAGATTTTTTCGCCATCGCTGAGTAAGTGATTACAATGTAGCCAATATTTCGCGAGTCTTTTGTTAAAAGCGGCCTCGCTTTGCGCGATTTCATTCGTATGATGAACTGGGATGTGGTCGATACCGCCGGTATGAATATCAATCGTTTCACCGAGTACAGTATGGATAATAGTTGAACATTCAAGATGCCAGCCGGGGTAACCGGGACGACTGAGATAATCCCAGCGCATGTCGTGTTTTTCGCCGGGTTGGATGAATTTCCAAACTGCAAAATCGCTTGGATTATGTTTTTCGTCAGACAGCTCAACTCGCGCTCCAGCTTTTAATCCCTCCAAATCTAGTCTTGCAAAATCAGCATATTTCGGAAACTTACTGGTATCAAAATAAATCCCGTCGCTCGTCTCATAGGTATAGCCTTTGGCGGTCAATATCTCGACTAGCTCAATGTCTTCTTTGATATAATCAGTGGCTTTGGCAATCGTATTCGGTTCGACGAGTTTCAGGCTATGAAAGCCCTCTAGGAACTCATTAGTATAAAACTCCGCAATTTCCCAGACACTTTTGCCGCTGAGCCTGGCGCCTTTTTCGAGTTTGTCCTCGCCGTCGTCCGCGTCAGAGCTAAGATGACCAACGTCAGTTAAATTCAGTACGCGATCGACGCCGTAGCCATTAGCTTTTAGCGTGCGCACCAATAAGTCCCAATAAACATACGCTGCGTAATTGCCGATATGTGGCGAACTATAAACTGTCGGGCCGCAAGTATAAATCTTGACGCGACTGGGGTCGAAAGGTTTAAATTCTTCAAGCTTGCGACTTAATGTATTGAATAGTTTCATTTGGCTTTTTCCTCGCGTAAAACTTTTTTTAGTTCGATGAGCATTTTGCTGCGTTTTTGAGCGGAGACGTCGTGATGGCCCATGACGCTAACAAAACGCACGTATTTTGAATTGACTTCAGCGACGTGCTTGAGGTTTGATCGCATAACAAGTGGGTCAAAGTGGCCATGAATGATTAAGGTTGGAATTTTAATCTTCGTGAAGGTGCGATAATTTTTGTGATTCAAGATAATATTGTCCATGGAACGTCCGAAAGCGGGTGTTTTAATATATTTGCTGCTAAAACTACTGAATCTTTGAATGAAATTTGCAATTACTTCCATAACTGGCTCGTCATTAGCGAGACGATGGAGCGAACCGTAGGATTTAGTATAGACTTTATCTGGCAGCTTAGCGAGTTCTTCAGACATAAGTACTGGAGGTGAGACGAGAATTAAATGTACGATATCGAAACTCGGTTGATAATTCGTCGCGTAGTCGGCGGCAATAAGTGAGCCCATAGAATGGCCAACAAGCACGACTGGACCTTCGACTTTGAGATGCCTTAATGCGGCATCGAGTGCACGGTCATAATCGTCGTAGTCATAATCAAGCCAGGTAGATTGTAAGGAAACGCCGAATCCTAGCAGATCGAGCGCAATAAAGCGGACATCTTTTAGGTCGGGATTCTTACTAAATTGGCGAATCGTTGTACGCCAAGTATCGGATGTAGCGGAAATACCGTGTAGAAAAACGACAGTTAATTTAGGATTTTTAAGTTTAGAGTCATACGCTGTCTTTAAACGTATCGGGCGACGCAGTATCTTATGCCAAACTCTAGTACGGAAGTTGTAAAATTTGCTATTGGCGCGTGGCATTAGTCCTCCTCTGTTTGGTCGATAGCAGCTTGTTCGAGTAATCCAGGGATAATTTTTACTAAATCACTGACGACGTCATCATAACTCATGTCATAAGTGCGAAAACCGGCAGCAAAAGGGTGACCGCCACCACCGAAATACCCGGCGATTTGGTCGGCAATAGGACTGCTCGTACGGACTTTGCCGGTAATTTTGCCGTCAGGGTAGGTTTTAATTGCGACGGCGACAATGACTTTTTCGACGAGGCGCATTTCTTCAAGAATAAGAACGTTAGGGTTATATTCATCAGAATACATTTGAATCTCCTCGAATGGGATATGTACTGTCGCTAATTCCCCGTCGAGCGAGTAATCAATGCGTTTGATTAAGTCGGCTTTATAATCGAGAATGCGTGGAGATTTTTTCATAAATTCGCGTCGATGTTCATCGAGCCTAGCAGGGTTAACGCCCAGGTCGATTAAATCAGCCATTACGCGCATAGTTTCGGCGTTGACTGAGTTGCTGACTAGACCGAGCGTGTCTGACGAGATTGCAGAATAAATCGCTTCGGCGGCGACTAGAGGGATTTCATATTTTAGCTCGCGAGCAATTTTGAAAATTAGCATAGCGCAAGCGGGTAAGGTCTCGATAATCGCTTCATGTGGAAATTCGAGATCGTCTTCGGATTCATGGTGATCGAGGACGAGGACGGGTTTTTGATAGAGGCAATTTTTAATTGCAGTGTCGTCTAACAATTTCGACAATAGAACATTTGCTGCGGTATCAACAATAATATATCCGTCGGCTTTGTAATCAAATTCATTACTGACACGTGACCAATCTGGGAAGTAACGTAGATACTTCGGAATGTCGACTGGGCAGTATAGACTATTCTCGGTATCTTTCAGGATATAATCCAGGGCGATGGCGCTCCCAAGCGAGTCGCCATCTGGATTTTCGGCTTGGATAATACAGATTCGGCGTTTATCAGCCAAAAACTCCGCAAATTTCTCGTACATATACTATATATTATAG
>CANBEI010000026.1 GCA_947367565.1 uncultured Candidatus Saccharibacteria bacterium | reverse complement strand
GACGAATAGCTGCGAAACTAACGATCGTTTTTTCGTCATTCGACCTGCTGACGCCATGAACGAAGCTGCTCAGAACGCATTCTTAAAGACCCTTGAGGAACCCAAGGATTTTTGTCATTTCGTTCTTATTACTGAACAGCCCGCAGCACTACTTCCTACAATTTTATCGCGCGCACAGGTTTTCTTTCTCCGCACCGAAAATCCACTCGATACCGCCCCCGCCGCTAAAGAAAAAATCATGACCCTCGCAAAACGTCTCGTCGCTGCCAGCCCCAAGGATTTACCCGAAATCGCTCTCGAAATCACCAAATCCAAGACCGAACCTCGCGCCACCGCTCTCGCCGTCACTAGCACAACAATCGAGCTACTCTATAAATCCTACTTCAAGACCGGCAACCCAAAATTCCTCACTAAGTTACCGGGGTTCATCACGCTTTATGACAACTTATTCAAAAACGGCCACATCAAACTCCACCTCGTCGCCGACCTGCTCCAGTAGAACGGTTCTAATACGTCGTAAAATACTGACTCCAATACGTCTTATACGTCGAATTCGGATCAAACACGAACCCGACCGACAAATACTTAAAATCTGGATTTAAGATATTCGCCCGGTGTTCCGCCGAACCCATCCAAGACGCCACTACCGTCTCTGGCGATACCGCCGCATTACTCGCATTTAAGTTTTCACCGCTCATTCCGCCCGATTCTGGAATCGGGCATGCCGTCGACCATGACGACCCATCTGGTCGCGTATGCGAATAGCTCGTCATGAGCTCCTGCGCCCGCACATTCGCCGCTGCCTCACAAGTCGTACCCCATTCTAATGCACCTAGGCCCGCTTTGCTTCGCTCTTCATTCACTAATGCCAAAACATCGCGCTTCCACTGCTCGACCGGTGGCGCGATTACAGTTATTGTTATCTTATCGTACCGCGAACCGTCATACGTACCAGCCGTAATCTCCGTCGTACCTGTACCTACAATCGCCGGATACCGACAAGTTCCTGGATCATACCCTAACCACGTCCGTGCCGTATTATAAAATCCCGCAATCACCGACTGATTACTTGACTGCCAATACATATCCCCAAGGCCGCTTAGTCCAGCTCCGACACAAATGTCAAAATCCGCCGTCTGATAAATCACAATCGAATCTTCCACCCAAAGTTGTCCAGATGGCACACCACCGAGTCGTACTCCGCCGCTGCTTCCACCGCCAGTGTACACCGCATATCCACCGCCACTCGTCGCATTGTTCAAAGTCGTCGTATTACCATTCGCCACGATCACTGGCTTATCAAGCTTATCCGTCACCGGCTCAATCATCCCCAACTCGTCCAGCGTCATTCCAACATCATCGCTACGCTCCGAAACCACCCGAAATTCAATCCCCCCGTTCAAATTAATTGCGCTAAAAATCATTACCCCCACGATTAGAATCGCCACCGCATTTAGCGACAGGAGAATCGTCATCTTCGTTTGGCGCAAGATTTTCGCTGTCATATTACTTTACATCTTTCCGCATTGCGCGCATTCTACGCCCTGATATGTTTTTCCGAATCAATCACCGTCGCCACTAGATTAATAATCATCTCCAACTGTACTAAATCTCGCCGTTCAAAACTATTCTTACCCAAAGGCTTACCAACAATCAACTGACCAAACGCCTTACCTTTCGCATTCCGAAGCTCCGCCACCGCCTTTAGTCCTAGCTCATCCATAATCTTCTGCGTCGTTTTATTCGGCTCCTGCCATACACTATTACCGCTCGCCGCCTTCATTTTACCAATCTGCACCAATTCTTCCGCCGATACCGACAGAGGCTTCGAGCCATACAACCGTCCATTCACCACAAACCCAATGTACGCAAAATGCAGATGATCCGCTAAGAAGCCCGCAAGCTCACGTAAATCCACATTTTTCGTCGCAATCCTGTTCAGTTTCTTAATCACATACGCAATATCCACCTGTCCAACTGAAATCAAAGACCGCATTGAAGCACTCACTTCATTCAATACCGGCATCAATAGCAACACAATCACAATCATAATAAAATTCAAAACCAACACTGAAGCCGATGGGTTTGGCACCTTGAACAAAGCCGTAAAAATCAGATAAAAAATCAGCATATAAATCACCGCCCCCGACACCAATAGCACCGCATACGACAACAACTTCAACCACCTCGACGAAATCGAAATAATTCGATATTTTAAAATTGCATAGTAGAAACTTACCAATGTAATACTTAGTGCTAATGGTCCAATCCAAATCAAATCGTATCGCACAAACAATGGCAAAACCAAATCAGAAATCATCGCCAAAGCCCCTGTAATTACCAACCCCACCATCAAAGTTCGATCGCCCATCCTGACTTTCTTCGAGCTCGTCTTTCGCGAGCGCTTCCAGATGAAATACCATGCCAAAACGCTATTGAGCGCAAAATAAAATGCGTATAGCCAATAAACCACTCCATTTACCAAATGAACTGTATTGCCCTGCGTAGTCAATTCAAATCCATCAAACAGCAATCTCGTGTTCATTACGACAACTGTCGCCGTTATCACAAGTGCTACCACTGCCAAAAAAGTTAAAATTTTGCCAACTGTATATTCCCAACCTGCATACCCCAGCAACATAACCATCATTACAGCCGAACTAATATAAATCGACATAATCCAAAAAGGGGCAGATTCACTCGCCGTAATCGGCAAATCCAAAAACATTGCAATCGACACCGTCCAAATCGCCGCCATAATCGTCGTCGCAAAAAACCACGCCATTTTCTTCTTGTCAGTTTTAGATGCCCCAATAAATGCCGAGAAACCCGAAAACACCGCCAAAACCGACGTCGCATAAAGCAAAATCGAAGTTAAACTCACCATACCTCCTTGATATATTACTTACAAACCATTATAGCATATGTTTTTACAAAAAATAAAGCCCCTACGCGAAGCAGAGGCTCGACTATCTACATATTCTTTCATGTATTTAGCCTTTTTTAATTACTTGGAGATTCTAAAAACAACGCCTGCTTTATCCTCGGGTTCAATTACATATTCTTCCAAGGTAACACCCAAATCGCGGCAAATTGATGAGACATAATCCACTGCTTTCGCAACGCTTTTTACCGGTTTCATCGGACTATCCGTCTCCCAATGCAATACGAACTTATCGAAGATTAACGCCAGTACCATTAACTGCAAATCAAAGATAAGAATACCGCCAGGAGCCAACATGCGTATCTTTCCTCGTAGCAGGCTATCCAAATCTTTCATATGATATGAAGCAAGCCCCATAGCAGAAACAAAATCGTATTTACCCCATTGCGATTCATCGGCAAACGCCTCACCAAACCCGCTAAAATGGTAGGTAATTCCATGCTTAGACAGATCATCCCCAAAAATCTGACTGAGCGGTTCCTGCAAACCAACGTCCGGATCATAGACCGTAATTTTCTGATACCCAGGGTCAAGATCATACCCGCCATACCATAATTGCGGCAATAACCCTCCAGCCAAAATCGCTGCCATGATCGCGCTCATCAGATATTTCTGCTCATACTCATTACGGAAACGCACCGACTTAAACACTGGGTCGTTCAGGCAGAACTGATACATCGGATCACTGCTCGGAATCGGAACAATTTTACCGAAAATATCTCTACCATAGAAAAAAGCCGGCAGCATTGCAGTCCCACGTGGAATATCCAGTAGAAACGGATAAAAAAAACGCGAATGCGCTCCAACCTCCAGCATAAACCGTGTCAAACCAGGGCATTCTCGCATATATTTTTTGACCGTGGGCCAGGTCTTATCAATTTGGCAACGTTCCTGGACAAACTGAGCATCATTTTCCGCCGTCGCAGCAAAATGCTGCAATAAAACCTGATGAATATGCTCGACTTCACCTTCCGAGACTCGCCTCCATGGCAACGCCCTACGCTTCAGCGTTTCCATCACATAAGCCTGGTAATGATATTCTTTACTCAAAGGGATGTTTCTTGCACTTCCAGCCTCCCATCCAGACCTTTTTGCGTCCATTATCATCATTTCAACAACCTCCTTAATGTACTCGCCATCTAGCCAATAGACAAAACTAGATGGCTAAAATCGTGCTGCCTCATATTATATCATAATCCCGCCCCCATACTAGCATTTTTCTTGACCACACTTATCATAAGTACTATAATTAACCATAAAGAATATACAATATATTATAAAAGAGTAATTTAATCTATGAAAAAGGCTCAACAAAAACTCATGAAGAAACGTCTCTGCATTATTTCGCGCACCATCGCCTGTGCGTCTTTCTTAATTTTAACCATCATCGGCGTTTCATCGCTCGTCCGCGCTATGTCGCTCGAAACAATCGCCAACGAAAACGGCGTCCCGATCTCTTGGCAAGCCGCTTCGCTCGGCAACCCAGATAGTATTACAATTCCCATTACTTACTGGGATCAACGCCAAGACGACTGCAATACCGCTAATCGCCAATTCGAGTGGTCCGAGTGTCGTCTCTACGCGAAGGGAATTATCAGTAACGTCGTCAAGAACCAACTCGGCAATGACGGCCTCCCAATTCCAACTTTCACTAATACACAAGACGCCTGGAACGCCTACCACGACGTTTTTACTGCTAATGTCACCGGAAATGACCCCGTCCAGCCCACCGACAATTTCTACCGCTGGTTCCACGAAACCTACGATGCTAGCGGCAAACAACTTTCCAAGCAATACAATCGCGAAGTAACCTTCATCCGTAATGGCAACAACTCCTACGAATACGGTAGCAAGGGAACTTTTCCGCTTGACGATGTTGATTTCTCAAACGCCGACGCTACTACTCGCCAAGGTCACAACTTCCATTTCACTGCCCATATGCGCATCCCAATGAAAATCGCTGCCGATGGTACGGAGCAGTTTTGGTTCAGCGGCGACGATGATGTCTGGGTCTTCTTGAACAATCAGCTCGTTCTCGACCTCGGCGGCCTTCATATGGACACGGAAGGAAACTTCAAAATCGACGCCAACGGCAATGTCATTTCTACCGTCGACAATGTCGCCGACCAAGCCTGCCGTCAAGCAAATGTCAAAAATCCACTCAATATCGGCTATGATCTATATAACAACCAAGTCGAAAACGCCTGTCCTCGCTCGCCGCGCGTCACTACTATCGCGACCGGTTTCAAGCCCGGTGACGTCGTCAACCTCGATTTCTTCTACGCCGAGCGCAGCACCAGCGAATCCAATACTCGCATCAATATTACCAACATGAACTGGCCCATCTCCGCCGACAGCGACATCACCGCCAAAGTCGTCGGCAAAATCGATGACACTGAGCGCAAACTCATCGAATTTAGCACCAATATCAAAAATCGCGACCCCGAGAACCCTCTCATTCTCGAACGCCTTGCCGCTTATATCCAAGAAGAGACCGAAGAGGGAATGAATGAAGGCTACCTGCCGCTCGACAAAACTACACTCTTTTACACCACTACACCAGATGATGAAAGTTCTTGGCAGCCAGTCGACATCTCCGCTCCCGATAATACCACCCACGGGTTTAATCTCACTACGCCACTCCAAATGTCTCCCGCCGGTCAAACCGGTGACACCCTCTACTTCCGTTATTACGGCGAAACTTCCGAATATTCCGGCACCATGTCCAGCACCGTCAGCTACTACACTACGCTCAACGGCAGCGCCGGCGTAACCTATGACTACGACAGCGTAAGCTATACCGGTATTACGAAACCCGTCATTACCGAACAGACCGTCACGGTTAAATATCTCTATGAAGACGATACTGAAGCTGCTCCGGAACACAGCGAAACCCACAAAACCGGCGAAACTTTTGAAATCGAATCACCAAAAATTGACGGATTCACTCCAGATTATGAGCTCATCACCGGCACCATCGCCAACGACGACCTAGTCTATATCGTACGCTACAAAACTACACCAGCCGTACCCGATCCAACGCCGGAAGAGCCCGAGAAACCAACCCCACAGCCTGAGAACCCAAATCCGACGCCAGAACTACCGACCATTCCAACCTTCCCAGGCACAAACCTCATTGACGGCAGCCTCCTCTATCTCGCACCATTAGGTGAAGTTGCCTTCGTACCAAACACCGGTGTCATTAGTGACGCAGTCGCCAATCTCTTCACTGAAGATTTTGCCGAAGTCATCCTCTCACAAGCCTTCGTCATGGTCATGCTACTCATCTTCGCCGGTAGCTTCGCTACATATTTCACCTTGCGCAAATTCCTCATGTTTAATCCAGCTGCCCGCACAGCTACAGCCAATGCGAAGAAAATGCCCAAAATGAACGCTAAAACTACCAAGAAATCGACCGCAAAAAGCACAAAAACTGCCAAAATGGCGACCAAAAATACCAAAGCTAGTGCAAAATCAATGACTAGCGCTAAAAGGGCTAAAAGTACTAAAAAATAACTCCTAACCGACACATTACTATCCCCTTATGCTTGCTTTTTACGCTCACGTTTGCTATCATGAAATAGTTGCTCGTGGATGAGGTCGAGCGGCGCGGGATTCAACAGAAAAACGCGCCACATCGCGACAACGATACATTAAATAGGAGAATTGATGCGTATTAAGCCAAAGCGCACTCAGACTCGTCGCTACGAGCCGCAATTTCCGCCGGCTCCATGGCAAGAGTTCATTGAGTTAAAGCCTAAACTTTAACGCTTGTGGCCCTCCATCTTTCATAGATAGAGGGCTTTTTTGTGGCATGAAGACCATCCAGGCGACCATAATAGCCAACCCGTCCACCTTACTCTATCAAAATGTCACCTGCAAACGCAGGTGACATTTTTTACTCTAGCCTTGGCCTATTTCTTCAGCGCCTTATCAATTTTATTTCGCAACAAGCTCAAGAAATCATCTGTACTCAGCTCTCGCTGATCAATCAATTCACCATCAACATAGAACATCGGCGTCCACTGATCATCTTCGCCATCTGCCGCCGTCACCTTCTCATACACACCGCGGTCAAACTCAATTTTCTTCTTCACCGCCTCACTATTCATATCCTCACGAAACTTCTCAAGGTCACCCTTACCCTTAGTCACCTGCTCGAAATACTGCTCAAACTGCTCCTGGCGTTTCGCCGCATCCGAATAATACCAATCGTTCTGATTCGTAAATAATAGATCTTTGTATTCTGACCAATAACCCTGCTGCGCTGCCGCCAATGCCGCACTCGCCGCCGCCGTACCATTATTATGATACGAAAGGATGTATGTCCGGAAAACAACCGCTACCTTGCCGTTATATTCTTCGACGATTTGCTTGATATATGGATTCGTCGGCGCACAAGCCGTACACTGATAATCGCCATATTCAAAAACCTTCACTGGCGCATCCGGATCCCCCATAATCAGCTCGCCAATCTCCCCCGACTCCTCACTCGCTTCCAACACCGTACCGAGATCGTACTGATCATAATCAATCGTACTTCGTCCGCTCTGATATACACTTACGCCAATCAGCGCCACAAACGACGCCACCAGCACACCAATAATAATACCTGTTTTCTTATCCATGATTCCTCCGAAATCTATTTATGCTATAATTATACCATGGAGCGTCAGAAAAATACATCCGGAAGTTTCCTCACGACCGCGAAGGCCGCTTGGCTCAAGTTTTGGCGCACTTTTCGCCGCGTTCTCCACGAAACCAAGGTAACTTTTCTCGCAAGCTTCACTAAATGGGTCGACCCCAAACTCGAAAAATATCGTGTTCCTGCCGCCCGGAAACTTACTCCCGCCCCCGAGAATCACACTCCAGCCAAAACCACCGAAATTACAGAGGTGAAAACTCAATCCGAAAATCATGCTCCAACGAGCGTGCAACATACCACCGAAGCTCAACCTTATACTCCAAAAACTATCGAAGAGTTTCTCGACGTCCTGAAGCGTACTCCGCGTTCCGTTCTCGACCGCCGCGAACGCCATGTTATCGCGACCATCATGAACTTTCCCAGCGTCAAAGTTTCCGAAATCATGCTTCCACCTTCCGCTATCACTTACGTCAACGACGACGAAGTTCTTGGCCCGCTCACGCTTGATCGCCTCTACAAATCCGGCTTTCAACATTTTCCAGTCATCGATGGTCGCCATCGTATCATCGGTCTGATTCATACCACCGCACTTAACAGTCTTGAAATTAAGCAAACCAATCACGCCCGCGAGATCCTTGACCCCAAAGTCTATTATCTCCGTGACGATTATACTTTGAATCAAGCCCTCGCCGCCTTCTTGCGCACGAATTGCTACTTCTTCATCGTTGTAGACCGTTTCGAGCGTATCGTTGGGATGTTAACTTATCAGATGTTAATTGATTATCTTCTTGGCGAAACCCCGAGCGACAAGTTCGACCGCGACAGTGATCGCTTAGCTGTTGCAAAGCGCAAACTCTAGGCGTGCTATAATATACTATATGGCTAAATCTCATACTATTTTCGCTTGCCAACAATGCGGCGCCACCTACAAAAACTGGACTGGACGTTGTACGCATTGTGGCGCTTGGAGTTCACTCATCCAACAATTCGACGAAGATAGTCGCGACGAAAAATCCGCCGTCGGACGCGGTCAAACTTCCGGCAAAACTCTAGATTTCGTTTCTATTAAAGACCTAGAAGTTTCCGACGAAAACGGACGTCTCTCGACTGGTTTTAAGGACCTTGATATTGTCCTCGGCGGCGGTATTCTGCCAGGTGCAGTGACATTGCTTGCTGGCCAACCTGGCATTGGTAAATCCACCTTACTTATGCAAATTTGCGCCGAAATCGCTAAGACCAAAACCGTATTATACGTCTCCGGCGAGGAATCTGCTGGCCAAGTCAAGCTCCGCGCCATCCGCCTCGGCGCTGAATCCGACAATCTTAAATTTGCCAGCTCGACCTCTGCTAACGACATCGCCAAGACCATCGAAAGCGGCGATTTCGATCTCGTAATCGTCGACTCAATCCAGACTCTCACCCTCGCCGAAATCGCCTCCGCTCCCGGCGGCATTTCTCAAGTCACAAACTGCGGCAATCTCATTATCCGCGCCGCCAAACTCTCCGACACCGCCGTTATCATTGTTGGTCACGTCACCAAAGAGGGGACTTTGGCCGGACCGAAAGTTCTCGAACATCTCGTCGACGTTGTCTTACAATTCGAAGGCGACCGCTACGGCGGGTTCAAAATCATCCGCGCCGTGAAGAATCGTTTCGGATCCACTAGCGAAGCCGCAATTTTCGAAATGAATCAATCTGGTCTCGCCGAAGTCGAAAACCCTTCTGCCGCCCTACTCGCCGAGCGCCAGAATACCGACGGCTCAATCATCCTCGCGACGCTGGAAGGCACTCGCCCCATCCTCGTCGAAATCCAAGCCCTTGTCACCCCTTCAAACTTCGGCTATCCGAAGCGCACCGCTTCCGGCTGCGACCTGAACCGTCTCAACCTTCTCATTGCCGTCCTCGAGCGCCGCACGAAGCTCAAACTCTCTGACCAAGACATCTTCGTCAACGTCGTTGGCGGTCTGAAACTCCAAGATTCCGCTGCCGACCTCGCCGTCTGCCTCGCAATCGCTTCCGCTATCGCTGGCCGCAAACTCGCCGAAGATTTTGTAGTCTTTGGCGAAGTCGGGCTCGGCGGGGAAATTCGCTCCGCTTTTCGCCCCGACCAACGCATCTCCGAAGCCAAAAAACTCGGTTTCGCTCACGCTATCGCCCCTGCCACCGTCAAAGACAAGTTCGTCATCCCCGTAAAAGATTTAAGACATACCCTGATCGACTATGTCAATGAATAGAATTCTTGGCATCGACCCCGGCACTGGCATCTGCGGTTTCGGCGTTATTGAAGGTCGCAAAGCCCTCGACTATGGCGTCATCGCCACTCCGCCCCATACCCCGCTCCCCGAACGCTTAGAGGATATTTATAACTCACTCCACGAGATTATTGATCTCAATCATCCCGATGTCATGGCGATTGAAAAACTTTTTTTCAAACAAAACATCACTACTGGTATTTCTGTCGCCGAGGCACGCGGCGTTTGCTTGCTGGTCGCCAAGCAGTGTAATTTACCGATTTTCGAATACGCCCCGAATCAAATCAAGAACGCTATCTGCGGCGACGGCCACGCCCATAAAGCCCAAATCCAAGAGATGGTCCGCCTCCATTTCGGACTCAAAACCACCCCTAAGCCCGATGACGCTGCCGACGCTCTCGCAGTCGCCATCGTTCACTCGTTTGTCGCAAAAAATTCCTAAAGTATGTTAAAATAGAATAAAT
>CANBEI010000025.1 GCA_947367565.1 uncultured Candidatus Saccharibacteria bacterium | reverse complement strand
GTCGGAAGAAGTGCCTTGGTGCCATCTTGCTGCGCCAAAACGCTTCGCCAGATCGACTACCGTTTGACGAAAATGCTTGCAATGTCTTTCACGGGTCTAGCCTTGAGCGCTGGCAGAATAGTGACAACGGCTATCCTGCGGGGTGTTCGGCTGGTCTACTAGCAGCAGTCACTGAAGTCGAAATCGATAAAAAGCCCACAAAATTTTTCCCGCCCTCGTTAGAAGAGCTAGGTATAGGTGAATCCGATAGTTCACAGCAAAGTCAGCTAATCTGGGAATATTTCCGTAAACCTTGCGATTCCGATGGCCACGATGCTACCTATGACCTCTATTTTAAAAATTACCGTCGTTACGTCGAGCGGCGCACTTTTCGCAATACTGCCGGCGAGCCTCAATGCTGCTGGCTGCGTGGACCGAACCGCGGCCATGCCAGATACGCCTGGTGCTATCTTACGAACCACGAGGCAGTACCTTATAATGTTTGCTCTCCTACCCCATACCTCACCGCCTGTGTCATCTGCTGATCTCCACACCGCCCCTAGGGCGGTTTTATTGTTAATAGAAGGCCTCCGGATAGTCCGGGAGTCCCGTTAAGTTCTATATTTGAGCCTTAAGAACTTTGTGCCGTTGGAAAGACATTAATATTCTGGAAGTCTACCGCCTGGCATACTGACCGGATTTCTCAAAAACCGCTTGTATTTTCTTAACTTGTGCTATAATAAAATATATAACAAAAATAAACTGGAGACCTTATGTCAACCATTGACCAACAATTTGTAGAATACATCGTAAAAACCCTCGTAAACAATCCCGAAAAGGTCGTTGTCGAACGCGAAATCGACGAGCGTGGCGTGCTTTTGAGCCTCAGCGTCGATCCTGAAGATGTAGGACGCGTCATCGGCAAACGCGGTGCTACCGCCCAGTCGATTCGCACCCTTCTCCGCGTCCTCGGCACCAAGAACGGCGCCCGCTACAACCTCAAGGTCGTCAATACCGACGAAGAAGAGGGTATGCCGCGCCAGAGCCGTCGTAACGACATTGATGATGCCGCCGTCGAAACTATGGCCGATGTCGCCGCTGAGACCGCCGAAGCCGCTAACGACGTCGCCGAAGACGACTCCGAACTCGCCGAGAAAACTCGCGCCGAGCTAGCTGATCTCGATGACCTCGATATCTAAGTAAAACTTTAGCCACTCCTGTATTAGGAGTGGCTTTTTGTATGCGGGCTTCAGCGTAGAAATAAAGGTGTTGGGCTACTTGAAGCGATAAATCATCGGCTCCAGCCAATTATCATCCTTCCGTGGTGTCGCAAAGTGCAACATAAAAAGCGTCTGCGACTTAATATGGAATACCCAAATGTCTGCCTCTACGGAGCCGACTTTAGTTCCTATGATGCGAAAATCTACAGCTTTCCCGCCGAGAATTGGTCTCCAATCCTCAATCAGAAGCGCTTTCGCCTCGTCTGGTGTCATACTACGCTCAAGATTGGGGCCATTAAGCGCTGATGTCACCAATGCACTGATTCCATTCATTGCGGAATAGCGCTGGCTGTCTAAGCGTTCCGTATCGAACGCCGGTGCCGTCTGTTTAATGGCCTTGGCAAAATCTTGATTTTGCTTTTGACGCTGAGGGTCAAACCCAGTCGCATACCACTCGACCAGAAATTTCTTCTGGCTCATCGCTGGTTTTTTCTGTTCTCTCGGTGTCGGTAAAATTTTCAAGCATTTCTTCATTTACAACCTCCATTCCGCGCAGCTACCTCCCGAAACCCTAAATTGCCTAGCCGGCACCGAATTTCTCGAGCGCCACGCTACCTATCACTCCATTATATCACAGATAAGGCGAAAAGTCAATAATAAGCGTTACCGTCGCCAAAATTATCGTCTAAACATTGACAAAAAGCATTATCTGTGATAAAATAGAAAGATAAGCCATGCTGCTCGCAGTTTAAAATCACGAATCATTTCGGATTTTTACTCTGATCGGCATGAGATTCCTTGTATGGAGGTAAAAATATGAAAAAAATTTTATTATCACAGAGAGGGCTGAGCGTTCTCGGAGTATTCAAGGGCATTTCAACCGCCGTCTGCGTCATCTACTGTGTCATCTTGATGGGTAGCGCTGTCGGTCCGTACAGTGAGACGATAGATGAGACTACGTTCATCAAGGGCAGCGTTATTATCTTTGGCGCTTTTGTCCTGCAGACATTAATCAGTATCGCGCACGGTCGCCGAGTCGACCGCCAGAGCGTTGCCGAACGTCGTCGCATCTCCAAGGTTTGTATCGGTGGACTGGTCCTGGCCGTCATTATGCTCTTAATCGCGATCGAGGGGGTGTTCTCCATCGAATATTCGCGCTGGCATACCTACAATACGCAACGGTCAATCATGGAAGATATGGGCAGGAAAGTTTATTCTTCCCCCGTAGAAGCCGCCCTGGACTTTGTTAATCATGAGCCGCAACCGCTCAACGGTGCGGAAAGATTAATTCTATCGGAGTTATGTGACATTATGCAGGAGATAGAGCGTACGCTCTGGTATCTGGCTTGTCTAGGGTTCGCCCTGGCCGAATTCTCGATTGCTGGTTTTAATATCGCGCTGATTGAGCTTCCGACTAAAATAACCTGTCGCATCCACGATTCGTGACCACGAAAACACTCCGTCATACCGTGCGGAGTGTTTTACTGTCTTAATTGTTGTAAATTTTACAACAATAATAAAATACCCCTTGAAAAATCTATCAAAATCCGCTAAAATAAGCCGTAAGAAGTAGTGAGTGATATTTTTGGGGTGCGCTAGAAATGGCGAGGCTAGCGTTCTAAATATCGCAGTTAATCTTCGGCGCTGCATAAGATTATCAACACTAAAAGAGAGGAAAAAGTGAGTAAAGCAACTACCGATGCTGCTACTGGTCGCGTATTTTTCACCGAGGGCGACCAAGCACTTCCCATTCCTGATCTGATTGCGCATCAGAAGGATAGTTGGGAAGATTTTGTTAAAAGTGGTCTACGCGAGGTGTTCAACGAGTTGAACCCGATCGATGACTATACTGGACAAAAATTGTCCATGCGCTTCAAGGATTATTATTTCAAGGAGCCGATCGAGGATGAAAAGACGGCGAAGTACAACTTGTCGACTTACGCCGCTCCGCTTCATGTCCAGGTCGAGCTGACGAATAAGGTCACTGGCGAAGTCAAAGAACAGGATATTTATTTCGGTGATTATCCTTGGATGACCGACCGCGCAACCTTTATTATTAATGGTACTGAGCGTGTTGTCGTTTCGCAGCTGATTCGCTCGGCTGGTGTTTTCTTTACCGCTGACGAAATCAACGGTAAGCGCTACTATGGGGCGAAAGTTATCCCGGGCCGTGGCGCTTGGCTTGAGTTTGAGACTACCGCTAGCGGCTGTATCAATGTCAAGATTGACCGTCGTCGCAAAATTCCAGTCACGACTTTCTTGAAGGCCCTTGGTATCGCTAAGGACGACGAGATTCGCGCGAAATTTGCTGATGTCGATAACGGTGCGATTAGCTATATTAACGCCACGCTTGAAAAAGACACCGCCAGCGGTCAAGCTGCAGCTTTGCTTGAGGTTTATCGCCGCTTGCGCCCAGGTGACCTTGCTACTGTCGAAAACGCGAAATCAATGATTGAACGCGCTTTCTTTGACTATCGCAGGTACGATTGCTCTCGTGTTGGCCGGTTTAAGCTCAACCGTCGTCTTGGCTACGATACGCCAAATGACGCTGCGCACCGCACGCTCCAGATGAAGGATTTGATTGCGATTATTAGTGAGATTATTCGCCTGAACAATACTCAAGAGCCAGCCGATGACATTGATAGCTTGAGCAATCGTCGCGTGAAATTGGTTGGTGAGTTGGTCCAGCGCCAGTTTAGGCTAGGCATGCTTCGTCTGCAGCGCAATATCCTCGACCGCATGTCCATGGTCAGTCCAGAGGAAGTGACTCCATCGCAGCTCTTAAACTCACGTCCAGTCGTTGCTGCCGTGAAAGAATTCTTCTCTAGCTCTCAGCTTTCACAGCTCATGGACGAAGTCAACGGTTATTCCGAGCTCGCCCACAAGCGCCGCTTGAGCTCAATGGGTCCTGGCGGTTTGACTCGCGAACGTGCTGGATTTGACGTCCGCGACGCCCACCCGACTCATTACGGCCGTATCTGTACCGTCGAGACGCCAGAAGGTGGCAACGTCGGCCTCGTGTTGAACTTGGCGACTTATGCCCGAATTAATGAGTATGGCTTTATCGAAGCACCATATCGCGTCGTCAAAAACGGCAAAGTGACTGACGAAGTCGTCTATGTTGATGCCGCGACCGAAGACGATATGATTGTCGCCGATGCTAGCGTCAAGCTAAACGAAAAGGGTGAATTTGTCGAAGATTGGGTCTCTGCTCGGGTTAAGGGTCGCCCGAGCCAGGTCGCTTCGAACCTCGTCACCCATATCGATGCTGCTCACAAGGAAATTCTTGGTACGAGCGCCAGCTTGATTCCGTTTGTTGAGAAAAACCGTGTTGACCGCTCACTTATGGCCTGTGCCATGCAGAAACAAGCCGTACCACTACTCAACACTGACGCTCCGACCGTCGGTACTGGAATTGAGCATGCTGTCGCGATGAACACTTCGCAGGTTACGCTCGCGGAAGCTGACGGTGAAGTCGTCAAGGCTGACGGCGTTAGCGTCATCGTGAAATACAAAGACGGCGAGAAAGAATACAAGCTCGAGCACTTCGAGAAGACCAATGACGACCGTTGTTATAATGATCGCGTCAAGGTCGTCCGCGGCCAAAAAGTTAAGAAAGACGATATTCTAGTCGAGGGCGCAAGCGTCACCAATGGTGAACTGGCTCTTGGTAAAGATTTGTTGGTCGCTTTCATGCCATGGCGTGGCTACAACATGGATGATGCGATTGTGATTTCTTCAAGATTAGTCGAAGATGACAAATTGACGAGCATCAACATCAAAGATTTCGATGTTGAAGTCCGCGAGACAAAACTCGGTCCCGAGCAAGTTACGCGCGACATTCCGAACGTTCCAGAAAAGAGCTTGCGCCACCTCGGCGAAGACGGTATCGTCGTGGTTGGTAGCGAAGTTCAGCCGGGTGACATCCTTGTCGGTAAGATCACGCCGAAAGGTGAACAAGAGCTAAGCTCGGAGGAGCGTTTGCTTCGCGCGATCTTCGGCGAAAAAGCCAAAGATGTCCGTGATACGTCTGTCCGGATGAATGGCTCAAGCACTGGTAAGGTTGTCGGCGTCCGGGTTTACACGCGTGAACAGGGGCACGAGCTCAAAGCTGGCGTCTTGATGCAGATTAAAATCTACGTTGCCGAAATGCGCAAAATTAGCGTCGGTGACAAGATTGCCGGTCGTCACGGTAACAAGGGTGTAGTCAGTCGCATTCTTCCGGTCGAAGATATGCCATTCATGGAAGATGGTACTCCAATCGACGTCTTGCTTAGCCCAATGGGTGTGCCAAGCCGCATGAACCTTGGTCAGTTGTTCGAGATTCACCTTGGTATGGCCGCACGCGCGTTAGGATACAAAGTCGCGACACCGAGCTTCAATGGCGTCGAAGATGAAACAATTTCCGAACAGCTCGAGAAAGCTGGTTTCGCTCGCGATGGCCGCGTCCAACTCTACGACGGCCTGACCGGTGAGCCATTCAACGAACGCACCAGTGTCGGCGTGATGCATATGCTGAAACTTCACCACATGGTCGAAGACAAGATTCACGCCCGTTCAACTGGCCCATATACCGCCGTCACTCAGCAACCACTTGGCGGTAAAGCTCAGAATGGTGGTCAGAGGTTCGGAGAAATGGAGGTTTGGGCGCTCGAAGCTTATGGTGCTGCTACTGCCCTCCAGGAAATGTTGACCATTAAGTCAGATGACGTCTACGGACGCGCTAAAGCTTATGAAAGCATCATCAAGCGCGAACCGATTGAAGGTCCGAAGCTGCCAGAAGGTTTCAATGTTCTCGTTAAAGAGTTCCAGGGTCTCGGTCTGAAAGTTGACCTACTTGACCACGGTGAATCGACTGACGCTAGCGAAGTGATTGAGAAAACTTCCCGCGAAATCGAGAAAGAACATGACGATCGCTTGATTTACGCGCAACATGGTCATCACAATCTTGAAGATACTGTAGTTGACCTCGACGATGACGACGAAGAAGTGAAGGAAATGATAGATGATGAGGGGGTAGAAATAACAGAGGCCGAAGACGATACTGATCTTGACCTCGGAGAGGAGTTGTAAAATGGCTTGGATGGATAATTTTATCAGCGCCAATGACTTTGACTCGATTCGACTTAGTGTCGCCAGCAAGGAAGATATTCTGAACTGGAGCTACGGCGAAGTCTTAAAGCCAGAAACGATTAACTATCGTACCCAAAAGCCAGAACGTGACGGTTTGTTCTGTGAACGGATTTTCGGTCCAGTCAAGGACATTAACCCACACGATAGCAAGCTGAAGGGTGTTCGTTCAAGGGAAGCTGCGGTCGACAAGGAGGGCAACCTCGTCACGAAGAGTATTTCCCGCCGCGAGCGTATGGGGCATATCACCCTCGCTGCACCAGTCGCACATATCTGGTTCATGCGTGGTACGCCAAGCGCACTTAGCGTTTTGCTAAATTTGACAGTCAAAAATATTGAGAAAGTTGTGTACTTTGCTTCGTATCTGATTGTCAATGCGAAAGACGAGGAGATCGCGCAGACACTCGCTGACCTCGAAGCTAATACGGTTGCCGCCCGCGAAGCGATTCGTCTCCGCTACGAAGAGATGGCGAAAGACGCCAATGCCAATGTTACTGCTCTGGCCGACGAACAGGCAAAAGAGAGCGAAGAACTCGAAGCTGATTATTTGGCAAAGAAAAACGCACTTGAGAAAATGACCAAGGGCGCAGTTATCAGCGAACAAGAATATCGCAACTTGCCGGAAGACTACGACGAGTTGATTGAAGTCGAGATGGGTGCTACTGCGATTAAGAAACTGCTCGACGAAATCGATCTGAAAATGATGATTTCCGAGCTGCGCGAAGAGGCTGAGGCTAGCAAAGGCCAGAAGCAGAAGCGTATCATGAAGCGGCTCAAGGTTCTCGAAGGAATGGAAGCTGCCGGGATTAAGCCGGTTGACCTCGTGTTGACCGTCGTGCCAGTCATTCCACCGGATCTACGCCCAATGATTGCTTTGCCTGGTGGTCGGTTTGCAACCAGCGACTTGAATGATTTGTATCGTCGCGTGATTAACCGCAACAACCGTTTGCGTAAGTTGCTTGAGCTGAATGCTCCGGCAGTGATTTGCCACAACGAAATGCGTATGCTTCAAGAAGCAGTTGATGCCCTGATTGATAACTCTGCCGTCCATGGCAGCCGCAGCGCTAGCGCTCAAAACGGTCGTAGGAAGCTCAAGAGCATCTCCGACCTTCTCAAGGGCAAACAGGGTCGTTTCCGTCAGAACTTGCTCGGTAAACGCGTTGATTACTCTGGCCGTAGCGTAATTGTCGTCGGCCCAGAACTTAAGTTGAACGAGTGTGGTCTGCCAAAACAGATGGCACTTGAACTCTTCAAACCATTTGTTATTTCGTGGCTCATTGCCAATGAACATGCTGCCAATATCCGCTCCGCGACTCGTATGATCGACGCCGGCGAAGCTGTAGTCTGGGATGGACTCGATGAGTGTATTAAGGGTAAGTATGTGTTGTTGAATAGGGCTCCGAGTCTACATAGATTGTCGGTGCAAGCCTTCCAGCCGAAGCTGATTGATGGTAAAGCTATCCAGCTCCACCCACTCGTAGCTAGCGGGTTTAACGCTGACTATGATGGCGACCAAATGGCAGTGCATCTACCGTTGTCTGACGCCGCCCAAGCTGAAGCTGGCGAACTCATGTCGGCGACTAAGAACCTCTTGAAGCCAGCCGATGGTGCACCAGTACTCGCGATTTATCAGGACGTTGTACTTGGTATTTATTACCTCACGTACGACAAGCCTGGTACGGAGACGGACGAAGTGAAGCCGTTTAGCTCGGTCTATGAAGCTGAAATGGCTTATGACCAAGGCTTGATTGCGCTCCAGACGCCGATTCGCGTGTTCGCGAAGGGTGAGATCCGTAATACTACGTTGGGTCGAGTTATCTTTAATGAGGTGCTGCCGAAGGAATATCCGTATGATAATTCCGTCCAAACCAGCAAACAGCTCAAGCGCGTTATGGCTAATATCTTTGATGAGTTTGGTGCTGAAACTATGGTGAAAGCCGCTGACGACATTAAGAATTTGGCGTTTGAGTACGAAACGATTGCTTCGGTTTCGACTGCGAAGGATGACTATCCAACTTATCCGGAAATCGACGACTTCATCGCCGAAGGCGATGCGAAGACTGCCTTGATTCAAGAGCAGTTTGACCAAGGTCTCGTTACCGAGGAAGAGCGTTACAGTCTGACGGTTGCCAACTGGCGTGATATCGATAAAAAGATTTCCGACTTCTTGAAGAGTAAACTTGCCTCTATGGACACCGATATTGCCGTCATGGTGAACTCCGGTGCTCGTGGTAGCATTAGTAACATCAAGCTCGCCAGTGCCGAAATCGGTATCATGGTCGACATTAACAACAACGAAATCGAGCTCCCAGTCAAAAGTAGCTACAAGAAAGGTCTCAATACCCTGGAAAGCTTTATCGCTACTCGTGGTGCTCGTCAAGGTCAGGTTTCTACGGCGTTGCGTACTGCTGACTCCGGGTATTTGACCCGTCGCCTCGTCGACGTCGCGCAAGATGTCTTTACGACCGACCAAGAAGCGCCTGATCCAGGCTTTGAAGTCTTCAAGAGCGAAAGCGAATATACCGGTATCGGCTTCGCGGCTCGGATTGCCGGTCGGTATACCGCTGAGCCAATCCCCGGCTACGTCGATGCGGATCAGCTTATTAGCCAGGAAATGGCTGAGCAAATCGCTGCTGACGAGGAAATCGAGAGCGTTAAGATTCAATCTGTACTGACGACGACCGCTATTAGCGGCGTACCACGCAAAGCCTATGGCGTCGACATGAGTACTCGTGCACTGGTCGAGGCCCATCAGCCAGTCGGCGTCATCGCCGCACAGTCTCTCGGTGAACCAGGTACGCAGCTGACGCTCGATACCAAGCACGGTTCCGGTGTTGCTGGTTCCGGTGCTATCGCCCGCGGTCTTCCGCGTGTCGAGGAGTTGCTTGAAGCTCGCGCACCAAAAGGTCAGGCATTTGTTGCTCCAGTTGCTGGTATCGTCGAAATCTGGGAGGACGGTAACAAGTATGTCGCCCAGATTACTCCAGAAAGTGGCGATGTCACAAGGCTACCACTCGAAGGTCGTACTGCTACAGTCAAGGACGGCGCTAGCGTCAAAGCCGGTGATGTCCTCGCTGACAAGGGCGAAGGTAAGGAACCGCTAGTTTCTCCAGTCGATGGCAATGCTCAACTTACCAAAGATGCGATCATTGTGGTCGCCGAAGCTGGCGCTGCCGTTAAGGTCGAAATGCCAGGCGACGTCGAATTGGTCGCGAAATCTGGCGACAAGCTTGCCGCTGGTGACCGCTTGACGACCGGGTCCTTGAATCTCCAAGATTTGTTGAAACACAAGGGCGCTGATGAGACTGCTCGCTATATCATGAACGACGTTATCTCAGTCTATGCGGCTCAAGGTCATGAGATTTCCGCAAAACACCTTGAGATTATCGTCCGCCAGATGTTTAGTCGCGTCATGGTCGAGGATGCCGGAGATTCCGTGTTTGTCTCGGGTGATGTCGTGTCGAAAGCTGCGATTATCGCCGAGAACCAGAGGCTCGAAGCGCTTGGCAAGACGCCAGCGACTTACGAAAGCCTGTTGCTCGGTATTACGAAAGTCAGTATCTGGAGTGATAGCTTCTTGTCGGCTGCCAGCTTCCAGGATACGACTCGCGTGTTGATTAACGCGGCGATTAATGGTCGCGTTGACCACCTCAATGGTCTGAAAGAGAACGTCATCATTGGTCGCAAGATTCCAGTTGGTACTGGCGTCAAACCGCTCAAAGTGACGGTCGCCGAAGAGGAAGAGGCTGCGCTTGAGACTGCCGATCTCGGTGGTGAACCAAGCGCCGAAGATGTAGCCGAGGTATAGGTCTAAGGCTATCTAATCAGATAAGTAGGGACGACGCAGGTTGTCCCTACTTTTTAACGCAAGGCAGAGACAGCGGAGGGGATAGCCAAAGTAGCGATAGTAGGTGTCTGATGGATGAATGTTGCTGAGATAGAAATTAAGATAATACACGCCAACAGATGAAAGTGCGCTACGCGACCAATAGCGTCCGTATTGATTAGCGTAACCTAGGTTAGCACTTTCGGGATTGATGAACCCACTACGGACAAAAGCCAATGGTAACTGTACTATGGTGGTGGCGCCGGTAGTGCCAGAAGTAGCATTATACTGGTTCAGCAGATTATAGAAGCTTCCAGATACGTTGTTGTTCGCTGTTCCTGATAAATAGGTTGAGGTTAAAAT
>CANBEI010000024.1 GCA_947367565.1 uncultured Candidatus Saccharibacteria bacterium | reverse complement strand
TCTGGTGGCTGCTAGTAATAAGAGGGCTACTGCCCGTCCAGAGAAAAACCACCGGCTAAGCCGGTGGATGGTTATTTGATTCCGCTTATGTATAATT
The DNA here is from genome assembly GCA_947367565.1 of uncultured Candidatus Saccharibacteria bacterium. Taxonomy (GTDB): domain Bacteria; phylum Patescibacteriota; class Saccharimonadia; order Saccharimonadales; family Saccharimonadaceae; genus Nanosyncoccus. Next base: position 10,490 of record CANBEI010000024.1, on the reverse strand, counting down.
TACAACAAGATTAATTAAACAAGGAAAAACAAATGCCAAACAACAAAACTCCAAGAATCCCGAGCGAATACACTCCAATCTCGATGTGGGGTTATTTTGGTTATCAAATCCTCTTCTCGATTCCGGTCATTGGCTGGATCTTTATTATCGTCTTCGCGCTCACCGCGCCGAATCAAAACCTCAAAAACTTCGCTCGTTCTCAGTTCTGCGTTATGATTCTTTGGCTCTTCTTAGTCGTTATTATGGCTACTAGCGGCCTCTTTGTCTCCATGATGCAAAATCTCATGTAGCCAAACCCCAGTTTTTGCTATATAATAGTCCTATAATTTAGGAGAAAATATGATTCCATTGATTATCATTCTTGTTATCGTCGTAGTCGTAATCGCTGCGATTTGGGCGACTTACAACAGCTTGGTTAAGCTCGACGAGCGTGTGAACGAAGCTTGGTCTGACATCACGGTGCAGCTCAAGCGTCGTGCCGACTTAATCCCGAACCTCGTTGAGGTCGTCAAGGGTTACGCTAAGCACGAAAGCAGTGCGATTAAGGACGTCTCTGAGGCTCGTGCGAAGATGATGGGTGCGCGTAGCGTCTCGGATAAGGCTGCCGCCGACAATTCCTTGACTGGCGCTCTGTCGCGCCTTATGGCTGTCACGGAGGCTTATCCGGAGCTGAAGGCGAACACAAACTTCCAACAGCTCACCAGCGAAATTTCCGACACCGAGGACAAGATTCAGGCCGCTCGCCGCTTTTACAACGCCGGTGCGAAGGAATTGAATACTAAAATTAAACTCTTCCCGTCAAACATCATTAATAATCTCGTCGGTCATTTCAAGCCTCGTGATTATTATGAAGTTGCCGAAAGTGAAAAGGAGAAAATTGACCAAGCTCCCGAAGTTAAATTCGATTAACGGAATTGTTGGCGCTATCGCATGACGCGGTAGCGCCTTTCAGGAATTATGTATAAGCAAATTGCCGCCAACAAACGAAACACCATCTTCATTATGCTCGGATTCGTAGCTTTTATCGCCGCGATTGGGGCAATTTTTGCCTATGTCTGGCATGATTGGTGGATTGTCGCCTACGTTCTCGTCATTGCGGCGATTTATGCGGTCTTTCAATATTTTGCTGCTAGTAGTCTTGCGACCGCAATGACCGGAGCGAAGGAGATTAAGAAACGTGATAACCCGCGCCTCTATAATACCGTCGAAAATCTAGCAATTACCGCCGGGCTACCGATGCCTAAGGTTTACATTATCGACGACCCGGCGCCGAATGCTTTCGCAACTGGTCGCGATCCCGAACATGCAGTCGTCGCTGCGACTACTGGCCTACTGGATATTATGGATAATAAGGAACTCACTGCCGTCATGGCGCACGAGATGTCGCACGTGAAGAATTACGATATTCGCGTTTCGATGATTACTTTTGGTCTCGTCTGCGTCGTCGGTCTGATTGCCGACATGGGGATTCGCATGATGTGGCTGACTAGTAATCACGACGACGAGGACAGTAGTCCGATCGCGCTGATCGTTTTAGTTTTGACGTCGATTTTGGCGCCAGTCGCTGCCTCTGTGGCGCAGATAGCGGTTTCTCGCGAGCGCGAGTATTTAGCGGACGCTAGCGCTGCTCACCTCACCCGCTATCCCGAGGGTATGATTTCTGCTTTGAAAAAACTTGACACTCATGCTCGCCCGATGAAGCACCAAAACCCTGCGACCGAGGCCTTATTTATCAATAATCCCCTGAAAAAAGGCATGCTGAGCAACCTGTTTAGCACCCATCCTCCGATCGAAAAACGCATTGAAAGGCTTGAACATGGCAAAAACACCTTCTAGGAAGCACAGAGAAGACGCTAGCGGTAAGGGAAAAACTAAAGCGCCAAAACCGCCAAAAACGACCAAAACTCCGCGAAAAGCGCCAAAAATGCTCTCTAAAGCGAAATCGAAGCTAAAAAACTCCAAAATTGGACGAAAAATTGGCGCCCAAATTTCCAAAATTCAGGCAAAACGTGCTGAGCATGTTCATCTGCATAAGTCATTTAAGCGCTCCTACCGCGAAGATTATACCCGAGCGACTGAGACGCCGGGTCTACTTAGTCACGCGATGCTGACTTTCAAGACGATTTTCTCGCATTGGCGGACCTTTTTGCCGTTCGTGCTGCTCATGGTTTTGCTCTATACGGTGATTGTCGGATTGATGAGCGAGGAAACTTATCAAGAAGTCGGTGCGGCGATTGACGAGTCTGGTGCCGAGCTAGCTGCCGGGGAAATTGGCAATTTTGCGAAAGCTGGGCTGATCTTGTTCTCGACTTTTACGACCGGTGGCCTTGATACTGGCATGGACGAATCCGGCATGATGTTTATGATTGTGCTATTCCTAATTATGTGGCTCGTGACGATTTTTCTCTTGCGCCATTTCTTCGCCGGCGAACAGCCACGGCTGCGCGATGGGTTGTACAATTCACTTGGGCCGCTACTTGCGACGCTGGTGATTTTTGCTATTATTTTCGTCCAAGCTTTGCCACTGATGTTGGTTGCGATTACCTATTCCGCTGCCGTGATGACCGGTTTTCTAAATACGCCATTCTACGCGTTGGTGTATTCTATCTTTGTTGCACTTATGCTGCTACTTAGTGGTTATCTTTTGTCGAGCTCGCTCATGGCGCTCGTCGCCGTGACTGCTCCCGGTATGTACCCGATTCGCGCCATGCTGGCCGCGTCGGATTTGACCGCTGGTCGGCGGATTAGGATTATTCTTAGGATTTTGTATCTCATATTAGTAGTGGCGTTGATTTATATTATTGTCATGTTGCCGATTATCTTGCTTGACATGTGGTTGAAAAGCATTTGGGATTGGTTGGTCGGTTGGCCGGTGGTCTCGGCATTCCTAGTAGCTTGTACTTGCTTCGTCTTTATCTACGCAACGACCTATATCTATATTTATTACCGTTGGCTACTTGATTATAAAGAAAAATAGACGCCTAGAGTTTACTAAAATGCCGAAGTGTGATATAATATAGTTATGGATAAAAATCAAGAAAAAACTGCAGCTCGTAAGAAAGCTATCAAAGAATTCGCCATCGGCCTAGCCGCCGCCGCGCTTGGCGCTGGCGTCAGCATCGCCTCTTATAATTCCGCTCGTCCCGGCGGTACCTATACGGTCTACACCGGCGTTATCGCACTCGGCGTGGTCTACGCCTGTAAGGGCTTGTTTGGAATCATCTTCCCGATGGGTTTGAAGAAATCCAAAAAAGCTGCCGAGCCGGCTATTGTCGAGAAGACCGACGAATCTGACGAAAAAGCCGAAAAATAAATTTCCAAAGTCCAAAAATAGTCCCCTCGGGGGCTATTTTTGTTATAATAAATATAACTGTGGAGGTAAAATGAATAAAACTGAGGCGGAGCAGCGCATTTTGAAGCTGCGCGAGCTAATCAATGACTATCGGTATCATTATCATGTGTTGGATGAGTCGACCATGTCGGAGGCGGCGGCCGACTCGTTGAAGCACGAATTAGCAGAGCTGGAAAAGCAATTCCCGGAGCTGATTACGCCTGATTCGCCGACCCAGCGAGTTGCCGGGAAACCGCTCGATAAGTTTACGAAGGTGACGCACGCTCAGCGTATGATCTCGCTAGCTGATGTTTTCTCCGAGGCGGAAATTCGCGATTGGGTGCGCGCCGATGAGAAGCTAATGCTGGAGCAGGGCATGACTGCGGATGGCCGGATCAAGAGCTATTTTACCGATATTAAGATGGACGGGTTGGCCTGCGCTCTGCATTATCAAGATGGGTTATTGGAACGTGCGGTGACGCGGGGCGACGGTCTGGTTGGTGAAGATGTGACGATGAATGTTCGTACGATTGAGAATGTTCCGTTGCGGATTGATGAACCGGGGCATGTCGAAGTGCGCGGTGAAATCGTAATTTTCAAGCAGGATTTCGAGGAGCTAAATGCGAAGCAAGTTAAGGCTGGTGAGAAGCCATTTGCGAACCCGCGCAACCTCGCCGCCGGTAGTATCCGCCAGCTTGATCCGCGCGTGGCCGCGCGGCGTCGGCTAAAGTTCATGGCGTACGATTTAGTTGAACCCGACCTGCCGACGCACTCCGAAGCCTATGCGAAGCTCCGCCAGCTTGGTTTTCGCACTAGCGGTGAGGACCATGTGTTCCAGAACCTCTCCGAGGTCCTGGAAGAGATTGGGCGTCTTGCCGACTATCGCCAGACTTTGCCGTTCAATACTGACGGTATGGTAATCAAAGTTAATGACCGTGTGGTCTACGCTAAGCTCGGAATCGTCGGCAAGACGCCGCGCGGCGCCGTTGCGTTCAAGTTTCCGGCAGAGGAGTCTACGACACGGGTCCGCGATATCGTGATTAGCATCGGACGCACCGGCGCCGCCACCCCCGTCGCCATCCTCGATCCCGTTGTTGTCGCTGGTAGCACCGTGCGCCACGCCAGCTTGCACAATGCCGATGAGATTAAGCGTCTCGACGTTCGTATTGGCGACACCGTGATTATCTATAAGGCTGGTGACATTATTCCGCAGGTGAAAGAAGTGCTAGTCAGCCTACGCCCCGAAGGTGCGGAAGTTTTTGATTATCAAGCTGCGTTAAAGAAGCAGTATCCTGAGCTCGAATTTGAACGCCCCGAAGGCGAGGTGGTCTACCGCGTGAAGGGCGAAAGTTCCGATTTTATCCTTAAGCGTGCGCTAGAGTATTATGCTTCAAAGCCCGCACTTAATATTGATGGTCTGGGTGAGAAAAATGTTGAGCTCTTGGTCAACTCTGGCCTCGTGAAGAGTATTGCTGATTTGTATCGCCTCGATGTGAAAAAAGTTGCGCAGCTGGGGCGTTTTGCAAAACTCTCCGCTCGTAAGCTCGTCGAATCAATCGCTACCTCGAAACGCCCGCCACTCGCGAAATTTATCACGGCGCTCGGCATTCGTCATGTTGGTGCTCAAACTGCCGTGACCTTAGCGCAAGGTTTCGGCAGTCTCGAAAAATTGCAGGAGGCGACCGAGGAGGAGCTGATGAAACTTCCCGATGTTGGGCAGATTGTCGCCGAGTCAATTGTCGCCTGGTTTGCTGACGAGGATAATGCGAAGCTGCTCGAAGAGTTGAAAACGCTTGGCGTGCAGCCGGTCTATAATGATACCAGTAATTTACCACTGGCCGGCAAGAGTTATATTATTAGTGGAACTCTAAGTAATCTGGGTCGCGAGGAGGCAGAAGACAAACTGCGCGCGCTCGGCGCTACGGTTACTAGTAGTGTGACGAAGAATACGACTGCGCTGATTGTCGGCGAAAAGCCGGGGAAGAGTAAGACTGAAAAAGCTGAGAAACTCGGTATCCCGATTATCGGGGAAGCAGAGTATCACGAGTTGCTGAACTCTTGACATTTTCAGTAATTCGTGATACAATGTAAGTATGGGGGCTGTTTTTGGCGTTTTTAGCATAAAATTAGCCCGCAAATTTCAAAAAAAGGAGGTGTTGCTTTATGAAAAAGGCAATGCTAATGCTACTTGTGGCGCTTTGCGTCACACTTTCCGGTTGTCAAAAATCCGCGGAAGGTCAAAACTCGACCAATTCTGCCGCAGAGGCTGGCGGATCTGCGGCAGAAGTCACTAAAAAATCGCCTTTTAACACATCGGAGAATTTTGGCGCTTGGGGTGACGAGGGTAATTTTATCAGAATTACCGACCTCACGGACAAAACCGGTGAATTGCGCGTCGATGACTTCAGTGGCGGTAGTTTCACGCTCAGTGACGAACGCGACTACGCAGTCGCAGTTTATCTCCGCAATACGTCGGACGAGACGCAGGAGGACGTCGTAATTACGTTGAATTACGCCGATGTCTTGCGAGCCGACGAAGAAAATCACATGGAAGTCTTGCTCGGCTGGGGCGGCGAGAGCGCTGGTTTTATCTCCGATGCCTTGAATCTGGAGACTGCGACCAGTCTTGAGCTCTGGCCGACCGACAATGACGACGCTGGTAGCATGGCAATCATCCGTCGCAGTGACGGCGAGTTCACGAAGACGCCGCTGATTAGCGCAAGCTTAGACGGCTCGACGACGCAGATGATTACTCTGAGCGAAGTGCCGAGCGGTGAATATTGCATCATTTTCTTCATGTTTGAGTCGCTGCCGGCGATGAAGTAGTCCTTCCAGTATCAGTATCTTAATTTCAAGAAAATTGACGCTCCTCGCGGGCGTCTTTTCTCATGTCGGCTACTATTATGGGACGCCGTAAATGGTGCGTGCTATAATATATTACATATGCCAAAGTTTGAACTTGTTTCTAAATATCAGCCAACCGGCGACCAGCCTTTCGCGATCAAACAGCTCACGGATGGTCTGAAAGCTGGTGTACGCGAGCAGACTTTGCTCGGCGTGACTGGCTCCGGCAAGACCTTCACGATGGCAAATATTATCCAAAACGTTCAGAAGCCGACTCTGATTTTAGCGCATAATAAGACTCTTGCCGCGCAGCTTTACTCTGAATTTCGCGAGTTTTTCCCGAATAATGAAGTCCATTATTTTGTTAGCTACTTCGATTATTACCAGCCAGAGGCTTATATCGCGAGTACCGATACTTATATCGAAAAAGACTCCGCGATTAACGACGAAATTGACCGCCTGCGCCACGCTGCGACCGTCGCGCTCCTGACTCGTCCCGATACGATCGTCGTTGCTTCGGTTTCTTGTATTTACGGTATCGGCTCACCGGATCATTATACCGAAATGTCACTCCCACTCGTGAAGGTTAATGGTCAGTGGCAAATCGCCGGCTCGTTGACGGAAAACTTCCTCGCGAAAGGCGAAGAGCAAATGCTAAAATCCGAACTCACCGAAGCCGCCTTGCAGACTATTGCAGACGGAAACGTGGGGTTGGCGAATCAGCAGCTTTCTCAGCAGAACTTCCTTATCTACCTCGTTGCCATGCAATACCACCGCAACGACCTTGCTTTCGAGCGCGGCAATTTCCGTGTCATGGGTGATACGGTCGACCTCTTTCCGGCGAGCGGGGAATGGGCTTACCGGTTTGAATTTGGCTTCGATACTCTGGAGACCGTGCGCATTATTGACCCGTTGACCGCTGAGACCCGCGAAAAGCCTGACCGCGTCCATATCTTCCCGAACACCCACTACGCTACTCCAAAGGATCAGCTCGAAAAGGCTCTCGACGGTATCCAGGTCGAGTTTGATCAGCGCATGAAGTATTTCGAGAAACATGATAAGTTCCTCGAAGCCCAAAGACTGAGTCAGCGGACGAAATACGACCTCGAGATGCTCAAGGAGACGGGCTTTGTTAAGGGCATTGAAAATTATTCGCGCCATCTCGACGGCCGCAAGGCTGGTCAGCCGCCCGCGACTTTGATTGATTTCTTCCCGAAAGATTTTCTCTTGCTGGTCGACGAAAGTCACATGACTCTGCCGCAGGTCCGGGGCATGTATAACGGCGACCATGCTCGCAAGATGACGCTCGTTGAGTATGGCTTCCGTCTCCCCAGCGCGCTTGATAATCGCCCGCTGACTTTTGGTGAGTTTGAGAAACGCGTTAATCAAGCGGTTTACGTTTCGGCGACGCCTGGGCAGTATGAGCTGGAAAATTCACCCGAACCGGCTCAGCAGGTGATTCGCCCGACTGGTCTGCTTGATCCCGAAATCGAAGTGCGTGGCTCCGAAGGGCAGATTGATGACTTGATGGAGGAAATTGATAAACGGATTGCGAAAGGTCAGCGGACTCTAGTCACGACCTTGACGAAGCGTATGGCCGAAGACTTGACCGATTACCTCAAGGAACGCGATATTAAGGTGGCATATATTCATTCCGATATTGACACGCTTGAACGTGGTGATATTCTGCGCGATTTGCGCGCCGGGGTGTATGATGTGTTGGTCGGGATTAACCTGTTGCGCGAGGGGCTGGATTTGCCGGAAGTCAGCCTTGTGGCGATTCTTGATGCCGACAAGGAAGGCTTTTTACGCAGCGAAAGTGCTTTGATTCAGACTATTGGCCGCGCGGCCCGTCACGAAAATGGCCATGTGATTATGTATGGCGACCATATTACCGAAAGTATGGAGAAGGCTATTACCGAGACGAACCGTCGCCGCGAAATCCAGCAGGAATATAATATTGAACATAATATTACCCCGCATTCTGTCAAGAAAGAAATTAGTGCTGGTCTGCGCGCGATTATTCCTGAAAAGGAAGAGGTTGCTCGGCTTGACCTGAAACGCGTACCGAGAGAGGAACTTCCTAGCCTCGTTAAGGAGCTACAGTCGCAAATGCAGCTCGCCGCCGCTAACCTTGATTTCGAGAAAGCCGCAATGCTCCGCGACCAGATTACGGAGATACAGGAAACTGCGAAAACTAAGAAAAAGTAGCATAAAACTAGCCAAAATACTTAAAATAGCGTAAAAACTATTGACTTTTTAAGTAAAGTATGCTACAATGAAAGAGTAAACGTGAAGTTTTTGCGCAGTAAACTGGCACTTAGCCTATCTCTGTGCACAGAGATATTTTGTTTATTTACAAAATATCTCTGTGCACAGAGATATTTTGTTTATTTACAAAATATCTCGAATTCACTTGGACTTTAAGAGTTTGAACAAGTCTTATTTATCGAAAGAGCAGCAAAAAACCAGCGCAAAAAGTCTATTAGAACGAATAGACAAGAGAATTGTAGAAAATGGAGGATGATAAAATGAAAAAACGTATTTTTTCGGTAGTTGCTATGTTGATGATTATGGTTACGCTTGCAGGGTGTTCTCAGGCTGAGAATGTGACGGTTCAATTGAAAAATGACGCTGATGAATTCAAAGTTGTACGTAGAGTCACGGTCATTAACCTCAGAACCGACGCAGTGCTTTATGAAATTGAGGGCCGAATTTCTTATACCGTAGAGGAAGATGGAGATTTTTCAATTGTCGCACAGACCGGAGAAGAGACTTTTAAGCGTGATTCGGTCGGCGTAGGTCAAGCAGGTAATGGAATAACTTACATCGTAGAGCAGATAGAGCCGCTTGAGGAAGACCCGTATCATTATGAAATTCGTATATATGCCAGATTCCCTGAAATTTCCGTAGTCAGGTAGCGGGAACAACTCGATAGATAAAACCCATAGTCCAAACTCGTATAGAAGAGCCGCTACAAAATGCAGCGGCTTCTTTTATTTTCTCTCTTTACAATCCCTAAATAATCATATATTATATAAGAGTAGAGTTGGGGCTGGTTGATATTAGCGCTCCGACACAAATAATAATTAAAAGGAGAAAGAATGGCAGAATTTGACCGTTCCAAGCCACATATTAACGTTGGTACGATGGGCCACGTTGACCATGGTAAAACTACCTTGACGGCTGCGATTACTAATGTACTCGCAAAGAAACTTCCATCGGATGTTAACAAAGCTGTTGCTTATGACCAGATCGATAACGCTCCAGAAGAGAAGGCTCGTGGTATCACGATTGCTACCTCCCACCAAGAGTACGAATCTGAGGGTCGCCACTACGCTCACGTTGATATGCCAGGTCACGCTGACTACATTAAGAACATGATTACCGGTGCGGCTCAGGTTGATGGCGCTGTCCTCGTCGTTGCGGCGAATGATGGTCCTTTGCCACAGACTCGTGAGCACGTCCTTCTCGCTCACCAGGTGAACGTTCCAAAGATTATCGTCTTCTTGAACAAGATGGATCTCGCTGACCCAGAACTCGTCGAACTCGTCGAGATGGACGTTCGTGACCTCTTGAACAAGTACGGTTACGATGGTGACAATACCCCAATCATTAAGGGTTCTGCGACGAAAGCTCTCGAAGGTGATGCTGCTAACGAAGATGCTATTATGGAGCTCGTCAAGGCTATGGATGAGTGGTTTGAGGTTCCAGAACATGATCTCGACAAGCCATTCTTGATGCCAGTCGAAGACGTCTTCTCGATCAAGGGCCGTGGTACGGTTGCTACTGGTCGTATCGAGCAGGGTGTTGTCAAATTGAACGACGAAGTTGAAATCGTTGGTCTTAAAGATACTCAGAAGTCGGTTGTTACCGGTATTGAGGCCTTCCACAAGACTCTCGATCAGGGTCAAGCTGGCGACAACGCTGGTCTGTTGCTCCGCGGTATTGAACGCGATCAGATCGAGCGCGGTCAGGTCATCGCTGCCCCAGGCACGATTACTCCGCATACCGAGTTTGAGGCCCAGGTTTACATCTTGAAAAAAGAGGAGGGCGGTCGCCACACTCCATTCTCCAAGGGTTACAAGCCACAGTTCTACTTCCGCACCACTGACGTGACTGGTGAAGTTGAACTTCCGGCTGACAAAGAAATCGTCATGCCTGGTGATACGGTTACCTTCAAGGTCAAGTTGCTCGCACCAATTGCCATGAACAACAACGACCGCTTCGCTATCCGCGAAGGTGGTAATACCGTCGGTTATGGTGTTGTTACCAGCAGAATACATTAGGTAGGAGGCGAGAGAAGAAAACTTGC
>CANBEI010000023.1 GCA_947367565.1 uncultured Candidatus Saccharibacteria bacterium | reverse complement strand
TGCTTAACCTTGACGACCGAGCATGCCGCTGTTCTTGAAGCTGCAAAATCGCACAATTACGAACTAGTCGCAGTTGATAAAAATGGTTTAATTCGGATTGACGATTTACGCCAAAAACTTTCTGATGATGTCGTCTTCGTTTCGGTTTCTTTAGCGAACAATGAACTTGGCACGATTCAGCCGCTTGCTGAGATTGCCGAAATTTTGCGCCAAGCGCGTCAAGATCGCCTCCAGCGGGGAATTACCCTGCCGCTCTACCTCCATTCTGACGCTTCACAGGCGCTTAGTCTCATGGATATTAATGTTGCTCGCCTAGGGGTAGATCTCTTAACTCTTAACGCTGCGAAGTGTGGCGGGCCGAAAGGCGTCGGCGCGCTCTATGTTGCGCATGGTATTAAGCTTCAACCTCTTAGTCTTGGTGGTGGTCAAGAGCGTGAGTTGCGTTCAGGAACGGAAAATGTACCGGGTGTGATTGGCTTTGCAAAAGCCGCCACTGAAGCAAAAGCACATCTCTCTAGTCACCGCAAGCAGTACCAAAAAATGACGGAAATCATCCGTCAAGAACTGGAAGCCATCAAAATCCCCACGCCAGACCATAATCTCGCGCCTCATACCTCTATTATAGCACAGGATGACAAAAAAGTCAATAGAAAAGCACAAGCGGTACGTTTTCTAGGTAACCCGAAGCATCAATTATCCAGTTTTGTACCAGTTTGTTTCCCAGGGCTTGACGCTGAGCGCCTAATTTATCGCCTCGAAATGCGCGGCGTACTGGTCTCGACCGGCGCAGCCTGTGCTGCAAACAAAGGAACGAAATCGCACGTCCTCGCCGCGATTGGACTTTCCGACGCAGAAATCGCTGGTAGCCTCCGTATCTCTCTTGGTAGTACGAATACCCTCGAAAATGCTAAAGAAGCCGCCAAGATTATCCGCGAAGAAGTCGAACATGAGTATAATCGGAGAAATCCTCATGTCTAAAGTCTTTCTCGGTATGTCTGGTGGCGTCGATTCCTCTGTCTCTGCAATTCTTCTCAAAGAGCAGGGCTACGATGTCACGGGAATTTACATGAAAAACTGGTCCAAAGACCTCCCCGGCATGAAATGCCCTTGGGCCGAAGACCTTGCTGACGCGAAGCGCGTTGCCGTTCAACTCGACCTTGATTTTGAAGTCTGGGATTTTGAGGAAGATTACAAACAACGCGTTGTCGACTATATGCTCGCCGAGTTCCAAAAAGGCCGCACGCCAAACCCCGACGTCATGTGTAACGAGCAAATCAAATTCAAGCTTTTCTACGAGCGCGCCATGGCGGCAGGTGCGGACTACATCGCGACTGGTCATTATGCTCGTACGGACACGGCAAGGTTGGCTGAGGTGGGGGTGGGCGCGACACTGCTTTTCGACGGACATCCGCAGGCAGTCGACAAATCTTCGATTTCGTCGACACGTGCCGAGGTTAAGCGGCTCGACCCCACAACGGATGGGGTCGAGAACGCGGTCCAAGAAAAGATAGTGCCGCGCCCATCAACGGCAAGTCGACTTTGCCGTGCTCGTGACGAGAATAAAGACCAAACTTACTTCCTCTATCGCATGAGTGACGAGGCGACTGCGCATACGCTTTTTCCGGTTGGCGGTCTCACGAAACCAGAGGTAAAGGCTCTCGCCGCCAAGCATGGTCTCGATGTTGCGACCAAAAAAGAATCCATGGGTGTTTGCTTTGTCGGCGAAGTCGGCATGAAAGATTTTCTGCGCGAGTATCTTGACGCTCAGCCCGGCGAAATCCGCGAAATCGAGACGGATAAGGTACTCGGATTTCACGATGGCGCGATTTTCTATACCATCGGCCAGCGCCATGGTCTCTATCTTGGCGGCGGTCTGCCGTATTATGTCGTCAAAAAGGATCTCGGTGCAAATATTGTTTATGTTTCGCGCAATCTCAATCATGAATCATTATGGACCAACCGGCTCGAACTCGAAGATTTACATCTTCGGAACGGCCTGACTCTTGACGACCTCACTAAAATCTCCGACCTCAAAGTCCGCCTCCGCCACCGCGCCCCGCTGATTTCGGCGAAATATGAAGGTGGCAAGGTCATTTTCTCGCAAGAGATCAAGCGCCCCGCTGCCGGCCAATCACTAGTTTTTTACGACGGTGAAGTTTGCTTGGGTGGTGGAGTTATCGCCATATAAAAATCCGCTAGCAACCGCTAACGGATTTATGCAATTTTCTTAGCGGTATCACATTAGAACCGCCGTGATTTTGTCTTGAATGTAATATGCTTCTGCTTCGCAGATTTGAAAACGATAAAGAGAATCATTTCTGCAACACGGCTGCCTATATAAGATCATATTGCTCAGGGCGTAAATTGCGCCACGGTTTTTATCGTCCGTTGGATCAATTTGCTCTAAATCTACTACGTTGTCGGTCATACATAAGAAGTTGCGAGCCAACTGATGCTGATATGCATGCCAGACTTCGTGCGCAATCCCTGCGATCAGCTGATTAATCGGTGGCGTATTATTTACAAAAGCAGATAAGTTTTGAACGGCAATCTCTGAGCTATATATTACTGGTTCAGTACTAGTTACCTCGTAACAGCACGCGTAAGCTAGGTTGCCAACATTGCGATCATGGCATGAAGGCGCGTCGCGCACTAACTCTATCGGACAAGTTACTCGGAACTTTTCTCGGAAATACTCTACACTCTCAATGGCGCATTCCCACCAGTCGCTATCCGGTGCTATGTCATTAAACGTCTGCACGTCGCCCAATGTTTGTTCTAAAAATGGACGTACGTAACGACGAGCATCACGTAAACCATATAGCTTTTCGCTCCAAGTCTCACCTAGTCTAGTCATTGCCAAGAAATCATCTAGTTCATCTAAAAATTGCATTGTAATTTCTCTGGATAAATCGATTCGCATTCATTTTTACCTCCTGTGTACTTTTAGCCAGTCATATCTCCGCTAAACTGAGTACAATTATACTAAAAATATGCGAAAAGTCAATATTTACCCCTGTTCGGTCCCCATGCTATAATAAAACAATGAACGCCAATCAAATTCGCCAAAAATTCTTAGATTTTCAAGTTAAACACGGACACAAAGTCATCCCGCCTGCGCCCCTCGTCCTCGAGAATGACCCGACAACTCTGTTCACCGGTTCCGGTATGCAGCCGCTTTTGCCATATCTCCTCGGGCAGCCACACCCCGAAGGTACGCGTTTGACCGACAGTCAGCCGTCCATGCGCCTCCAAGACATCGAGGATGTCGGTGACCCGCGTCATACTACGGTTTTCGAGATGTTAGGTAACTGGTCGCTCGGCGATTATTTTAAGAAAGAGCAGATTGAGAATTATTTTGAGTTCCTAACCAAGGAAATCGGTCTCGACCCGGAGAAAATTTACGTTACTTGTTTCATCGGTAATGAGAAATATGGTATTCCGAAAGATACCGAAGCGGCCGAGATTTGGCAAGAAGTCTTTAGAAAGGCTGGCATTGAGGCGAAAATTGCCGAAATTGGCAGCGCTAAAACTGGCGACGAGCGGGGGATTAAGCCTGGCGAGCGTATCTTCTTCTACGACGATAAAGAGAACTGGTGGAGCCGCGGCGGCGGTATTGAGACTACGCCACTTGGCGACCCTTGTGGTCCCGATTCCGAGGTGTTTTATGATTTTGGTGAGGACAAGCAGGACGTCGAAAAATACGGCAAAAGCCACCCCGCTAGCGACGGCGCACGTTTTATGGAAATCGGCAACCAGGTCTTCATGCAATACAAACGCAACGAAGACGGTACTTTCTCTGAACTCGAACACAAAAACGTCGACTTTGGTGGCGGGCTTGAACGCCTCGCCGCGGCCGCGATCGGGAGTTTTGACGTTTTCAAGATTTCGCTGATGGCGCCAATTATCGCTAAGCTCGAAGAAATGTCGCATAAAAATTACGACAACAATACTGACGAGATGCGTATTATCGCCGACCATTTACGCGGCGCCTATTTGCTAGCTGCGCAGGGTCTTACTCCAAGCAACAAGGCTCAAGGCTACGCCCTGCGGCGTTTGGTCCGCCGAGCCGTGCTCCGGGCGCTTGATCTTGGGATTGGTCAGGAATTCATCGCCGAAATTATCCCAGTGATTGCCGAGAACTACGCCGAGCTGTCGGATGACATTTTGCCATGCCGCGCGCAGGTGATTGATGTTTTGACAAAAGAAGAATCCGCCTTCCGCAAGACGATTAACAAAGGTTTGAAAGAGTTGCACCGGATGGCCGAGAGGCGAGAGCCTGAATCGACTTTCTCGGGACTCTCCGCGACCAACGGGGAGCGGGCGAAGCAAGGAGTCTCCGTAACGACGGGCGACGACGAAGCGGGTCTCGAAAAGTTCGACTCAGGCTCATTGTCTCACTGCCTAACCGGATACGACTTATTCAAACTCCAAGATACTTATGGCTTCCCGCTCGAACTCAGCGTAGAGGAGGTCTACAAGCAGGGCCTTAATCTCTCGAAGAACTATCAAGACGAGTTTGAACATGCTCTGAACGAACAGCGCGAACGCAGTAAAACTGCTTCAAAAGGTATGTTTAAAGGCGGGCTGAGCGATACCGGCGAGCAAACTGTAAAATACCACACTGCATGTCATCTGTTACTTGCTGCACTCCAAAAAGAAATTGACCCTAGTATCGAGCAAAAAGGCAGCAATCTCACTCCCGAACGTCTACGCTTTGACTTCAATATCGACCATAAGCTGACACCCGAAGAATTAGAACGTGTCGAAAAGCGCGTCAACGAGTGGATTGAGGCCGATTTGCCCGTAGTCTTCGCTGAATATGATAAGGATTATGCCTTTGATGAGTTGCATGCGCACGGTAGTTTCCGTGATCGCTATCCGGATCGAGTAACGGTGTACGCGATTGGCAAAGAGAGTGAGAATCCGGTTTCTTGCGAGATTTGCGGCGGCCCTCACGTCGAACGCACCGGCGGGCTAGGGAAGTTTCGTATTACGAAAGAAGAAAGTTCTAGCGCTGGCGTCCGCCGTATCAAGGCCGTGCTGGAATAACTTTTCCAGACCGTCTATTAATTTTGGGGCAGAGTCAGCGGAGGGGGAAACCATTATAGCGATTGTTGCTTCCTGTTGCGCTGACGTCAGTAGTATTGAAGGACAAGCTGCGGGCGACGGCAGATGATACGACCATACGTGTCCAGACATAGCCCCTTTCGCCGACGAAGTAAACTTTGCCGTCGCCGGTATTAGTGTTCCCACTACGGACAAAAGCCAATGGTAACTGTACTATGGTGGTGGCGCCGGAGATATATGTTTGTAGGCGAAATATGAAAAAACATCAAACTTGTGCTTGTTAAAAAAATTGATTTTATGCTAGTCTGGCTACAGAGCAATGGGTAGCTGGTCATTTTGTGGGGTAGGGTGTGGAGTTAAAAGATGGAGTGTGGAGGATCTAGGCTTTTTGGAGTGTTTGAACATAGGAAAAACACTAAAACAAAAGGAACACTAAACATGTTAAAACTGATTCTTTTCTTGCTGCGAGTAATGCGTAGTCGTTCGCAACACAAACAACAAAAAATTACTTCGGTTGTAATCATTGTGATTAACAGTCCGAAGTAACCTAAAACTTTGTAGTTTAATTGTACCTTACTAAAACGATTATGGCAAGCGGAAAATGCTCATTGCTCTACATATTTAATTAAAGGAAGAAGGTGCCAGCAGTGGCGGCGACGATGATGGCGATAATGATGAGGATGAGGGCGATCTTGCCGAGTTTCTTGAAGACGCGCCAAACGAAGACGATGGCAACGAGCGCAACTAGCCAAATGATAAGAGTATCGACGCCGAAGTAATCGCTGATACTTTTAACGGTGTTGGTGGCGCCGTTTGCGACTTGTTGGCTGGCTTCGGTGACTTGGTCGATGTCGACGTCGGGAAGGTTTTGAGTGATGTTTTCCATGTGATGCTCGCTGCTTAGATTATTTGGTAACATTATAACATGTACGTAAGGGGTTTGGAAAATTGAAAGATTGATGTATAATGTACACATATGGCAAAACGGAGGTCGGCGCCGAAAAAAGCGTCTGGAAAGAAGAAATCTACACGTAGTGCAAAGAGTGCGAAAGCACGGGCGAAGGAAGTCGCGCCGGAGCATGAGCTGCCGGGTGGTTTTTGGCGGCAGGTAGTGGCGGTTTTGATGTTAGTGCTCGCGGTGGTGTTTATCTTTAATTGGCTGGGGGATGGTGGGCCGGTATTGAAGGCAATTGACGGGGCGATTTACCGGGGGATTGGGTATGCCGAGTTTTTGATCCCAGCATTGCTGGTGTGGCTCGCGGTAAAGATATTTCGGAGTGAGGACAATCGGTTGCCGGTGGTAATGTGGGTGGCGTCGCTACTGATGATCGTATGGGTGTCAGGGTTAGCTGGTGTGCCGACGCATGGGGTGAACGTGCCGACGGGCGGTATGTTGGGCGAATGGATGAATGATTTTATGCTGCAGTTAGGACATGCGGCGGCAGTATTAATATATATCGTATTGATGTTTGTCACGGCGATGTTTATCTTGCAGACTAATCCGGTGACGGTGTTCCGGGCGATTGGACGGATGTTCCATACAAGCGAGAAGGAAGATAAACAGAATGAGAAGGTGATGCGGCGGGGCGCGAAAGATGGAGACGTAGCGGAGCATAAGGATGGGAAGTTGAAGATTAATAAGGGGGTGGCGATTGCAGAAGAAACGGAAGCGGAAGTAGCGAAGCCGGTAGGGAAGATGAAGCTCGGAAAAGCAACGAAGTTGGCGGGAGCTGGTGCGGTGGTGTCTGGAGCGGTAGCGGCGCCAGAACCGGAGCGGGCGCTCGTAGCAGTGAATGATCCAAATTGGAAGCGACCGAGTATTGATTTATTGGAGAAAAAACAGTCGCCAGCGAATCCGGGGGACATACAGCAGAATGCAGATATTATTAAAACGACGCTGGGGGAGTTTGGGATTGATGTTGAGATGGAGGGGGCAAATGTTGGTCCGAGAGTGACGCAATATACAATGAAGCCGCCACAGGGGGTGAATTTGTCGAAGATTTTGGCGCGTGATAAAGAGTTGGCGTTGAATCTAGCGGTGGACAAGATTAGGATTGAAGCACCGATTCCAGGGGCGCGGTCGGTGGGGGTGGAACTTCCGAATGCGAAATCGGCAGATGTAAGATTGCGTGGCGTGTTGGAAAGTAAAGAATGGAAGAATGCGACGGAGCCGCTGACGTTTGCAGTAGGAAAAGATATTTCTGGCAAGGCGGTGGTAGGGAATTTGGCGAAGATGCCACACCTTCTCATTGCAGGTACGACGGGTTCGGGTAAGTCGGTAATGACGAATACATTGATTTCTTCGCTGCTGTATCGGAATGCGCCGAGTGATATGAAGCTGATTATCGTAGATCCGAAGCAGGTGGAGATGGCGCAGTATGATGGGATTCCACACCTGCTCACGCCGATTATTACTCAGGTAGATAAGGCGCTAAGTGCGATGAAGTGGGCGGTAAATGAGATGGAAAAACGTTATACGCTGATGGCGGAAGAGCGGGTGAAAAATATCGTTGACTATAACGCGAAGATGGCCAAAAAGGCGGAAGGAGACGCAGAAAATAAGGGTGAGCAGATGCCATATATCGTGATTTTGATTGATGAGATGGCGGATTTGATGATGATGGCGGGTAAGGACCTCGAAATGCCGATTGTGCGGATTGCGCAGAAAGGGCGTGCGGCGGGGATTCACTTGGTGCTAGCGACGCAGAGGCCGGAAGTAAAAGTTATTACTGGGTTGATTAAGGCGAATATTCCGGGAAGGATTGCGTTCGCAGTGGGGAGCCAGATCGACTCGCGCGTGATGCTTGATATGACGGGGGCGGAGAAGTTGCTCGGTAAAGGTGATATGCTGATGCTGACGACGGAAATGATGGGGAAGCCGCGACGAATCCAGGGGGCATGGGCGAGCGATGAGGATGTGGCGAAGGTGACAGATTTCCTGAGAGCCCAGAGGGCGCCAGAATATAACGATGAAGTGGTGGCACAGCAGGTGCAGATTAAGGGGGTGAGCATGGGTAGTGACGGTGGGATTGACCTGAGCGGGAGATTTAAGCCGGAGGACCCGGTAGTGCGGAAAGCGATTGAGATTACACTCAAGAACGGAAAGTTTTCGACGGCTTCGCTTCAGACGTGGCTAGGGAAGGGGCACGGCTTTGTCTCGGGGTTGGCGATATGGCTGGAGGAGATTGGGGTGATTGGGCCGGCGAATGGACATAAACCGCGCGACGTGCTAATTACGAGCATGGAAGAGTTTGACCAGTTGGCAAACGGGGGTGGACAAGGTTAAAGAGAGGTGATACACTTGTAAGGTATATTAACTCAGTGAGCAGGTGTTTGCCGGATTTGATGATGGTATTGGAGCCGTGCTTGCTTTAACCAAAGGAGTGTAATGAAAAATTACGAACTTACGGTTCTGATTCACCCAGATTTGGAGATGAATCTTGAGCCAGCAACTAGCAAAGTTAAAGAGCTAGTGGAGAAGAATGGGGGAAAGATTACTAAAGAGCAAAACGACGGGAAGAAGCGATTGGCTTATCCGATTAAGGGTCAGGATTTTGCGGTTTATTATTACCATGAACTTGAATTGCCAGCGGAAGCGCCAGCAAAGATCGAGAGCGTGTTTAATATCACGGATGAAGTGTTGCGACATTTGCTCGTGACGGTCGATGAGCGAAAACTCAAGGCCGAAGCGAAACAGGCGGCTCGCAAAGCGCATGGGGATGATGCGGAGACGGAAGCTGAGGAGGAGAAATAGTGCGCGGATTTAGCAAAGCGATTATTGCAGGGAACGTAACGCGTGACCCAGAAATGCGGACGACTCCGAGTGGTTCGCAGGTCTGTAGTTTTGCGATTGCGGTGAACCGTTCATATAAAGATTCGAGCGGTGCGCAGCAGGACCAGGTGTCGTACCTGGATTGTGTGGCATGGGGAAAGTCAGCGGAAATTATTAGCCAGTATATTAAGAAAGGGTCGCAGCTACTAGTCTCGGGGAGGCTTGAGCAGCGGAGCTGGGAAGATAAGAATTCTGGTCAGAGAAGGTCGCGCACAGAAATCGTGGTTGAGGATTTTTCGTTTATTGGCGGGAATAATAATGGTGGTAATGGCGGCGGTAGCTATGGTGGCGGAAGCCGAGGCGGTGACAGTAAGGCTGCGGCGACTGAAGAGGTAGATACCGGTAGCGATATTGTGCCGGACGATGTGCCAGACGATCAGATTAATCTGGATGAAATTCCATTCTAAGGGTGGCAGATAGGTTAAAAGGAGAGTATAAAAATGAGAAAAGCAAAAGTTAATCCAAATTTATATTTTGATTATCGCGACGTAAAGACGTTGCAGCACTATATTGATATTTATGGTCGGATTGAGCCGATTTCTAAGACTGGTCTGACAGCGAAACAGCAACGGCAGTTGGCTGTGGCGGTGAAGCGGGCGAGGCATCTAGCATTGTTGCCGTTTGTGGCTAGTAACTAAGGGCTAGTTTCTAGAGCGAAATATAATTTTGAAGAGAAAGGGTAAACTATAGATGTATGGTCCAACCGATTTGAAGAAAAATGTGCTGATTACGCTGGATGGACAGCCGTATAAGGTAGTCGAATATTCGCAAAAAGTGATGGGACGGGGCGGTTCGATTGTGAATGTCAAGGTGAAGAACTTGATGACGGGTGCGCTGCTGCCGAAGACTTTTAAGGGCCAAGAGAAGATTGAGCCGGCGGAGGTCACCACGAAGAAGGTGCAGTATCTCTACAAGGATGATGAGAAGTTTTATTTCATGGATCCGGAGACGTTTGAGCAGTATGAGCTGAATGCGGAGATGGTGGGGGATATGAAAGATTTCATGCGCGATGGCGATGAGATGGAAATTCAGTTCTATAATGGTACGCCGATTAACTTGGTATTGCCGAAGAATATTTGGCTGAAGGTGACTTATACCGAGGACGTAGTCAAAGGTGATACAACGAGCTCAGTGCAGAAGGATGCGACTCTGGAGACAGGGGTGGTGATTAAGGTACCGGCATTTATCAAGCAGGGGGATGTCGTAAGTGTCGATACGGAGACGTACGGGTATCGGGAACGACAGAAGTAAGGAGAGCTAAGTCTTTTCGTGCATTACGGCGTTTGAGCTTGCGTTGCTCAGGCGCCGTACTTTGTAGTGCGGCTTCTTCCGCTACTCAGATTCTTCGAATCTTTCCGCGAGCGTTTCTTTCAGAAACTACACGATTCAGTTCATTCTTGTACTGCATTGAAAAAACCGTCGTTCTCGAGTTTTGTGTTGTGTCGATATTGACTTTGTTGTTCGGGCTTAGATTTCGTTCGTTTCGGGACTTCCGTCGTTTTGTGCTGTGCTGACGATGACTTGGCCAGTGTGGCGGTTGATGACTTCTGCTCGGGTAGCAGGGCCGGTTTGTTTTGTGATTCCTTTGCGATTTTGTGCCATATTTAATACGGCTAGTACGATTTCTAGTTGGTCACGCGCAGCGAGTTGTAAGCGATGTACGATATCACATAGAATATCGTAGGTTGTCATGTCGATGAAGAGGTCTAGCCCGTAGTATAAGTCATTGGGGTGACGGAAGGACCCGGGTATTAGCTCGCCAACTTCGTCGTAGTAGACTTTTAACTGGTACGGTAGTTCTTCTGTCTGTAAGTTTAGCGTGATTGTTTCGCCGTTGGCTAAGTGTAATTCTTTTTCCATGTTTTTAATATAACATGAATCTTTGATTTTAATCTGGTCAGAGTCAGCGGAGGGAAAGCCCGTTATAACGCGGTCCGCTATAGGATGTTCCAGAACTAGTAGGATGGGAGTATAAAACATAAGTAGTATTAGACGAATGAGAGACTTGAGATCGCATAGTTATCTCATATCCAACGTGGCTGATTTGTCCGCCATCGAGCTGCAACCACCCACTACGGACAAAAGCCAATGGTAACTGTACTATGGTGGTGGCGCCGGAGGAGGCGGTGCTGTGATGTGGAGGATTATTTTTGAACTTGTAATGACGTTACAAGTTGGGGTTGTAAATAACAGGGGTATGAGATACAATAAAGATAGTTAATTAAGACTCTAAGTGAGGTAGAATGGAAAAAGAGATTATAATTTATGAGACGGGCGGGAAGAATGTGCAGTTTAATCTGAATCCGGGTGAGGAGACGATTTGGGCGACGCAGGCGCAGATGGCAGATTTGTTCGATGTGACGCCGCAGAATGTGACGATTCACTTGAGGAAGATTTATAATGAGGGGGAGCTGGAAGAGAAAGCAACTTGTAAAGAATTTTTACAAGTTCAAAATGAGGGCGGGCGTGAAGTGACGCGTAAGATGAAGGTTTATAATCTTGACGCGATTATATCGGTCGGGTATCGGGTGAGCTCGCGGAAGGCGACGGATTTCCGGATTTGGGCGACGAAGATTTTGAAGAATTATATTGTTGGTGGGGTGGCGGTGAATGAGCGGCGACTCTCGGAGTTGCCGCAGAAAAAGTTGGAAGAGGCGGCGGGGGCGCTGGGAATAGTACGGCGATTGATGGCGCAGAATGAGTTGATGGGCGATGAGGCGAAGGGGGTGCTGGAAATTATTACACAGTACGCGGAGACGTTCCGGACGCTGCGGGAATATGATGAGGGGTTTGTGCGGCTGCGGAGTGAGGCGAAAGCGCGGAAGATGTTGGAGGCGGGGGGG
>CANBEI010000022.1 GCA_947367565.1 uncultured Candidatus Saccharibacteria bacterium | reverse complement strand
GATTTTCGCTAGAGGCAGCGGAGGGGGAAACCGTACCAACGATTGCCGTTGCCTGACGGATAGACGTCAGTAGCGTTGAAGTTCAGGCGGTAAGCGCTCGTAGACGAACGGGACGTACGCGACCAGCTATAGCCATTGTTGCCGACGTAGCCGACGCTGCCGACCGCGCCACTATTAGTATAGACGTACCCGCTACGGACAAAAGCCAATGGTAACTGTACTATGGTGGTGGCGCCGGTGGTGCCGGAAAAAAGAAACCCCGGATCATTCCGGGGTGGTGCAGTTAGCAAGGTTATCAGTTTCAATGATGACGACTTTACCACGTTTATCCTCGTGCGCCAGCTGGCTTTTGCGTTCAGGATAATCGACATGATAAACAAAAAATACCGTTTCATCTTCGCGCATCTCGTTTTTGGCCCGTATGGCGGCGCGAAGCGTGATCTTCGGCCGACTAAGACAGCTGACGCCATCCGGCATGATATAACTCTGCGGCAACTCATAGCGAACTGAATGGAACTGGTTTAACATACGGTAAATCGCAATGTCGAGCTGTCGGTATGATAGCTCGACATACACCGTGTATGTCTTCTGCGTGTTTCCGGCGGGTCCGCCGGTCCTAAGGTTGCTGAGATTTATATCCCTGGTCTGGTCATTACGACGCATGACATAAAAACCGTCAGCATAACTCTTCCAACTGCACTCATAGATATTGCAAGCCAAGATCGACTCAAATATCTTCCCGATGAGACGGTAGAGAATATAGGTTATTCCTATCGCCAATGCATAGAACGCAACAATCGCAACAATACGGAATGCAACGTAAAAGACGCTTATTGTACCATGAGGGGGACCATAGTCCGGCTCCGTAAAAACGTCGAAAAACGTAAATAATGCGAGAACCATTCCGATGGTTGCCGAGAGTACAATAGAGAGTGTAGCCAGTAGGCTATACGCCTTAGATTTGGTTTTAGTCATAGTAAAACCCTCCTTTTGAAATAAATGTGCTTGTTTAACAAGGTATTGCTAACTACTCTTTCTATTGTAGCACACTTTGCTCAAAAAGTCAATACTATTTACGCTAAAATCTCTGTTTAGCAAGTATTTTGGCGCAAAATTCCCTGTTCTTGAGAGCTACGGGACTAAATCTCGACAATCTCCACCTTATTACCGTGTTCTTGGATAAGCCTAATTAGATCTTGTGTCTGGAGATAAATTGTCGCGGTATTGTCATTTGGATGAACCCCAACCAGGCCAGAGCCTCCCAGAAAATCACGATCAAGATAGAGCTGAACTTTTAAATCAGTATCATTTAGTAGTCCAAGGGGCGTAACTGCACCAGGAATCAGCCCCATAATCTCCATCAAATCCTGTTCAGAAGCAAAACTAAGGTTGCGTAGGCTATGCTGACGACGAAATTCCTTCAGATTGACGCGTTTATCACCCTTGACGGTAATCAGATAATAGTTCGCTTTCTTGTCATCGCGGACGAAAAGGTTTTTGGCGTCAACCTCGGGATGCGGAAGATCAATTTGCGACATTTCTTCCATATTATAGACCGCGGGATGTTCGGCAGCTTCATAGCCAACCTGATGTGCTTTAAGGTAATCGTAAATCTCAGCTTTATTCATAAACTCCTTATTTTTAGGCGACGACGATATTCACTAACTTGGCGCCCTTTGGCACGATGACTTTGCGGATTTCTTTGTTCGCGATGAAGCGCTGGACATTTTCTTCGGCCATAGCTAGTTCCTTTAGCTTTTCTTCATCTTCGAGCAAGTCAACGCCGACCATAACACGACCACGCAACTTCCCGTTCACCTGAACGACAAGCTCAACTTCGTCCGCGACGAGATATTTCTCGTCCCACTCCGGCCAAATGTCGTCGTTTCCCAATTTCTCTAGCATTTCGCTGGCAAGATGCGGTGCAAATGGCTTAAGCAACTTCGCGAGTGCGATAATATCATCTCTGCTATGCCCGACCTTGTACAGTTCATTCACGTATTCCATCAGCGCTGCTACCGCCGTGTTGAAGCTGCAGCGATGGATGTCGTCAGTGACTTTTTTGATGACTCTGTGACGAATCGAAATCGTCGAGCTTGTTCCTGCCTTTTCTCGGAGCGCGTCGTCAAAACATAGATTCCAGCATCTATTCAGGAACCTATATACTCCGCCGATTGCCTCGGTGTTCCAAGCGGCGTCTTGGTCGTACGGACCGATAAACATTTCATAAGTACGCAAAGTGTCGGCACCGTAGCCGCTCTCGATAACTTCGAGCGGATCGATGACATTGCCCTTGCTCTTCGACATCTTCTTGCCATCGGGAGCATTAATATAGCCATTGTAAAGCAACTTCTTAATCGGTTCGCGGAATGGCAGATACCCTTGGTCGGCAAAAAACTTACACCAAAACCTCACATACAGTAAATGCGCAACGGCATGGTCGCCACCAACGTAGACGTCGGTCGGCGCCCAGTACTTAATCGCCTCTGGATCCCAGGCCGCCTCAGTATCATGGGGGCTAGTATAGCGCCACAAATACCAGCTAGAGCAAGCATAGCCATCAAGCGTGTCGGTCTCGCGCGTACACTCAATATCATTGCCGTTTTCATCTTTCAAAGTCACTTTCAGCCATTCTTCGGCTTTGGCAAGTGGCGAACGGCCGGTATCGTCTGGCTGATAATCCTTCACCTCTGGGTGCATGACCGGGAGCTGATCTTCTGGGATTGGGTGAACATTGCCATCTTTATCATACGCGACCGGAATCGGGCAGCCCCAATAGCGCTGGCGCGAAATTAGCCAATCGCGCATCTTGTAAGTAACCTTCTTCTCGCCAACGCCGCGCTCTTCGAGCCAGGCGACAATTTGCTCGCGCGCATCTTCACTGCGCGTGCCGTTAAACTGACCAGAGTTCACCAGTTCGCCCTCACCGTGATAACAGCGCTCAGCGTCATCGCTGTTCTCGGGCTTTTCGACCACTTCAATAATCGGTAACTCAAACTTCTCGGCGAATTCAAAATCACGTTCGTCATGCGCCGGCACCGCCATAATCGCGCCAGTGCCATAGCCCATCAGGACATAATCTGAAACCCAAATCGGCATTTTCGCACCAGTGGCGGGGTTAATCGCATAACTACCAGTAAAGACGCCTGTCTTCTCTTTGTTTTCTTGGCGTTCGATTTCGGACTTTTTCAGGGCATCCGCACAGTAACTTTCGACTTTTTCGCGAGTATCATCATTCACGAGATCCCCCAGTAGCGGATGTTCTGGAGCAAGAACCAAGAAAGTGGCGCCGAAAATCGTATCTGGACGAGTGGTAAAGACTTCAATGCTATCTGGTCGTCCTTCTACGTCAAACCGCACTGTAGCTCCTTCTGAGCGACCGATCCAGTTTTTCTGCATGGTCTTAATCTTTTCCGGCCAGTCACACTCATCAAGCGAATCTAGCAGTTCATCGGCGTAAGCAGTAATTTTGAAGAACCACTGCTTCATCTTTTTCTTTTCGACTTCGTGACCGCAACGCCAGCAATGACCGTTCTCAACCTGTTCGTTCGCAAGAACTGTCTTGTCGACCGGGCACCACCATTGATATGACTCTTTTTGGTAGGCGAGGCCGGCTTTGTACAGCTGCAAGAAGCACCACTGTGTCCACTTGTAATACTCCGGATCACTAGTGTTAATCTCACGGTCCCAGTCAATCGCATAGCCGAGCTTTTGGGCTTGTTTGCGAAAATTGGCGATATTGGTCTTCGTCGCTTCTTGTGGAGAGATACCGGTCTTAATCGCGTAATTCTCAGCAGGAAGGCCGAAAGTATCATAGCCGAATGGGCGCAAAACGTTCAATTCTTGTTGAGTATAGAAGCGCGTCAAGACATCGACAATGGTAAAATTACGGACATGACCAACGTGCAACCCAGCGCCAGAGGGGTACGGAAACATCTCGGCGAGATATTTCTTAGGCTTCGGATCGCCACTAGCGGTCTTAGCATCAATCGGTCCAGCCTTGAAAGCCTTCGTTTCGGCCCAGATTTTTTGCCATTTTTGTTCGATTTTCAGAGGGTCATATCTATCCATGGAGATAATTATACCATGGATTTAGCGTAATTTCACTACCAGATGGCTTGCCATCGCCAGAGAAAAGCGTAATTTGTATTGACATTTTCTAGTATGTGTGCTATAATGGGAGTATAGGCTCAGGATTGGGCCTTGAACAAGAACGGACGAAACGCCACAGACTAGAATGGAGGTGATAAAAGTGGCGAACAATACCATAATTTACAACGGATTTGCCGCAAAAATCGATAAGTCCAGCGATACCTTGTATGCAATATATTTCAATTACGAGGCATGTGGGGTTCTGGCTATCAATAAAGAGGATAACCCTCTGATTAGCCTATGTGAAAAAGCAGTCCTGGAGTCACATCGAGCCTTGAGCTTTGACTATTGCAACATTGACTGCGGCGTAATTACGATGCGGCATAATCCTTTGATTGAGAGCAGCGGGTTCAGCTTTAATGCGTTTTGCGCGAAAGTTGACCAGCTGGTCAAGGAAAATCTTACATATTAGGATTGTCCGCGAACCTTATTATTTTAGCGCTGTGTCTCTTGGAGGCACAGCAATTTTTTATGTTATGATAGTATTAATAAAAGCGAGGTAAAGATGAGAGGTGAACGATTAGCGGGGCAAGAAACTGATTTCGGCAAGTCTGAACGTGAAGTGAAGCGTGACTTGGGGCGCAAGGTATTGGTATCGGAGGCGGCACAGCGCGAAGCTGAGCTACGGGAGGTGCAAATTGATGATTTCAAGGAAATTTATCCAGAGTCAAAGTTAAAAGCCGACAAACGATACCTAATGAAGGCGGAATCGTATATGGACGAACGGAATGCGAACGGGGCGGCGGCGGTGTTTGAGCAGATGTTCCTGGATGGGATTACGGCCGGGGCATGGCTAGGCAACGTGGGAGTTGAGAATAATGAGGTCGTAACGAGCTTTACGGTCGATGCGCGCGGCGCAGCACGTTATGATGACGTCCGACATAAGGTTGATGCTTTCGCGACCTTGAAGTTCAAAGAGCCAATCGTAGATGAAGATTATGACACTACGACGAGTCGCGTAGTGCTGGGGTTTGATGTAACGACGAATGGCGAAAAACAAGCAATTCAAGAAAAACTGACAAAATCTTATAATGACCAGACAGAGCTACCGTTTGGCTTCTCGCACCTAGATTATTATGAAAATAATCAGGAAAAAGGCCAGCTCGGATTGTTACCACGCTACGTGATTGGAGTAAGTGGCTACGACGTGCGAGCAATTCAGGAGACAGCACAAGTGAAGCCGAGCGGGAAAATTGTGAATTTCGGCTTGCATTCGGGTCAGAATTTGATTAACCGTTTCAAAGTACTATCCGAAATTCGCGCAGAAAACGAACTGTATCAGGCTATGTTACCAGACAATTTGGACTCTGATATATTACAGCAAGCAAATGCTAGCCTCTACGCGGTCGATCAGTGTCTGCATGGGGCGCTTTTGAAATGTACGAGAGCAATCGTCAAAGCTGGGTGTCTGCCAAAAGTGATAACGCAAGAGGTTGAAGCGGCGGAAAAATCTGGGCGTGGGACAAAAGCACGTAATATTATTGAAGGATATCTCTTGCGGCGGAGTCAAGAGATATTTGCCGATGAGGCAAATGAAGCGAAGTTGTATGGTCGGCAGATCATAGGCGGACAGGATACCTTCGTGCAAATTATGGAGACGTGTCGCGAGCTGACCGATGCGGCATACGCGGGAGAGCTGGACGAATATCGAGGCGTAATGACGCATAATCATGGAATTGAGTTTGAAAAAGACGACGAAACAGATATAATGGAGGCATGATATTACGCCTAGTCTTACATAATATTCGGTCGATTTATAATGTGGGGGCGATTTTGCGTACGGCGGAAGGGCTGGGGGTGAGCGAAGTGGTGTTTTCGGGATATACGCCGCGGTACGATGACCAGCGAATGTTGCCGCACCTGAGAGAAAAACTGAATCGGCAGATCGAGAAGTCAGCACTGGGCGCAGAAAAGATGGTGGCGCAGGAATCGGTCGAGGATTTACCGGAGTGGCTGCGACAAGCTCGCGAGGAAGGCTGGACGGCGGTTGGGCTGGAGAATAATTTGGCGCCGGAAGAAGAGATACGCAAGATTGTACTAGGCGAGCAGGATTTTGGCGAGCGGGTGATACTGATACTGGGGGAGGAAGTGAATGGAATTCCGGCAGAAGTGCGGAAAGGGTGTGAGTATTTTTTGGAGATTCCGATGCGGGGGCGGAAGGAATCATTCAACGTTTCGGTGGCGACCGGGATGGCGCTCTGGGGGCTAATGAAAGATGATTTGTTAAAAAATAGATAAGTTCTGGCGAGCGAGGCGATTTGACATTCGCAGGGATGCTTGTTACAATGGGCGGGCAGCACGTTACTAGTTATAAGGAGGTGTCATGTTTGAAAGACGCAAACGAGTTTAAATGGACAATATTGGGAACTAGCAATGGTGAGCCACCAGCTTCGCCGGTGAATCCGGGCGAAATTGAGATGAAGCTGTACGATAGCGGATACACTTACGATGAACTGTGCCGGGCCGCGGAAAAAGCCAAGCAGATCGATGATTATTTCCGCGAGCACTGTTATGAGATTTTTACCGGTGAAGACCTGACTTGGCGGCTATGGATGGTAACGATTTATGCCAACCGGATTTTATTCGATTATTGCCGAAAGGACGGAAATGCGGCTTATTGCTTAATGCTAAAACGACCCAAGATGCTAGGGCTAAGGTTTTTTACGAAACTTTCTCTACCGCAAGGCGAACTCGCACGCGAAACGACTTGCCTAATTTATGGCGATTCACGAGCCAAAGCCTGCAGGACGCAAATCGAGGAGTTTGACAATGGCGAAATGGCGCGATCGATTAACTTATATGACAATGGACGACGCCATGCGTACAAAACACACTAACGTTAGTGTGGACATATTTATATAAATATGTCCACGTTTGCTGTGTACCTTTAATGCTCCCGGCCAGTGGCTAGGAGCATTATTTTATGCAGAATTTTATTATCTGCTCGCTTTCTACTTAGTCCTCATACTTTCGGCTTCGCCTGGCTTACGCATACCCGAAGCATCAGAAAAACCATCGTAATAATTTGTCTTCACCGGCGGATGACCAATTTTGTTCGCAGCTTTGACGATTTCATTCAAATCGTCGGTCAGTTTATAAATCTTCAAATCTTTCTTTGATAGCAGCCCTAGCGGAATCATTTTGCTTTGGTAAAACTTATCAAGCGGGCGCCAAAAACTCTTACCGTACAAGAAGACCGGCATTTTTGGCATTTTCCCTTCTTGCATAAGAATAATAATCTCGCTCAGCTCGTCCATCGTCCCGAGACCACCCGGGAACATGACATAGACTTTGGCTGACATCGCGAGCATGACCTTGCGCGCGAAGAAGTATTTAAACTCAAGCATATCGGTCAAATACGGGTTCGGGAATTGCTCATGGTTCAAAGTAATGTTCAGCCCGATACTACGGCCACCATATTCAAAGGCTCCCTGATTCGCCGCCTCCATAATCCCTGGGCCGCCGCCGGTAATCACAGCGTGGCCATTTTGCGCCAACATCTGGCCTAGTTCCCTGGCTTTTTTACAGTACTTATTATCCTGCGGCAACCGGGCTGAACCGAAAATTGTCACACCCTGTGGGTATGTCCGCACAATTTTCAAGCCGCGTTCAAGGTCATTAGCATAAGCCTTGGCGCGTTCAATGTCGGCAGCTTCGAGTTGTTTTAACATTTCTTCGTCTAACATATTCCTCCTTTTACAATAAATCTTCTATCTTTTGCATTACCATCGGGTGCAACTTCGCATCGCTAGTCAAAATCCCGGCCTTAGCACCATACTTCTGCACGACACTGGCGGCGTTCGCCGCGCCGAACTGCAAGGCATCGACAAACTTTGCACCGTCAGCATACTTAGCTAAGAATCCGGCGCCAAAGGCATCGCCGGCACCAGTCGCATCGCGCATGCGCACCTGCTCGTAGACACCTAGGCGCCAGACTTCTTCATGATCTGTCGCAATTGATCCCATTTCGCCATCGGTGATAATCACGGTCTGACAATAATTCGCCAACCGCGCCAACAGCTCGCTCAGCACTACGCCCGGCACAATCTGGGCCGCTTCGCGCTTATTCACGAGCAGCACATCGACATCGCTAAGTAGCCCGATCAGCTTCGGTAGTTGCTCAAGTTCACACTCGCCGGGATTAAACATAACTTTAATGCCTAGCTGATGAGCTTTCTCGAAAAACTCCAGTAACTTATACATATCACCACGCAAGCTCGTCACATAGATCCAGTCAGGATTGATTAGTTCTAAATCTTCTGCATTCAGCCCATCAAACTTCCCAGCAGCGCCCCGGTGTGTCAAGATCGTGCGCTCACCTTTCTTCACATCAAGTAAAATTACCGAGCAACCCGTTCCGCCACGAACAAATTCAACGTAACTGCTATCAATGTTCTCATCGTCAAGACAAGCTAGCACTGCTTCGCCAGCCGGATCACGGGATAGACTTCCCATATAAATCACTTCGTGGCCATACCGCGCAAAGCTCACGGCGCTATTCGTCCCGCCTCCGCCAACTTCATAACTCGCGCGGTCAATATCGACTTTTGTACCAATCACGAGTTCGCCAAAAATTGAGTTCCCAGCGACCTTACTGCCGACAAAATCGTCACGGTCTATCAAGTAGATATCCTGTAAGGCACTGCCTAACGAGACGATACGCGCCATCTAAATCAGTACACCCTTCTTCTCGGATTCAGTAATTAGCGCTTGGTACATTTCGGCTGGGTCGTCGGCATTCGTAATCGCACTACCAACATTAATCACCTCGACTCCAGCATGCGCGATCGCGCGAACGTTACTTAAGTTCGCCCCGCCGTCCCAACCAATCTCTAAGCTGCTTTTTACGGCCTTGAGCAACGGAACCTTCTCGGTCTGCATCATGTCGGCAGCACCACCCTGGCGCCCAAGGTCGCCGGCAAAAATCATGGCATGGTCGACTTGCGCCAATAGCTCGTTCACTCGGCCCGGGAAAGTCGTTTTCACGAGCGCTACCCCAGTCTTAATTCCAGCTTCTTTCAACTTTTGAAATACACTCGCAAGGTCATCATCCGCCTCAGCGTGTAAGATGCATAAACTCGGTTTCAAGGCTAAGATTTCCGGCAAATGCTCGCTCGGACGAGCCGACATCAAATGTAAATCAACCGTCAACCCCTCCGGTACACTCATTCCCTGCAGTGGTACAGTCGTAGTCGGAGCAAAACTACCGTCCGAAACATCAATCTGCACGCGCTTCGTAAATCCACTAAAAGTCTGCAGACTTTGCGCAAAAACTTCTGGACTATCCGTAGTAATGGTCGGGACAATTACCGCCACTTTTTATTCCTCCTCGCTATCCTCAGTCTCGCCGTCATCTTTAAAGGTCTTGACGCTAAAGCCAAATTCAACTTCGCCTTCTTCGTCTTTTTCGCCTTCATCCAAACGCTTCACCCTCCGAACATATCTTTCATCCTGTGATGGTCGAGTATGACAAAAAGCCTTGATAACCTTCTCAGCACTGTCGGCGTCCAACTCATCTGCCGGCAAACACAGGATATTCGCATGATCGTGTTCACGGCCGATCTTTGCGCTAGCCTCATTCGGAGCGTTAATCGCACGAGCGCCACGAATACGGTTCGCCTGCATTGTCACGCCATGCGCCGATCCGCACAGCAATACACCCAACCCATGTTCATCATTCGCCACAGCCTGAGCAACAGCAATCGCTGGGTCATTGAAATCGTCATCTTCGTTGTATGCTTCAGCACCGAGATCTTCAACGATCACGTTCTCATGACAATCACTTAAAATTGGAAAAAGTTCTTCTTTGATTTTGTATCCGCGGTGATCTGCTCCGAGATAAATGTGGTATTCTGGCATATTCCTCCTATACTTCGCGCCCAAAGTCAACTGACAGCTCGACGAGGCGATTTGAATAGCCCCATTCGTTGTCGTACCAGGCAATAATTTTTATCAAATTTCCACCCACAACATCAGTCAATGGCAGATCAACTACTGCCGAATGCGAATTTCCACGAAAATCGGAACTCACCAATTCATCGTGCGTTACGGCCAAAATACCTTCATAATATGGTTCGCGCGAAGCCTTCTCTAGAACTTCGTTCAACTCCTCTTTCGTTACAT
The DNA here is from genome assembly GCA_947367565.1 of uncultured Candidatus Saccharibacteria bacterium. Lineage (GTDB taxonomy): Bacteria > Patescibacteriota > Saccharimonadia > Saccharimonadales > Saccharimonadaceae > Nanosyncoccus. Next base: position 1,561 of record CANBEI010000022.1, on the reverse strand, counting down.
CACGCTTCAACACAGCCGTAATATCTGCCAGCGAGACCACGAGCGTCGGGACTCGCACACTCAGCCCGTTAAACTTACCCTCAAGACTCGGGATCGTCAGAGCAGTCGCTTTCGAAGCTCCTGTGGTCGTTGGAGCGATATTTACTGCAGCGGCACGTGCTTCGCGCAAATCCTTCGCAGCGTCATCTTGCAACTTCTGTGACGCGGTATACGAATGTACGGTCGTCATCATAGCTTTTTCGACACCAAAATTGTCTTCAATTACTTTCATCACCGGAGCAATACAATTCGTCGTACAGCTAGCACAAGACAGAATCTCATCGTCAGCCGTCACAACTTCCTCGTTTACTCCGAGCACAACGGTCTTAGCGCCGGTTCCTTTCGCTGGAGCGGAAATAATCACCTTGCGAGCACCTGCCTTAATATGCGCGCGCGCATCAGCTGGATTACAAAATCTCCCAGTGCATTCCATAACGGCGTCAATTTTTAGCCTATCCCATGGTAAACGCATCGGCTCCGGTTCGCTAAGGAAGAGAATCTTCATCCCGTCGATGATAATATGCTTATCATCATAGCTAACCTCATGATCATAAACACCATAGGCGGAATCATACTTCAACAAGTGGGCAAAAGTCTTCGGGTCACCCAGACTATTGATAGCAATAATTTCGGCGTCGCGACGCTCAAAAGCGATCTTGAAAGCTTGACGCCCAATCCTTCCAAAACCGTTTATCGCTAGTCTTACCATTTTTATTGCCTCCTACTTCTACTTTGGTTTATTATAGCATAAGACTTATAGAAAATTAAGACCTAATTTAGAGAAAATTTGTTGAATTCAAAAAAGTCCCGCCTTATGACGGGACTTTTAGTGTTTCGTAAACCATTATGCGCGAGCAAAATGCGCGAACGCACGGTTGGCTTCGGCCATACGGTGGCAGTCTTCCTTCTTCTTGAAGGCGGCACCGGTTTCGTTATACGCATCAACAATCTCAAGCTCGAGACGTTTCGCATATGGCATACCCTGGCGTGCGCGAGCAGCCTGGACGAGCCATGAAAACGCAAAATGCTGTTGACGGTGCCCTGAAATCGGAAACGGAATCTGGTAGTTCGCACCACCGACACGGCGAGACTTCACCTCGAAATCCGGGCTAATGTTCGCGAGAGCCTTCTCGAAAACCTCAACTGGATCTTCAGATCCGAGCTTCTTTGCAGCACCTTCAAGCGCGGCATAAACAGCACGCTCAGCGGTCTGCTTCTTGCCGTCGAGCATTGACTTGTTGATCAAACGCTGCACGAGCATGCTCTGGTATTTGCGATCTGGTGAAACTTTACGTTGAAGAGATTTAGTAACTTTCCTTGGCATAATTATTCTCCCTTCTTGGCTCCGTACTTAGAACGACCCTGCTTGCGACCTTGGACACCCTGTAAGTCGAGCGTACCACGGACAATATGATAGCGAACACCCGGCAAATCCGGCACACGACCCTGTCTCTTATACACATCTCCGAGCCCACGAGACATCTCAGGATCGCGTATGCCGTCTTCTGCTTGAAAATGGGGG